>JAXGYX010000001.1:0-540000 GCA_040772065.1 Oscillospiraceae bacterium | reverse complement strand
ATATCACGTATGCCACGTTGGCGATCAACAATAGCAGAATCGCGCCAAAAAATGTCACGACAATGCGTTTAACAAGCCGGTTGAAAAACATCGAGGGGACCATCAGAATCAGATTGTCTGTACGAGGATCTAAAATCCACAAATCGTTGCTGAAAAAAACTTTGTGGAAACTTGTCCAAAATTGTTCAAAGTCTACCAATAGAAATATAAAGACAATCGACATGGCAATCAAACTGACCGCCAAAGCGATTTTGATCGCACGAAAAAACAAAACCGCCCTGTCTTGTTTTTTAATCGCAATCAGCGCGACCAGTCCGACAACAAACGTGCCCAGACAGATCCACTTCACGTTCATCGCGTTTCGGTATAAAACCTTGACATCGATCATATGTTTAACTTCCCGCTCATTGAACATGGGTTGATCAACACCATCCACACTTACCGTGAGGTCAAGGTCACCTCGATCATCTCGAATGTAGTCCAGCAAAATCGTTGTCGCTTGCTGTAGTTCAAGTTCGGAAATACCGATTTCACGAGCGGTATCCATCCGCTCATAGGTCAGGTCATACAACGGTCGATAAAAAGAATGAACATCCACACTGATCAGCAACAACGCGATGATCAGCGCCTGCGCCCAAACAAACAATCCGACATTCAGCGCCACTTTTTTCATCTGTCAAAATGTGCTTTCAAATCAGTCGTCCATTTCTTCGTCATTGTTCTCATGATCATCAGATTCACCTGATGGCAACCGCGCGAAAGAGGCCTCTTCTTCGCTCGCCTCATTCATATCCGTTTCATCTCGCTCTGTGGCGAATTCATCTTCCGGCATCTCGGGACCGTCTGTCTCCTCGTGCTCGACAACGGTCACATCAACCACTTTACCCGTTCGCGAGCGCATCAGGGTCACTCCTCTGGCGGTTCGGCCCAGCGTCGAGATCTCGGCGGCCGCGATGCGTATGATAAGTCCGGCCTCATCGATCATGACCGCATCGTCTTGATCTGAAATTGACAACGCCGCCACAAGATCACCGGTTTTTGATGAAGGCTTATATGCGATCAGTCCTTTACCGCCACGTCTTTGCACCCGGAACTCATCATAGTCGGTTCTTTTTCCAAAACCGAATTCAGAAACAAACATCAGGTTTGCGCTATCGTCCTCTCCATTCAACTCTTCGATGCGCACCTCGGGATCGACGATGCGCACCATACTGATGACCTCATCGCCTTCGTTCAGTGTGATCCCTTTCACACCCATGGTGTTGCGACCGGTCGGGCGGACATCGGATTCGCTGAAACGAATCCCAAATCCTTGTTTGGTTATCAATTGTAGATCATCTTTGCCGGAAGAGTGGGTCACTCCGATCAACTCATCATCCTCCCTCAGGTCGATCGCAATCAAACCCGCCCGGTTGATGTTCTTAAACTGACTGACGGCGGTTCGTTTGACCAGTCCGTTGCGCGTGGCCATGATCAAATACTCATAGTGCTCATCCCTCACGATCGGGATGACCGTCTCAATCCGATCATCCGGATCCAGCTGCAGCAGATTGACAACCGGCAGCCCCCTGGCCTGTCTGCTTTCCTCCGGAATTTGATAGGTCTTAAGACGGAACACCCGTCCCTTTTCCGTGAAGAACAGAAGATAGTCATGGGTGTGCGAGGTAATCAACATCTGCACAAAATCGTCCTCACGCATGTGAAGTCCAATAATGCCTCTGCCACCTCTGTGTTGTTTGGAGTACGTGTCCGTCGGCTGGCGCTTGATGTAGCCAAAATGAGTCATCGTGACAACCACAAGCTCCTCTTTGATCAATGACTCATCGGTGATTTCACCTCCGGCCAGATCAATTTGTGTGCGATGCTCGTCATTATATTTATCTTTAAGAGCGTTCATCTCTTCAATGATGACCTCGATCAAACGGCTCTCATTTTGCAAAATTTCTAAATAATATTCTATTTTGGCCAACAAATCGGCGTATTCAGCCTCCAATTTGTCGCGCTCCAGTCCGGTCAGGCGACCCAAACGCATGTCCACGATGTGTTGCGCCTGGCGTTCGGAGAATCCAAAGCGTTCACTGAGGCGGGTTTTCGCGTCATCTTCGTTCTTGGATGCGCGGATGATGCGCACGACTTCATCGATATTGGCAATGGCGACACGCAAACCTTCAACAATATGTTTGCGCGCCTCGGTCTTTTCCAATTCAAACTGCGTGCGTCTGGTAGTGACCTCTTTGGCGTGCTCGTTGTAATAATGAAGAGCGTCATGCAGATTGATCAACTTGGGAACCAGCGGCCCGCCGTCCGGCACCAAAGCCAACACATTGGCGTTAAAGTTATCTTGCAGCTGAGTCATGCGATAAAGGCGGTTCAACACAACGTTGGCGTTCGAGTCCCGCTTGATTTCAATTACAATGCGCACCGCCTCCTTGCGGTCGGACTCATCACGAACGTAGGATATGCCTTCCAGTCGCTTGTTTTTGACCAATTCAGCGATCTTTTGAATCAATTTCGCTTTATTGACCATATAAGGCAGGTCACGCACCACAATGCGTTGTCGCCCGTTTGGCGCCTCTTCAATTTCACAGTTGGCGCGAACAACAATCTGCCCTCTACCTGTTGTATACATGGAGCGAATTCCGTCGGTGCCCAAAATCAGACCGCCGGTTGGAAAATCCGGGCCGGGCACAAACCGCATCAGATCATCAACGGTGGCGTCCGGATTGTTAAGCAAATGAATCGCTCCATCTATGACATCACCCAAGTTATGCGGCGGAATGTGGGTAGCCATGCCGACAGCGATGCCGGTGGATCCATTGACCAGCAGATTGGGGAAATGGGCGGGCAAAACGGCGGGTTCCATTTCATGCTCATCAAAGTTCGGCTGAAAATCCACCGTGTTTTTGTTGATATCGTTCATCATCTCGATGGCGATTCTTGTCAGGCGAGCCTCGGTGTAGCGATATGCCGCGGGGGCGTCACCATCACGAGATCCAAAGTTCCCATGCCCGTCAACCAAGGTGTAGCGCATCGAAAAGTCCTGCGCCAGGCGAACCAGAGAGTCGTAGACCGCCGCGTCGCCATGGGGGTGGAACCTACCCAGCACATCTCCAACCGTGGTCGCACATTTGCGGTGTGGCTTTTCCGGTGTGAAGCCTTGAGTGAACATCGAATAGAGGATGCGCCGATGGACCGGTTTTAACCCGTCTCGAACATCCGGCAGCGCGCGGTCTGTGATCACACTCATCGCATAGTCAATGAAAGAAGTTTTCATCTCGCTTTCGAGCTCGACCGGAACAATATTCGTCACATGTTCGCGAAATATTGCTTCGACCCTCTGATCTTCCGTCATGAAATGATCAGTTTTACTCTTTTCCTCGCTCATGAATACCTCCAACCCATGCATGAATTGTATGCTGAAACAACATTGAAATTATACCATAGTTAGCCAATTATCTCTTAGTCCCCCTCGGCAAAGGGGCTACACACGAAGCAGACCGCACGCCCATAGACAGTCAAATAATCGATTGTGCGACCGAGAGGATTTGTCGGTTGGTCCAACCTCTGGGGGTCACTCTAAATTAAAGGGGTTTCTTTTTTGGAATGCCACTTTTGCGCGGAAACGAGGCGGGTGTCTCCTTGACCTTGTCAACGGTAATGATCGTGCGCCGCATGTCGGTTCCCGGCAATAAGAACTTGCGTTCGGCGCTCACTTTTCCACCCAGTTGACCAATCGCTCGTCTGCCGTCCGCGATCTCTTCGATGTCGTCACCTTTCATCGCGATAAACACTCCACCAACCTTGGTCAACGGCAAACAGTATTCACTGAGAACCGAGGTACGCGCGACCGCGCGCGCGGTGGTGATGTCAAACGCGGAGCGAAGTTCAGGCTTTCGACCCGCGTCTTCCGCACGCATATGGATGGCTTTTGTCCGCTCCAGATTCAGTTCTTGAATTACGGTTTCCAGAAATCTCACTCGTTTGGCCAGTGAGTCAATTAAAGTTAGGCGGATATCCGGCCGCATGATTTGAATCGGTATGCCGGGAAAACCCGCGCCGGTGCCGACGTCCGCAAGTGTCACATCCCGCCGACCAACTCGCGCGCAGTAACCGTCAATCTCTTCCAAAATCGTCAGGCTGTCCAGAAAATGGCGCTGTGCTATGTCATAAGGGGTTGTGATGGCTGTCAAATTCATGGTCTGATTCACGGTGACGAGTAAATTGGCATAAGTGGCGAACCGCTCCACTTGTTCCGTCGTGACATCAAATAACTTCGAGATGTTTTGAAGTTCGAATTGTTCCCTTATCCGCGCACGTATCATCGCTTTTCTTTCCTCTTCCATTGTTCCAAATGAACCAACAGCACAGTTATGTCCGCGGGTGAGACACCTGCGATTCGGCCGGCCTGTCCCACCGATTCCGGTCGGATCTCGTTAAGTTTCTGAGCGGCCTCAATCCGCAGCCCGCCAATATTCAAAAAATCGATGTTGGCAGGAATTCGTCTGGACTCCATCTTAAGAAATTGCCGGACCCGCTCTCTTTCCATGTCGATGTAACCCGCGTATTTTATGATGATATTGACATTGCGTCCAATCACTTCCGGTAAATCCGGTCGCTCGGGGTCAAGCGGAGCGAGAGTTGAGTAGTCAAGCTGCGGGCGTTTGATTAATTCAGCCAACGACATTCCGCCTTGTAGCGGCGCGGTGCCGTGATCTCTTAAAAATTGATCTGTTTGAGCGTTGGGTCGGATCCGAACGGTCTCCAGCCTCGCCTTTTCCTCGCGGATCATTTTTTGTTTCTGTAAAAAACGTTCGTATTGCTCATCGCCAACCAGGCCGATTTCACGACCCAATTCTGTCAGGCGCTCGTCGGCGTTATCCTGACGCAAAATCAAACGGTACTCCGCCCGCGAGGTCATCAAGCGGTATGGCTCATTCACTCCCTTGGTTACCAGGTCGTCGATCAGCACTCCTATATAGGCTTGTGAGCGATCTAGGATGATTGGCCGCTCGCCGCGGATTGATCGCACGGCGTTCACTCCGGCCATGAGGCCTTGAGCCGCCGCCTCTTCATAGCCGGACGTTCCGTTAATCTGTCCGGCCCCATATAAACCGGCGATTTTTTGATGTTCCAAAGACAGCTTCAGCTCAGTTGGATCCAAACTGTCGTATTCGATCGCATACCCACAGCGTTGGATCACCGCCTCTTCCAAGCCACGCACAGAGTGCAGGACACGCAGTTGAACATCTTCCGGCATGCTGGAGGACAACCCTTGCACATACATTTCAGCGGTGTCTCTTCCTGTCGGTTCAATAAACACCTGGTGTCGTTTTTTATCCGGAAATCGAACAATTTTATCTTCAACCGATGGACAATAGCGGGGACCGACTCCTTCAATGTCTCCACTATAGAGCGGAGAGCGATCCAGGTTGTCATTTAAAATGCGGTGGGTCTCCTCATTTGTCCAAGTCAACCAACAGCTGCGCTGAGGTCGATTTTTGTAGTGAGGGTTGGATTCATTTTTAAAAGAGAATGTGTCCGGACATGGATCGCCCGGTTGCTCATCAAGTTTTTCGAAATTGACGCTGTTAAAATTAATCCGAACCGGTGTTCCCGTTTTAAAACGAAATAGCTTCAACCCGTATGATCGCAACGAGTCAGAGAGTCCGATTGAGGGGAAGAGGCGGTCAGGACCACTGGGGTAGCTGACCTCGCCCACAATCACGCGAGAGTCCAGGAAAGTTCCGGTGGCGAGAATTAATTTTTTACAAGTGTAAGTTGTACCATGGCGAGTGGTCACCCCCTGCACAACATTTTTTTCATTACACAGGATTTCGACGACCTCGTCCTGCAACAGCTGCAAATTGGGAATCATTTCAAGATGGTTTTTTATTAACTCATGGTATTGCCTGCGATCAATCTGCGCGCGTGGTGATTGCACGGCGGGACCTTTGGAGGCGTTCAACATGCGAAATTGAATGGTCGCCTCGTCTGCCAACAATCCCATAATTCCGCCGAGCGCGTCAATTTCACGCACCAGCTGGCCTTTCGCTGTGCCGCCGATATTTGGATTGCAAGGTAGATTCGCAAGTGTGTCTAAATTCATGCTCAACAGTAAAACCGAGCACCCGAGCCGGGCCGCGGCGGCCGCGGCTTCACAGCCGGCATGACCTGCTCCTGTGACAACAACGTCGTAATCACCGCCGTTAAAAAAATGAGGTTGTCTTTGTTTGTCTTCAAGTGACGCCATAGGTTCTCCTTGTATATTGATGTCCGCCAAGGTCGTGGCATTTTGTCGGCCAGCACATCCCGTTCTCGCTCCGCGCACCTCTTTTGTTTAATAGAGACTGCCCCCAGACTTTATTTTCCGACACAAAACCGCGAAAAAATCTGCGCGATGACCTCATCGGACACCCGTTCACCAACGATCAGGGCCAGCTGCTCCGCGGCGCCACGCAATGCCTGGGCGAGCACATCCTGTGGTAAAAAGTCCACATCCATATGGATTTGTCGTAATAAATCGAGTGCTTTGGAAACAGCGTCATAATGTCTGGCTGAAGTCAAAATCACTTGATCGCGCGACTCGGCTCCATAGGAAAGGTACATGGATCGGATCAGGTCAATTACCGTATCAAATCCGCTGCCATCTTTGGCGGAGACCGCAAGCGGCTCAAAATCGCCATGGCTTTCATGATCTTGTTGATGGGTTTTCCAGACAGAATACTGAGACTCAGTCAATTTTCGTGATCCATCCAGCCACAGTTTGATTTGCTCAAAAAAATCCGGGAAATTCGGCAGATCGTCTTTGTTCGCCAGAACCAGCAATGGTTTGTCTTTCGGAAGTTTTGAAAACCAATAATCATATTCTTCAGAACCTTCAAAGGGCGGGGCCAGCATCCAAATCAACAGATCCGCCTTCGCCATCGACTGCTTAGCTCGTTCAATGCCAATCCGCTCGATCGGGTCGGTGGAATCACGCAGACCCGCGGTGTCAATCAGATGTACCGGAATCCCATCGAGCTCGATGTCGAGCTCAATGGTGTCGCGGGTCGTGCCGGGTAGATCTGTGACAATGGATCGATCCTGACCACTCAGACGATTTAAAAAAGATGACTTGCCGACATTGGGCAAACCGGTCAAAACAACGTGGAGCCCATCTCGCAGGATAGCCCCTTGACGATATCCTAATTTCAATTGTTCAAGAGGGTTGATCGCGGCGACCAACAGCTCTCGCATCGTGTCAACTTCCAGCCGGCTATCCTCATGATCCGGATATTCAATGGACATTTCCAGGGCCGACATCAGTTGATATAAAACACCGAGGATCTTGTGGACGCTGTCAGACAGTCCGCCTTTTAACTGTTCGACAGCAGCCTGAGCGAAACGTGAGGTCTCCGCATCGATCAGATCAATTACCGCCTCCGCCTGCGCCAGATCCATTTTCCCATTGAGAAAAGCGTTTCTTGTAAATTCTCCGGCCTCAGCCGGTCGCCCACCCGCGGTGAAAATCGCCCGCAATGATTTTCGAGTGACTTCGCCGCCACCATGGACAGTGAATTCGACAATGTCCTCACCGGTATACGAATGCGGAGCGCGATAACGAAGCACAACCGCCTGGTCAATCACTTCTTCGGTCTTGGGGTCCACCAAATAACCCAACGCCGCCGTGTAGCCGGCCATTTGCCGAACCTGGCGAGCCGGGCGTGTCTCTTTCGCTCCAAGTGGTCCAAACCGAAAAACACGGTCGGCCACCGCCGGCGCATCTTTGCCGGCCAGACGGATCAGCGCCACACCCGATCGTCCCGGTGGCGTGGCGACCGCCGCATACGCGTCGTAACCATGATCCAGCACAGTTAACTGTTCGTTCATTTTTAAACTGCCCAACCATTCTAATATTAAATCCACTCAACAAAAACGGCCGAGTCGCCCGACTCAGCCGCCTTGATTAAACGAGGAAAGTCCGGCCGCCAACCGCAACCTCTGGAAATCATTGGTCCTGTGTTGGAATAATCACCACGCAACGATTTGGTTCATCCCCTTCACTTTCTGTCGTGACGCCGGGGTAGTTTTGCAAGGCGAAATGAACGACGCGCCGCTCAGCCGCGTTCATCGGCTCCATAACAAATTCTTTTTGGCGTTGAACCACTTCACTCGCGTAGCGATTGGCCGTGCGTCGCAACGCGCCCTCTCTGCGGGCCCGGTATCCTGATATGTCAAGGGTGACATGAACATGTGAATTGGTGACCCGATTCACCGCAATGGATGTCAAATACTGCAGCGCGTTCAAAGTTTCACCGCGGTGTCCAATCACCTGACCGCAGTTTTCACCATTGACATCGATCAGCAGTCTGCCGTCCTCCCACGAGGTATCAATCGTTTCCCGCACATCAAAAAAGTCAAACACGCGTCGTAGAAAATCGATCGCGGCCTCTTCTTCCTTTGTGTGGTCGGCCGGGTCCGCGACATCGACATCGTCACCGTAATACACAATTTCTTCATCAAGCTCGACTTGAGACTCATCAACAGATGGTTCCGCGGCGACGAGGTCGTCCTCATCGGCGGCTTCCGCGGGCACTTTGTTTTCCAGCAATTCAATTGGTTCCACTGTTTCAACAATCGGCTCTCCCGTCTCAACAATCGGCTCTTCGGGGAGCGCCTCTTCGACTTCGGACCGCTCTTTCTCCAAGATCGCCGAATTGAGCGTAACCAGGACACGTGCCGGTTTTCTGCCGAAACCGAGCAATCCACCGGTTCCACCCTCATCCAAAACTTCAACTAAAACATCGTCCAGAGAAACATCAAGTTCATCCAACGCGGCCTGCACGGCGTCGGACACTGTTTTCCCCGTCTTTTCAATTCCATTAAGCATTTCACGCGGTTCCTTTCTTTCGCTTGCCCTTGTTCAGCCGCTTGGTGTCTGATCGATTAACGGGCGAGTTTGATCCGGTGTTGGCGAACGCCGGTTTGGCATAAAGATAATAAAACAAAGTCGCTTGGAAGGCGCTCATAAGGTTGCCGACGATCCAGTAAAGACCCATCGCAGCGGGCATCGAGAAGATCATGAAAAATGTGAAAATCGGCATCATCCATTTCATCGATTTCATCATTCCGGACGACATCGCGTCATCGCTGACCGTTCTCGCGGGATTATTCTTAGCCAGTTTCTTTTCTTCACGTATTTTCCAATACATTGGATTTGTCCATTCCTGAACCTTGCTGACCAAAAAAGTCGTGGCGACAGCCAGGAAGGCGATGGCCAGCAGCGGCAGATAGGTGGACGCTTCTGCGCCGAACAAAGCCGACGGACGCCATTGTGGGGTCAACCCCAGATTGATACCAAAAAAATCAATATCCAACACATCACCGATTTTGATCCAGCCGTTATTGACGGCCGCGGCATACATGGATGGATTGCTGTGCAACGCGTTCATAACCGGAATGTTGTTGTCGGCGGCGGCGCTGATCAAATTCTCCGGAAATAGGCCTTTGCCATTCAGCATTGTGGCGATAGCGGTGATATTTCCCTCAGCCACACGCATGATGTATTTCATCGGAGCGGATATGATACGGTAGACCGGCCAGATAAGAAACATCGGCAGC
This sequence comes from Oscillospiraceae bacterium, assembly GCA_040772065.1. Taxonomy (GTDB): domain Bacteria; phylum Bacillota; class Clostridia; order Saccharofermentanales; family Fastidiosipilaceae; genus JAXGYX01. The sequence continues at coordinate 530,400 of JAXGYX010000001.1, read as the reverse complement.
AAAGACATCAGACAACCACTTGTAGTGGATATGCCGTGTTTCTTAAACAACGCAGCCTGAGCCTCTTGAAGGCCCATTCGATCGTCACCATAAATCCTGGAAAGTTCATTCATGTCACGGGACAAAGCCTGCTGCTTCAGCGAGTTTTTTTGCTGACGGATATTCAATGGGATCATGACGCCACGCAGCAGCATGGTAAACAATATAATAACGAGACCGTAGTTGTTGAACACACTATAAAACTGCGCCATCAGCCATCCAAACGCTGTATAGAGCGGTGAAAGCAGACTGGCCGCCTGAAGCGGCATCACAAAATACTCCATTATTTTCCTCTAATATAACCTGGGTCCACAATCATTCCACAATGATCGTTTCTCGGATTGATTGGCCGGATTTCATTTGACCGGATCATATCCACCTTTGCTAAACGGGTTGCAGCGCAACAGTCTCCAAATGGCGAGCAGCGAGCCTTTCAGCACACCGTGCTTTTCCAATGCTTCGACCGCGTATTGTGAACAAGTCGGCGTAAAACGACATCTGGGTGGACGATAGCGCGATATGCCTGACTGATACGCCTGTATCAGACGAATCATAAAACGTTTCATTCTCCGCTCAACTTTCTTTCGTTTTGTCACGGTCAATGATGTCATCCTGTCGTGCGGTCGCGGCCTGTTGGCTGTCGTCAAGCAAATGAGCCTTGCACAACAAATATCGCATATCTCTCAAGACGTCCTCAAACTGTAATTTTCCGCTATGAGGCTTGCCCAAAAAAACGAGATCAAAACCGGTGTCTATTTCCGGTTCCAAACGACGGTACGCCTCCCGCAACAATCGCTTCGTGTGATTGCGTAGGACCGCGTTTTCGGTTTTGCGCGATGAAGTCACACCGAGTCGATTATATGGTAAACGATTGCGGCGGTAATTGAGATTTACATTTCTGGCTCCCACAAAAGATCCTTTGCGAAAAACCAGCGAAAACTCATAGTTTTTCTTCAACCGCCGTGTTCTAAGCATATGTCGTTTTCCCTCGAAATAAAGAAAGACTACAGGATGTGCAGTCTTTTCGTGATCAGGCCGAGAGTCTTGAGCGGCCCTTTAGACGGCGACGTTGTAAAACTTTGCGACCTTTCGCGGTTCTCATTCTCTTTCGAAAACCGTGCACCTTGCTCCGTTTTCTTTTCTTGGGTTGGAAAGTCATTTTTGACATATATATTCACCTCCGTGTGATAATCATAATGTTGAGATTATACATTCGTCTTTGTTTGCTTGTCAAATACCTCTTCGCGCTGTGTCGGAGGGGGTTAATTGCAATCCGCAGTCCGGGTCGGAGGTCAGCGCTCCGAGGAGTCGTGCGGTTCGCCTTCGATTGATTTAAGCGCCAGCTCACGCAGGCGGGCACGCTGTTCCGACAGTGGAAGTTGCTGAAATTCCGGCGTCAGACGAAGCTTCGCCATCTGATCCACGGCGTCTCCCCATTCTTGTGGCACAATTTCTTCCAGCCGGCGACGCATCTGCGCGGACAAAGCCGGATTGCCCGCGCTGTGTATGGCGATACAGGCCGCGCCACGCCTGATTTGGGCACCAAACTCAAATAAATTTTCGCCCCGCGCAGACACGTTGTTCACCAGACAGCCCGCCCGGGCCGCGGACTCGGAAATCTTCTCGTTTAACAGAGGATTGTCTGTCGCCGCGACAACCACCTTATATTGCTTCCAAAATTCAAGCGGACGTTCAGTGAACATCTCGGTGATTCGTTCTTTTTTCAGCAGAACATCGGCCTGATCCAATTCCAGCCAGCCTTCAACAAATGAATCGGCGACAATGATAAGTTTGCCACCCGCTTTGAGAATCGCACGCGCTTTGCGCAAGGCGACCTCTCCACCGCCCAATACCAAGGAGGTGGCCGCGTCCATTTTGATAAATAACGGCAGATATCCCATAAACACTTTTCTCCCCATCTTTGATCAGCCCACGATTGAACAATTTTTTGCTATTTTATTTGACATAATACACCTATATGATAAACTAATTGAGCGCTTCGGGGTGTGGCTCAGGTGGTAGAGCGCTTGCTTCGGGAGTAAGAGGCCGCTGGTTCAAGTCCAGTCACTCCGACCAGTCAAAACGCTGAAACTGTTGAGTTTCAGCGTTTTTTTGCTCTCATGGTGAATAAAGCGCACCCGGGTTAAGCGACAGATGGATTAAAACAGATCAACACGACTTGGCATTTATTGGGAATAAATGAGAATAGCTGAGTAAGGAACACAAAAGATCACGGTCAAGAATTGATTGTGTCTGATTTATGCTATAAAGTCATTATGTAATTATTATAAAATTAGTCGTGGCCACTTAAACGCTGCTCCTTGAGATGGGAGCAATATTTTTACACCTTTACTGGACATAGTCTAATATAGACTAATCATTAAAAAGCCATCAATTATTCTCAGGATCAACCGAAAAAAGAAGAGGGAAGAAAAGGAAAAAGAAGAATGAAACGCTTATCATCATTTGTTCTCGTCGTCGCCATGTTGTTGACCTTCACCGCCTGTGGCGGCAATGCCGCTCCGACAGACAAACCTGATTCGGTGGCGGATACCTCTGTTGCTGATCTCACTGATAGCGCCTCAAGCACTGACGCGAGTGAGGCTAACGAAACAGTGACCCTTGAAGTGGGTTTGTTAGGCACGGCGCTAAAACCTGTGGGCGTCATTGTCGCGGACGCGCTGGGCTATTTGGAGGAAGAGGGAGTTGACGTCAACTTTCAACAGGTTTCCAGTATGAACGACGCATACCTCGCCGTCTCCACCGGCGACCTGGATGTCTATCTTTTCAGCAGCACGGCGGCCGCCACATTTATCGCTCAGGGCACAACAACGCTGCGTGTTTTTGGTGGCACGGCCTCTGAGGGCGCCGAGATCATGGCGAAGAAAGACAGCGGTATTGTCTTAAACAGCGCGGAGGATTTCGTTGGCCTGACCATCGCTGTCGCCATGCCCGAGACAGGTCAGATGGTGCTGAAAAACTATCTTCTGGAAAACGGATATACAATCGGAGCGCCGGGCGAGGATGCGGATGTGACCTTCATCTATGTCGCCACCGGAGCGATTGAAGGTTGCGCCAAAGGTGAATATGATCTTTGCATCACAAACTCAGTCATGGGCTACTATGCGGACGAGTACGGCGTCGATGTCGTGGCCGGCGTAGACGATTTTGTTGAGGTCTACCCCTGCTGTCGTCAGACATGCAATCAAAACACTTACGAAACAGAGTTTGACGCCTTGGTGAAATTTGAGATAGCCACTCTGCGCGGTCATGAATATTACCTTGAAAACATGGAAGAGACGCTCGACATCGCGGTAGACTATACCGGACAAGACAGAGATTTTCTCCAAGCGCAACTCTACGGCATAGGCGACTACACTCCACGCATGCGCCTCTCACTTGATCCGGACAAGGATGCCTGCATCAATTTTTACAACGCCATGATGAACATCGGTGAAATCTCCGACACAATTGATGTCGACTGGTCCGACTATGTCGTCACTAACGTATATGAAACGGCCCTTCAAACCCTTATGGATCGTGAGCCGGACAACGACCTTTGGCAGGAGTTTTACACTTATTTTGAGGCAAATAACACTTAATGGGAGCCATTAGTATCAGCGGGTTGAGTTTTCGTTATGACAAAGGTCCAATTGTGCTCAACAACATTGATTTAGACATAGATGATGGCGAGTTCGTCTGTGTCCTGGGAGCGTCGGGTTGTGGGAAATCGACGCTCCTGCGCCTGCTGTCCGGACTTTCTTTGCCGACCAATGGCCGGATTTGCATAGATGGCGTACCTGTCACGGGACCGGGACCTGATAGAATGATCGTCTTTCAAAACTATTCACTCTTCCCCTGGCTGACGGCGCTGGGAAATGTTGAATTTGCTGTAAAACAGGCAAATAGAAACCTGTCCAAAGCCGAAATCCGCCGGGTATCAGCTGAATATCTTAAAAAGGTTGGAATGTGGGACGCCGCCAAAAAATATCCTTATCAGCTCTCAGGTGGAATGAGCCAGCGGGTGGCGATCGCCCGCGCACTGTCGATGAACACGGACATCCTATTGCTGGACGAGCCCTTCGGGGCTCTTGACGCCAAGATACGTAAGGAACTGCACGTTCTGCTGGAATCTTTATGGAAAACCGGCGATCAAAAACAAAAAACGGTGGTATTCGTCACCCACGATATCGAAGAAGCGATCCGTTTGGCCGACCGGATCGTGTTCATGCGGCAGGGCGTGATCATGGATGATATGATAATTTCGCGCCCTCGCCCGCGCACCGCCATTGATACAAATAAAGATGAGGATTATATCGCGATCAAGCGACATATCATGGGGCTCTTCAACGCGGTTTCCGAAACGGGGGGGGATGATGAAAACCTTTTGTAATCGCCAGTTCTTTTTGGCACACGGCTTTCTTGCCATCCTGATCTGTATCTCACTATTCGCCCCCAAAGCTCGACCGACCGTGCGTGAACCCTGGTCAATGCTGGTCGGCCTCGCGGTGATTGAGCTTCTCTTTCTGCTGTCAATCATAACAAAACAAAAAAATGGAATTCTTACGAAGGGACCTTATGATATCATCCTGTTCGTGTGGATTCTTATAATTATCTGGGAATTGTGGAGCTCAGTCTTTAACAAAGCTCATCCGGTATTGATACCCTGCCCTGAAAACATCTTTGACACCTTCCGTGTCCAGTGGCGAACAATGCTGTTAAATGTAGGTCATTCGATGCAGCTTTTATTCGTGGGTTTTTCCATTGGTTTGATTTTAGCGACAGCGCTGGGTCTGATAGCGGGCTGGACTCCGCGCCTGCGCGAGTTCGCCTATCCTATCGCAAATGTAATGGCGCCAATTCCCGCGATTGTGTTCTCGCCTTATCTGGTATCGTTGATGCCTTCATTTCGAAGTGCCTCGGCGTTGGTGATCATACTGGGTGTGTTTTGGCCAACGTTTCTAACGACAATAAACCGCGTGGTGTCAATCGAACCGCAAATTTTGGATTCCGCACGAATGCTGAATCTGAACAATCGCACCATGATAACCCACGTGCTGTTGCCGTACATCCTGCCCGGCGTGGTGTCCGGCCTACGTGTTTCGGTGGCGACCTCGATGCTTTCACTCAATTTCGCTGAACTGATGGGCGCGACCCACGGCATGGGATATTATGTCCAAAACAGCATCACTTACGCAAACTACACTCAGGCTGTCGCGGGGATCGTGGTCATTGGAATTGTGGTCACGGTGCTTAATTCCGTCGTCAAGCAGATACAAAAAAGAGCGATAAAATGGAGATAGGAATCAGCTATCTTTTATAATTGTCTAATTGTCAGGTGTTCCTTGATTCAGTTTATTCTTCCGAAATCCATACAGTTCGTTTTAACCAACCATTGATCCTGACAGCTTAGGGTTCAATCGCGTCGCCGACCTCAAAGGTATGATTCGCAATGAAAAACGGACCGAAAATAGGCTTTCGCGGTCAACCGGCCAACGGTAAGTAATTGGACCGCGTGATAAGCCCGGTGGCCAAGACGCATTTTGGGGAAAAAGAGCTCAAATACAAGAATTAAGAAATTAAGTATCTTAAAACAAGCCCGCTTCCTTCAGCAAGCGGACAACCGTCGCCGTGACGCGGCCGGTCATTCCCCAGACGACATATTCACCATATTCATATAAATAAATTGGGTTGACGCCGGTCGCCCATTTGTAACGATTGCCTCCCGGAATTTTCTCATAAGGAAATTCCGCGACCGGCACATTCAACACACGATTATTGAAAACAATCGGCTCATTGGCGTCGAACCATTTTAATGGAATCGTGAACACATGATCCACCTCATCTTTGTTAAACGTTCCATTATAGTCCGTCAACCTGGCGATGAAGGGGTACAAAATCAAATTGAACGGCATGGACAGCATATCGCCGGCTCCCCAAATCTCCACCTGACCGGGTTCAATCAACAGCTCTTCACAGGTTTCACGCACCGCCGTGTCCAAGGGATACTCTCCATCCTCTGCGGCGCCTCCCGGAAAGCTGATCTCGCCCGCATGATACTTCAGGTTGGAGGAGCGGACTTCATACAGCAGCGCCAAACCTTCGGGCGTATCCACCAACGGAGTGATGACCGCGAATCGTTTACACTGGTCCGCTCCGTCTATTGTGGGGATGCGTTGTGCGATGCGGCGTTGCACCGTTCTGAGACTGGGAAGCGCGCGGTCAGACACGCTCTCAATCGCCGCCCGCGTGTCAGCTGCCGGCGGCATCGGACAATCAGCCAATTTTTGCTTGGAATCGACCGTTTTTATCCCCGTCACCGCGTGTTCAATCGGTGAACAATCTGACAGTTTATTCGATTGTGGGCGGTCGCCGGACTCATCCGTTGATAGATATTCTTCAACACTGCCGGACAGAGGCAATAATTGACTCGGCGGAATGGGAATCTGCCAGGCGGTGTCCACTGAGATTTTCCGAGAATTAGGTTCAGGATGTTTTTCAATATGGTTCACAACCATGTTGTTTTCCTGATCATCACCGGGCAGGTCAACTTGATTTTTATTCATTGGTCTCTTCCCACGGCTTCATATATCAAAGCGTTACAAATCGCCGCCGCGATATTGCTGCCTCCCTTGCGACCTTTGGCGATGATACTTGGCACCGGAAGCTTTTCGATCAGCTCCTTCGCCTCGATCACATTCACAAAGCCAACCGGAGCCGCCACGATCAGCGCGGGGGATTCTTTCCCCTCCATGATCAGATTGTAGATATGAATCAACGCCGTGGGCGCGTTGCCGATCGCGAAGATTACCTTCTCACCAAGTTTGTTTTGCAACTCAAATCCGCGTTCCACGCAGATTGTCGCGCGTGTGCATCCTCTTGCTTTTGCCTCCGCGATGACATCCGGGTCACTCATAAAGCAATGGACCGATCCGCCACGAGATGCCAATCTGTTTTTGTTGACTCCCGCCTGCGCCATTCGGGTGTCGGTCACAATATGTGCTCCGTCTCGAATGGCTTGATGAGCGGTCAGGATCACATCCTGTGAAAACAATAAATTATCCAGATACTCGAAATCGGCACTGGTGTGAATGACACGCTTTATAACCGGTTCCTGCAAAGGATCCAACGTCCGATCGCCCAGCTCCTCGGTTATGATCTCAAAACTGCGTCTTTCAATCTCATCGGGGTTGTAATTGATCAACCCCTCCCATCCATGTTTGCTCGCTTGAAAATCCCTGTTCTCCAATATTTGCTCTTCACCTTGATATATGGACATGTCATTCCCTCTCTGTTTTATCCCATCATTTCTATGTTGAACCAACGCAGCACTTCTTCAATCTTTGTCATGTGCTCATCTTCGCCGGTTTCTTCACTCGGTCTGGCGATCACAACGCAGTCGGCTCCCACTTTATGAGCCGCGGTGATTTTTTCCAAATAGCCACCTGGCGCCCCACTATCTTTTGTGATGACGATCCCGGTCCGGTAATGACGAAACAGCGCGACATTCAACTCTTCATTGAACGGTCCTTGCATCGCCACTATATGGTCCGGACGAATACCCGCATCGAAACACAACTCCAAAGAACGGTTCGTCGGTATCACGCGCGCGATCAGGCGATCTTTGTCGAACGCTTCGGCATAAAAAGCCAGATCCTTACTGCCGGTAGTCAGAAAAATCTTAGCCTCGGGCGCATGCCGATCCAAGCGGGAAGTGACCACCTGCGCCGCCTCCTCTCGATTTGAGACACGGATAACGGCCTGATCTCCCACCAATTCTGATGATCGATCGAACCGCTTATATACCAGCCGTAAAGTTTTACATGCTTGCCGCACGTTCTTCGAGACCTCAACTGCGTAAGGATGGGAGCAGTCCAGCACCCTGAGGATGTTGTATTGTTCCATCAGGGCGATGAAAGCGTCGGTATTCCGCCGACCGCTGACAACCACGGCTCCTGAGTCCGCCAACAAATCGGCCCCCCATTCGGTGGCCACACTGGCGAGCACCCGCGCTCCTTTTTGCACGAGAGCCTCGATCACCAAGCGCGCGTCGGAGGTGCCCGCGATCACCAAAAGATCAACCTTCTCGTTCGGCAAAAAAGTCACTTCTGTTCCCGTCCTGCCTTGTCATGCGTCAAATTCAAATATTTTTCTTCATAGCCACGCGGTGTGAGCAGCTTGCCATTTTCAATCTTTGTTTGTGAATTGCCAATAATCACGATCGAAAACATATCGACATCCTGGTTGGGCAAGTCCGCCAACGTAGTCGTGATCACCGTCTCTTCGCTTCTACCCACATGTGAGGCGATTCCACAAGGGGTGTCCGCGGGGCGACTTCGGGCGATGATCTCACAGCTTTTGGCCAAATATGTGGCCCGCTTGCGGCTTTTGGGATTGTATATGCAAATGACAAAGTCAGCTTCCGCGGCGGCCTTTACTCTCGCCCAGATGGTGTCCAGCGGAGTCATCAAATCGCTTAGGCTGATGACCGCGAAATCGTGCATCAACGGCGCGCCAAGCAAGGCGGCCGCGGACGAGGCGGCTGTAACCCCCGGGATGATTTCAACAGTCAGTTGATCTTCGGTCAACCCTCTGCGCGCGACAATCTCGAGCAGCAATCCCGCCATGCCATAGACGCCACTGTCGCCGCTGCTGACCAAGGCGATCTGTTTGCCACTCAAAGCCTCATCCAGGGCGTATTCACACCGTTCCACTTCCTTTGTCATCGCGTTGCTGTGAAACGCGGCATCGGGAAAATACTCACGCAGAATGTCAATATACGTCTTATAGCCGATCACCAAATCCGCCGAGGTGATCGCCTTTGCCGCACGAAACGTCATGTCGTCCAAATTGCCCGGCCCGAAACCCACGACCGCGACCGCGCCCTTTCTCTTTCTCCCTTTCAAACCGCTCTCATTCATTGTTTTATCCAATCCATCCATTCCTTAAGTCGATTCTTTTTTCACTTCTGGTTTAGTCGATAAAATGTCGGACAGGCCGACCCCTTTTGCCGGTGACACGGTTTAAGCACGCTCATTCTTATTTTGTTGAGTCACATTAGGAAAATAGCGCTGTTGTATCTGTGGCGAAAGGCAGCGCATAAAAACCTCAAATTCTTCCGGCGAAGCATGTTCGCGCACGTTAAAAATAAGATTATGCACGACATCCGTCGTTTCCATTCGTCGGCCGGCCAATCTCAGACGTTGATCCAACTCACAAATCATATCATGACCTTGCGCGAAGATCTGCCACTTGGCGAAGCGATCGACATAGTCATCGATCCGCGCCAGCGCGGCCTTGTTTTGCTTACTTCTCAATCGATTGTTTCGTGCTGATAAATGACGAAACTGATCAATATCTTCGATTACAACATTCGCGAACTCAGACAGACCGGTGTCCACATCAAGTGGCACGGCAAGGTCCAAAAACAAATACTCCCGATCTTTATCAATAAAGGGGGTCGCGTCTCTTACGGTAAAAACATAATGCGGAGAGGATGTGGCGGTAATCACCACATCTACTTCTGATAGTGCCTTAAAGCGATCATCGTAGTTGATATAGGTTAGATCCGGATGACGGTACAGCATGTCACTCGAATAAAGCATTTTTCTGGTGCGGGTGGTCGCCAGGATTGTGCGATTTGAGGCGGAACAAAGATTTTTCAACACATTGGCACCTGTCTGTCCGGTCGCTCCCACCAGCAAAATTTTCGGTCGATCACAAAAAGAGAGCGCGCGTTTCGCAGCCAGACTCGCTATTGATACCGGAGCGGCCGGTCCGGACACGGCGGTCTTGATCTTTTTGGCGGCGGTGACAGAATCTCGAAACAATGTGTTCAAGACAGTTCTCGCGGTCCCGTTCAGCCTCGCCACCTCATGCGCTTTTTTGATCTGACCCAAAATCTCCGTCTCACCCATCACCATGGAATCCAATCCGCAGGCGACCATTATTAAATGTTTCACCGCCTGTAAGTCGCCATAGAAATAAAAATATTTGCGAGTGTTTTGTGGGTCAAGATCATTTTCTACACTCAGAAGATCTTGTATCGCGCGAATCGCCTTTTGGTCGGGCGCTGTGAAATATACCTCCAGGCGGTTGCAGGTGTTGACGATGACACATTCTTCGATCCCGCGCTCATCTGTCGCCCGCCTCATCAATGCGCCCGTCTCTTCATCGCTTAACGCCATGGCGGACCGAAGCCAAAGCGGAGCGGAATGATAATTGATTCCGGTCACAAAAACGGTCATTCTAAAATAGTCTCCTTTCGCGGGAAATCGATATCGTCACACCGCTGAATCTACGTTTATCCACCAGCAAATCTCCTTTTTCGGAAGCCAGCCAGGCCGCGGGGCCGGAAACCGAAGGGACGCCAACTGTTTGTCGAACAAATGTTGACTCACCAAAATCAATTCCCAGCGCCTGAGCGGATGTGATCGCCCGGTTCAATTCCCGCGCGGTGTAGGTGATCAGTGGGATGCCACGCTCTTGGCAAAGCGTGAGCAAGGCAGGCTCTTTTCCTTTAAGATCGATCGTCGCGACAGCGGCGATTGAGAGAGGGCTCTCTCCGATCTCCTCAAGTAGGTGATCCAGACAGTCGGACAAATAAGACGCCTCCACACCTTGTTTGCAGCCGATGCCAACGAACAGTATGCGCGGATAAATTCTCAATGCCGCGTTTGAGTTTAAATCTTGGCTCGGTTTCGTGGGTTGATCTTCATTCGAGCATTCTAACAGATCGGTTCGTGTCGAAAATACAACATAAGAGTGAATCCGATCGGGCGGCGGCTGGCCGCGGTCGAGTCGGATCACCATTTCTGAAAAATCACGTTCGACCTCCAAATCGCTGACAAACCCCACCGGTCTGCCGGCGACTAGGTCACCGCTGACTGTAGGCAACGCGGCGATGTTGGCGATCTTGCTGCCGGTCTCTTTGGCGAACAGATCAAAGGCGGTGACCTCTTCCAGATCGGTCGCCGTTGTGATGATCGGCACGCAGGATCTGCCAAGTACCGCGCAAACCTCCCGCGCGAGCTCATTCGCCCCACCCAGATGGCCGGAAAGCAAACTAATCGCGAACCGGGCTTTTTGATCGAGCACGACAACCGCCGGATCGATCTCTTTGCCGCGCAGCAAAGGTGCGATTTTGCGCACGACAATTCCCATCGCCATGATCATGATCAAACCATCATAGCGCTCAAACACTGCGGGCAATTCAGCCAGTTTCTTTATTTCCAAAGTGGTCGAGCGGGTCAGGTTGAATTGTTCGCCGGCCTCATCTGACAATAATCGACCGCTTAACGCCTCACCCTGCGGTGTCAAAAAAAACACCGCGATTCTGCGAGGCTCCAACCGACCTTTGGTTTGTTCAAATCTATCTTGCCGGTTCAGCATCGGATCCCTTTCGGTAACCATGAGTGAATTGCGCGTCATAGAGTTTTGACAGCTCATATTCTTCGCCCAGAAACTCTCCCACCATGACCAATGCCTGGCGGACGATACCTTGTTCTTTTGTTAACTCGGCAATCGTTCTCAGCGTGCCGTATACGATTTTCTCGTCAGGCCAACTCGCCCGATAAACCACCGCGACAGGCGTCGACGGGGCGTATCCACCGGCGATCAAATCTTCACTCAGAGAATCGATCTGCCCCACACTGAGGAAAATCACCATAGTCGCCCGATGCGCGGCCAAAGAGCTAATGGTCTCACCTTCCGGCACCGGTGTGCGTCCGGCTTGTCTGGTCAATATGACAGTCTGGGAGACACCGGGCAAGGTCAGTTCACGTCCGAGTGTGGCGGACGCCGCGAAGATTGAGCTGACTCCGGGCACCACTTCATAGGCGATCTTTCTCTTTTCCAACTGATCGATTTGTTCTCGGATGGCTCCATACACAGCGGGGTCACCGGTGTGCACACGTACCGACAGCAGGTTTCGCTCTTCGGCTTCGATCAGCACTTCCATTACCTCGTCAAGACTCATTCCCGCGCTGTCATAAACCATCGCTCCCGTTTTTTTATCCTTGAGCACCGCCGGATTGACAAGAGACCCGGCATACACGATCACATCCGCCCCGTCGATCAGACGTTTCGCCTTTAGTGTCAGCAGCTCCGGATCTCCCGGGCCGGCACCGACAAAATAGATCATCTTCAAAGACCTCCTTTTTTCACGATCACCGTCGAAAAATACGGACGCTTCCGATTCGCATCAATCTGCCCAAGCGGCTCGACACGCTCATCCGGAAAACCAAGCCTCGACAACAAAACCGCATGGTGGTCCATTCCACGTTCATTTAACAAGTCAGACAAATCAGTGGCCAATGCGCCGGCTTTCATAATGACCAATGTCTCAGCATGATCCAGATATTCAAAAACCTCGTCCGCTCCTTTTAGACCGGGCACAATCGAAATCGATTCATCCTGTCTCGCCAAAGAGACACCCGCGGTTGCGGCGGCCGCGGTCACCGAGCTGACCGCCGGTATGATCTGCGTATCAAAACCGCGCGCCCTCACGATCTCATCCACATAAAAACAGGTGCTGTAAATTGTGGGGTCCCCAATCGTGATCATGGCGATGTCCGAACCGGACTCCAGCACCCGCAGCACCTCCTCGGCGGCGGTCACGCGATGTTGTATGGCCGCCTGCCGATCTTTGAGCATCGGAAACAAGAGTTCGATAATTTGCAGTTCACCCGCGTCCAGTCTTTCCTTGATATGAGGACGCACGACCTGCAAAGCCACGCTGTCTTGCCCGGTCGCCGAAACCGGCACCGCCAAATAGTTCACTTTTTTTAATATATTGACCGCTTTAAAAGTCATAAGTTCGGGATCGCCGGGTCCGGTTCCCAGACTATACAACATGGGGGAGCCCTTTTTTATTGGGCGCGGCTCATTTGCTCTGTTCATACTGATCTTCTTTCTACTTTTGACAATATAACCCGGTGACAATCCTTGGCGGCGGGAGCAATTACTTTGCCGGCCAATCCGTTTGGATCAGCCAGACCGGGTTTTCCGCCTGAGCCATATTATATCCGCCGCGCTGTTTAAAATGCGTAACGGCGAGCTGCATGATTTGGGGTGGCTCAAAGCCATTGGCGCGCAACAGCTCAACCGCGCGCGTCGGCGTCTCCAACGTCACGGCGCTAATCACCACCTTGCATGTGACGCGCTCCGCGTCTGTTTTCCGCAGATTGGCCGCAGACATCAAATCGCCCAGGTGAGCGAGGATTGGTTGTAGATTCCCACCTGATCCGCCAATAAAGACACGGTCCGGGCAAGGCAAACCTTGTAACGCAAGTGGCGCCTCCCCTTCCACCACGACAATGTTTTCAACATTATGTCCGGCCGCGTTCCGGCGGACCAATTCCGTCCCGGCGCTGTCTCGCTCAATCGCGAAGACCGATCCGCGATCCGAGGTCGCGAGCGCCATTTCAACGCTGACCGATCCCGTTCCCGCTCCGATATCCCAACAAATATCACCGGGACAAATCGCCAGCAGCGAGGCGATCTGCGCGCGCACCGCCTGTTTTGTCATCGGTTTGGCGCCACGGACAAACGATTCATCCGGCAACCCGCCCGCAAACGACCGAGCCCTGTCGTGAGGGGCCACCTTATCTTGCGACTCAAGGCGCCGCGGAGCGGAAGGCTCCAAAAGCACCAGACAAAGCGCGTCAGGTGGAATATCGTCGCGACACAAGAGATCAGCCGGGCCACCCGAAACGATCATCTCATCCGGATAGCTCAGATTCAGGCCCACAGTGATCTTGAAATCGTCCATGCCCCTCTCAAGCAAGGTGTCGGCGATCCAACGGGCATGGTGTCGTGGGTCGGTCAGCAGCATTGTTTTGCGATGGTTTGACAATTTGTTGACAAATGAGTCATCTTCTTTGCCGTGTAGGCTCACGATATCCAGGTCCGGCCAATTTCGACCAAGACGGGCGCAAAAGTACTGAATCGAGGAAATTCCGGCGATGGTTTCAATTTTTTGCTCAGGATTTTTGACCCGGATCTGTTTTCCGATCCAGGCGGCGACACTGAACGCTCCGGTGTCACCTGTGGTCAATACCGCCACGTCACCTTGCTCAAGAGCTTCGGTCAACGGAAGAATCAGTGTGCTGAGACGTGCGTCTATTTCATGCCAAACGCGTCGCTCAAAATTATCAATCATACCCGACTCAACCACCATCCGAATGATTCGTTTGCCGGCAAAAAGGTTTTGACAGCGGTCGACCGCCTTCCAGGCGGCGGTCGTCACCCATTCGGCCGTTCCCGGACCCATGCCGATCAGAAAAAGTGTGTGTTGATTCAACTACTTACTCATTTCCAGCAAAACATAAATGTATGATCATTCATGTACGCGCAAAGTTGTCCATAACAGGTCGCCCGTGCCATCGGTCATAAAAACATCCGCGAGCAGCCCAAGTCCCTCGAATTGCATAATCCGGTCTTTCGCCTTGTCGGCGATCCGCCGTGAGAAGGATTTGGCGAGCGATTGAGTCGCGAGAATGTCCAGTGCGGCATCGGTTGTGCGGCACTCCGCCAGGCGGTTCAAGGTGTCCAATGAGACACCCATAAGCGCGGCGTTCGCCACCACAAGTTCAGCGCGGGCATCCGCCACATGGCTGTGGGTATAAAAGATCCCCGCCGACACCTTGATTATTTTACCAAGAGGCCCGCTAATTATCACCCTTTTGAAACCACATTCAGCCGCTTTCCGCAACATAAAGCCGACAAAATTGCTACACATGACCGAACGGATCGCATTGCCCTCGCCATCCACACAGATATCCTCATGCCGCAGAATGCTAATCTCCGATTGATTGCCAAATGAAAGGATGATCGAATCGGATCGACTGACCGCTCTGGCGACGCGCAGTTCCTCCGCGAGTGAGTCTTTCCAAGCTTCCTCCGACATGGGACGCACAATTCCTGTTGTGCCGATAATGGAAATTCCACCTTCAATGCCCAATCTCGGATTGAATGTGCGGTGGGCGACCTCATCTCCTCCGGGCACCGACAATTCAACCAAAAATCCGTGTCCCTCCGGCAGATAAGGCTCGACCGCCCGGCGAATCATCTCGCGTGGGACCGGGTTGATCGCGGGCTCCCCTGGTGGAATTTTCAGGCCGGGCAAGGTAACGATACCAACACCTTCACCCGCCTGAAATCTGACGACGCCCTTGTCATCATTTAAAGCAACAACAGCGCAGACACTCAATCCCGTGGTCACATCCGGATCGTCTCCCCCATCTTTGACAACGCAGCAACGATAGCCCTGTTCAAGCCGTTCAATGGTGTCAACCTTCAGGCGCAATCGCTCACCGCCGGGTGTGCGGACCGGGATGATCCGATCGTTAGGCAGGTCGTCGCCAACCAGCAACATAGCCGACGCGGTCGCCGCCGCCGTGGCCGCTGATCCTGTGGTAAATCCACTTCTCAAATTCTTATTGTCAACATTATTTTCCGAAATTGGATTCATTTAAATCGCATCCTGCCCTTTTGTGATATTCCACTAATCTGAGTGGCCGCCCCGCTTGGCCTGAAATTGATTTTTCGATCCGCACGCTAATCTTCATCGTCCGAAGAGTCCGTCCGCTCACTCACGTCGGACGGTGATTTTTCAACAGACTCAACTTGTAAAGGTGGCAAAATCGCTTTTTCTCGCAATATGGTCGCATGGATCAAAGCACCACCAAATATTACCATCATGATCACAAACACCCACAGCAAAAGGAGCATGACACCGGACAGCCCACCATACAGGAATTCATATCGACCACTGACACTCAATACAATTGAGAAGAAAAACGAGATGATGATCCACGACATCGACATCAAAGAACCGACCACCAAGGCGTAGCGCACCTGCCCCGCCCTGCCACTTGATATAAAAAGTGCGATTCCAAACACAAAGCTTAGAATCAAAAAGGTGACCAAATAGCTCATATAGTCGATGAGCCACAACTCCTGCATCCATTGAAAGTCCAGCAACTGCCGAATCCATTTCACCAACGTCTGACCAAAAATCAAAACGAACATAATTACAATCATCAGCACGCCCATCAGCAATGTGCTGATGACCCCAACGATTCGGACCAGCAGAAAGTTCGAACTGATTTTCTTACGTCCATAAATTGAATATAAATTCCCCAGCATGGTGCCGAAACCTTTTGCGCTGGCTAAGATCAAACTCAACAAACTGACCCATACCGTTCCTCGCTGCGCGATGTTGTCCAGATCACCGACCAGTCCGGCCAACACGGAAATCACATGGGTTGGCAAAATAGAGGCCAATTGCTCGACGAGCACTGTGATATCAAGGCTCTGGCTCAAGACCGCGATCAAATACAGCAAAAAGATCATTAAAGGAAACAACGCGAACAGCATGTAATAGGAAGTGCTGGCGGCCATGCCGACCACATCCATTTGAGAAAAAGAGGCAAAATATTTGAATAAAAACCGCATCGGCCCACGGCGGGAGACTTTTCGCACGCTAGCCAAGCCGGCGCTTTTCGCGGAGTTAAAAACTTGTTTGATCTTACCCACCGCTTGGTCGATCTTCTGCTTCATAGTGGAAAACTTCATTTTGCGCCGGCCTTCGACAGCTGTTTTACCTGCCGATTCTCATAGACAGAAAAATAAAAGCCCAAATCCGCCAACACATCATATTTTCGCTGACCCCGTTCGACCAAACGCCAGTCGGGCAGCTCATCCAGGTTGTCCAAATATCGATCGGCTTTCATTTCCTTGTCGAATTGAGTCACATAAGCAAATCTCGTATAAGGAAGCAGTTGATGGTACACACTGGCTCCGCCCAAAATCATGACATCCCCGGACGGGACATCCGCCAGCAATTCGGCCAGCTCAGCGATTGAATGGCAGACCTCGGCGCCTTCGACAAAAAACGCCGGATCACGGCTCAATATAATGTTGCGACGATTCGGCAACACGGCACCATTGGGATAGGTGGCCAGCGTCTCCCTTCCATAAACCAGGATTTTATCTTTTGTTTGGCGCCGAAACCACGCCATATCTTCTTTGAGCGTGGTGAGCAATCTGCCACCACATCCAATTCCCCAATTTCGCTCCACCGCGACAATTAAATTCATAGCCGTACCCATTCCTAACATAAATTTTCGCACGGTAAATCGATTAAAAGAAAAATAGTTGAACGATCAGACCGCGACAGGAATACCCAAAATTTTTCCGTTGTGTCTGTAATTATCCAAAGAAAAACTGTCCGGTGTGAAGTCATAAAAATCGGTAACGTCAGGATCAACGATCAACTTTGGAGCCTCCAAAGGCGTTCGCCCAATCAGCTCTTTGACGATGTCGATATGCCGATCATAAATATGCGCGTCGGCAATCACATGAATCAACTCTCCAACCCGCAGTCCCGAGCAAACCGCAAACATATGCATCAGCACGGCGTACTGGGTGACATTCCAATTATTGGCCGTCAGCATGTCCTGTGAACGTTGGTTCAATATGCCGTTGAGTTTGTCGCCTACCACATTGAACGTCATGCTGTATGCGCAAGGGTACAGATTCATCTCATGCAAATCCGCCATCGTGTAGATATTGGTCAGGATGCGCCTGCTATGAGGATTGTTCTTCAAATCATACAAGACCCGGTCGACCTGATCGAACAGACCTTCCTTATACTGATGCTTGACTCCCAGCTGATAGCCATACGCCTTGCCGATCGACCCATTCTCGTCGGCCCACGCGTTCCAGATCTGACTGTTCAAATCATTGATATTGTTGGATTTACGCTGCCAAATCCAAAGTATTTCATCGACACAGGCGCGAAAATTTGTGAAACGCAAGGTTAAAATCGGAAATTCCGCCGCCAAATCATATCGATTGACGATGCCGAATTTTTTCATGGTATAAGCGGGGCTACCGTCCTCCCACCGTGGGCGGACCGCCTCGTTCTCGGTGGAGCTACCTGTTGTTAAGATGGATTTACAGTTCTCTATAAATAATTGGTCAGCTTGACTCATGACTCACCTCAATAAAATAATGCTGGCAACAGTATATCAAAGTTCGATCAGATTTTATAAAGAACGTTCAAATCCGACAGGTGATTCCGGCAACGCGAACACCGTCAATCAACGGTGATCCGTTCCTTGATTTCATTGAATTTAGCATCTTTGATCCCAGGGATGCTCATAATCTCCTCAATGGACTGAAATCCACCATTTTGTTCCCTGTATTTGGTTATTTTCTCGGCGGTCGCCGGTCCAATACCCGGTAAACTGATGAGCTGATCAACAGAAGCCAGATTGAGATTGACCATGTCCGCGGTTCCCACGGCCTCTGTGTCAAGCGTGACAATCTCAGAAATATCATTGTCGATGATCTCGCCTTGCGCCGGCACGTAAATCATTTGTCCGGCTTTCAATGTCATCGCGAGATTGACCTTTGTCAGATCCGCCTCCTCTTTCACACCGCCACATTCCAGAATCGCGGTATCCAGCCAGGTACCGTCCGGAATCAAGACCACTCCCGGTCGCTCAACCGCTCCGGCGATATAGACCGGAAACAAAGATGTTTCTTTCGCGGTCTGTTTCTCTGATGATACAGCCGGCGCCGACTCATCACTTGTCAGCGAGGCGGGTTCATCAGTTTCCAAGCTCGAAATCTTTTCGGCCGACTCGATGTTTAAGTGCCCACCTGAGACAGGTCCCGGTATGGATAAGACCAACACAATGCTCAGCAGCGCGCTGACGGACAACAAAGCGCTAAATAATTTACGCAGCTTCTCACATACCTTTCGGTCTTGCGTGGAAGCGAGAGAACCAACTCCATTCTTTGGCGACAAATCGACCACCTCCCGACGAAATTCAAGCCCGTTTATCAAGACCGGCTTGTTTTTTCAGCATATAAAAACCGCTCTCAGCGGGGGAGCGGTTTTTCTCTTCATAATTGGTAAAAAATCCACATTGCCAGACAGATTCAATGGAGTCGGCCGATGATCAAGCTTTGGATTCGCCGCTCTGATCCACCGTTTTCGCCATCCATAGTTTTTCAAGGCTGTAGTGCTGTCGCTCCTCTTCCTGAAAAATATGGACCACGATATCGAGATAATCAAGTAACACCCATTTGTCCCGATAATTGCCTTCAATATGTTCGGGGTGGCGGTCAAATCGCTTGATCATCTCATGTTCGACCTCATCCGCCAACGCTTTGACCTGGGTACTTGACCGACCCGACGCGATGATAAAATAATCCGCCAAAGTCGTTTTGTCCGCGACGTCGATCACTTCAACGTCGAGCCCCTTTTTATTTTCTAAAATCGCTTTGATTTGGTCCGCAATCTCTTTAATCGTCAACTATGTCATCCTTTCTGATCGCCGGTATCCCCGGCGCGTCCGTCAGCGCGAGAGCCGCATCCACCGAATATGGATGCTCAATCTGATCACGTTTCAATATACTTGACCTCACGGCTTCCAAACATGCCAAAGCGGCCCGGTTGAGGTCAGATCTCGCCAACTCCCGAATTGGCTTCAAATCGAGAAATGTGCGACTAGGCTCGATTTTATCAGATAAGAAGATGATTTTCTCCAAATTAGATGGATTATCGCGCAAAGTTGTGTGATAAGTGATTGCGTCGAGCAGCTCCTGATCGTCAATACCGTATCGACCGCGCGCCAGCTGCGCTCCAAACGGGCCATGGACAATCTGCGGATAGTCCTCCAGCCAGTGAGCCTGCTCCGGATGCTCATCCAGATAATCACGCGGGCTAAGTTCCTTGGCCAAGTCATGTAAAATACCCGCCACCGCCGCTTTGTCTGCGTCCACCCCAAAACGCAAGGCAAGCCGAACCGCGGTTAAGGCGGTTCCGACTGAATGCAACAAGCGCTCACGCGTGATTTGATTCCATAGTTCTTGTTGAACACGAATCAAAAAACGCACCGTGTCATCTGACAACTCACGCAACAGTAAATGGTCACGATAGACACGGTGCCGGCGGATAAACTCACCCACCGCCTGAGGGACCTGTGGCAGGTCCGTCTGTGGAAATTCAATCAGTCGACTCCGGATCTCGGTCGAGGAAAGATCCATCTCGGGCATGTCAAAGGTTTGAATCACCGCCTTGTATTGATGGCGTAGATGGTTCATTTGACGTTGAATCGAATCAGTCCTAAAACCGGGTCTCGTGCCGACCAGCAGGGTGCAGTTTTCCAGCACTCCTTTTGGCTCGTGCCAGTTGGGCAAATCGAACAGCACATCGGTGCCGCAGATCAAATGAACATCTCGCGCGGATCCAAGTCCGCAATTCAGCTGTTTCAAAGTGTCCACGGTGTAAGAAGGTCCGGTCCGTCGAATCTCCATATCACTGATCTCAATTTGAGGTGACCGCCTGACCGCCAGTTCAGCCATGCGGTAGCGATAGATCGCCGGACTGACTCCGGCGGGATCCTTCAATGGCGGATGGCCGCTCGGCATGATCAACACGCGCCGCAACTCGGCTGTTTCAATAGCCGCCTCGACGATGGCCAGATGGGCGTTGTGAATCGGGTCAAAAGTGCCACCAAACAAACCGATCTTCAGCGTCGGTTTCATTGCGGGATCGTCCTTCCGATATCCTTGCGGTAGTGCATGCCGTCAAAATGAATTCTCCCGAGATTGTCATATGCCTCATCCAGCGCCTCGTCCAGCGTCGCGCCTGTCGCGCAAACACCTAGAACACGGCCGCCGTTTGTCACAACTGAGTTAAGCTCGGCGGACCAGGTGGTTCCGGCATGGAAGACCATGGCCTCACAGTCTTCCAGTCCGGTGATTTTTTTGCCTTTTTCATATTCAGCCGGATATCCCGCGGAAGCCGCCACCACACAGCACGAGGCTTCGTCCGACCATTTGATTTCGATATCCGCCAGACGCTCATCGATCACAGCATTGATCACATCCAGCAAATCCGTCCGCAACAGCGGCAGCACCGCCTGTGCCTCCGGATCGCCAAAGCGGGCGTTGTACTCGATCACTTTCGGACCGTCAGCGGTCAGCATCAGACCAAAATAGATGACCCCTTTGAACACTCTGCCCATGCTCGACAGAGCGTCAATGGTAGGCTGAAAGATTGTCTCACGCAGTCTCGCCCATTGCTCCGCGTCCAAGTCCGCGCCCGGCACAACCGCGCCCATGCCACCGGTGTTGAGGCCGAGATCGTGATCGAGCGCTCGTTTATGATCACGTGAACTTGGCATCGCGGCAATCGTTTTTCCGTCCGTGAACGCCAACACGGTCAACTCAGGTCCGGTAAGACATTCTTCGATCAAAACTCGAGAGCCCGCGTCGCCAAATTGATTTCCACTCATCATCTCCCGCACCGCCCGTTCGGCTTCGGCGCGGTCCGCGCAAATCAACACACCTTTGCCAAGCGCGAGCCCATCGGCTTTCACAACAACCGGGAATGTGGTTTGGCGGCTCAGCCAATCCAACGCGTCCTGTTCAACCGTGAACACCTCGGCCCCCGCGGTGGGAATACCATGTTCGCGCATTAATTGTTTCGAAAAGATCTTACTTGCTTCAATCTCCGCCGCCGCCGCGGTCGGCCCGAACGCGCGCACACCGGCGTCGGTCAGTCGGTCAACCAGTCCAAGAGCGAGCGGATCATCCGGGGCGACAACCACCAAGTCCAGCGATTCGTCTTGCGCGAAATTGACAATGCCATCCAGATCGGTGGCGCTCAAAGGCACACATGTCGCAAGCTTGCCAATGCCATAATTTCCCGGCGCGCAATACAGCTCCGGCTGATGAGGGCTTTGCGATAACTTCCAGATGATTGCGGCCTCTCTGCCGCCTCCGCCGATCACTAGTATTTTCATATTTTTCTCCATCAATGTAAGAAGTGTCTTTTACCTGTAAAAACCATCGCGATCCCCAACTCGTCGCAGGCCTTGATCGAGTCGTCGTCGCGCACCGATCCTCCCGGCTGAATAATGACCTCGATCCCCGCCGCCCCGGCGAGACGCACACTATCATCGAATGGGAAAAACGCGTCTGACGCCAACACGGCGCCTTTTGCCTTGTCTCCGGCCATTTTGATGGCGATCTCCAAAGCGGTCACTCGATTGACCTGCCCCGGACCCACACCCACAGTCACACCGTCTTTAACCAACACAATGGCGTTCGACTTGACATGTTTGACCACCTGCATGCCAAAATAACAATCCTTCAAGTCCTGTTCGGTCGGAGCCTTTCGGGTCACCAGGCGTAAATCCGCCGGATCATATACTTCGTTGTCATTTTGTTGAACCAGTAGACCGCCACCGACACCTTTGACGCTCATCGCCTCCTTCGCAAAGGGACGTGCGATCTCCGGCAATTCAAGCAGTCTGATATTTTTCTTTTGTGACAAGATCTCAAACGCATCCCGGTCAAAAGACGGCGCCACGATCACTTCCAAAAAGATCTTCGCCATGCTTTCGGCGGCCGCCCTGTTCACCGGTCGATTGAGCGCCACGATGCCACCGAACACGGAAACCGGATCGGCTTGATAGGCGCGTTCCCAGGCTTCGTCAATCGTGTCGCGGACCGCTATGCCGCAAGGATTCGCGTGTTTGACCGCCACGCAGGCGGGGCGGTCAAATTCTTTCACCATCGCAATCGCGGCGTCGGTATCCGAGATGTTGTTATAAGACAGCTCTTTTCCGTGTAGCTGTCTCGCCTGCGCGAGCGAGTCAGCGACCGGCAGGGGTTCACGATAAAACACCGCTCGCTGGAAAGGGTTTTCGCCATAGCGCAGGTTTTGTTGTTTTTCATAAGTCAGCGTCAATTGATCGGGAAACAGTTCCACCTCCTCACCGTTCCGCTTGGAGGCCTCGGCGCGCATGTAACGCGCGATCAAAGCGTCATAGGCAGCGGTATGCTCAAACACCTTGACCATCAGTGCGAAACGGGTTTGCGCGGTCGTGTCCCCTGTCTGTGCTATCTCGCGCAACACCGGGTCATAATCAGCGGGGTCGGTCACCACCGCGACCGCCGCGTGATTCTTCGCCGCCGCGCGCAACATGCTCGGTCCGCCAATGTCTATGTTTTCCACACACTCCGCAAAAGAAGCTCCGGGTTTCAGCACAGTTTCTTTGAACGGATACAAATTCACAACAACCAGGTCGATTGGGACGATGTCCATGGATTTGAGAAAATCCATATGGTCGGGTTTCGCGCGATCCGCCAACAGACCCGCGTGAATGAAGGGGTGCAAGGTCTTCACACGCCCGTCCAAGCACTCGGGGAATCCGGTGATCGAGCTGATCTCGGTAACCGGTATGTCATGCGCCGCGATCTCTTTGTAGGTGCCGCCGGTCGACACGATTTCAACCCCCAGCTGACTCAAGGAGCGGGCCAGGTCAACGATGCCGGTTTTGTCTGAAACACTGATTAAAGCACGTTGGATCATACTGTCTCCTTTTATAATTGATTATGTTCACGGTTTATAGTATCGGCTCGTGTCAACGACTCAACTAAGCTGAGCGTCGCTGTACATATTTCCATCATTCAAACACCTGTTCTTCGACGATCCGGGTGATCCTTCCCGATACCGCTATTTTACCGGCGGTAAACAGCCGCACCGCTTCAGGTAAAATAACCTGTTCGCATTCACGCATGACCCGAAGCTGTAAGGTTTCAGCCGTGTCATCCGCACACACCTCAATTGCTTTTTGCAGCACGATCGGGCCGGTGTCGTAATTGTTGTCGACCAGATGGACGGTCGCTCCGGTCACCTTGCAACCATATTCCAACACAGCCTGGTGCGGTTTGATTCCGTAGTACCCGGCCCCACCAAAAGCAGGCAGCAAGGATGGATGGACATTGATGATTTGATTTGGGTAACGTTTGACAAATCCCGCGCCGAGTTTGGTCAAAAAACCCGCCAACACAATCAAGTCAACCCCATAACCGGCCAAGCTGTCGAGCAAAGCCTGATCATAGGCTGTTTCTGTTTTAAAATCCCGCCTGCGCACCACGGTGGTCGAAATTCCCGTTTTACGCGCACGTTCTTCCGCTCTTGTACCTTCCTTTGAGGCGATCACCCGAACGATCTCACAGTTCGGCAACAGCCCGCCTTTTTGACGGTCAATCAAACACTGTAGATTGGTCCCACCACCGGAGACAAACACGGCGACATTCATTTTCCGCCACCTGTGTAACCATTCTCGATCAAGTCGATCTTGCGCAGATCCATGATTTCCGCTTCCGGAATTCCCGCCGGATAATTGCCGTCCAGGCAGGCTGTGCAACAGTCACAGCGCAAGCCTTTCAATGAATTCTTGAGTCCTTCCAGTGAGATAAATTCCAAACTGTCCGCGTTGATCAGTTTTTGCAGCGCTGCCTTGGTCATATTGCAGGCGGACAGCTCGCCTTGACTGGGCGTGTCCACGCCATAAAAGCAAGGATAGACGACCGGCGAACAGGCGATACGCAAATGTACCTCCGCCGCGCCGCTGGCTTTGATCATCTCCACCAGACGGCGCATGGTCGTGCCGCGCACAATTGAGTCATCAATCAAACAGACTCGTTTTCCTTGCAAAGTGTAGCGCAGCGGCGCGAACTTCATCGCGATGGAAATTTCCCGTTTCATTTGTGTCGGTTGAATGAAGGTGCGCCCAACATAACGATTTTTGAGCAGCCCTTGATTGAATTCAATTCCGCTTTCTTTCGCGTATCCCAAAGCGGCCATCATGCCGGAGTCCGGCGCTCCAACAATGACATCGGCCTCCACCGGCGCCTCGATCGCCAATTGGCGACCGGCGGCCAGCCGGGCGAAATGGACATCCGCACCATCGATCACACTATCCGGTCTTGCGAAATAGACAAATTCAAACGAGCACAATTTCCCCTTTAATGAATTGTTGCCCATTTCATCCGGTTGAAAATACTCCGCACTGAGACCATTGGCGTCCAGCGTGACCACCTCGCCGGGGTCGACGTCACGAATGAAGGTGGCGCCGATGGTGTCCAGCGCGCAACTTTCGGAGGCAAGCACATATGTGTCGCCCAGCACACCGATACAAAGCGGGCGAATGCCGTCCGGATCCCGCACGCCGATCACTTTGTCTTTTGTCATGATTGTCAGCGCGTAGGCGCCCTTGACTTCCGCCATCATCATAAAGATCGCATCTTCGATGCGATCGGCCAAAATCGAGTTTCGGGCCAACAAAGACAGCATCACCTCGGCATCCGAGGTCGTTTGGAAAATCGCACCTTGTTCCTCCATCCGGTCGCGCAACTCTTCACAATTGGTCAGCATTCCGTTGTGCGCCAACGCGATCTGACCCGTCTTAGATTTGATTAAAAGTGGCTGTGCGTTCACCACATTGCTATCGCCTCCCATTGGATAGCGCACATGTCCAATCGCGGCATGGCCCTGCAACATATTCAAGGTCATGTCGTCAAACACTTCCACGACCAGTCCCTGCTCTTTATGACAAAAAATCTTGCCGTTGTTGTTGACCGCGATGCCCGCGCTGTCCTGTCCGCGATGTTGCAAGGCGAACAAACCTAAGTACGCCAGCCGCGAAATATCGCCGCGCTGTTCGCTCACGTCGAAATATCCGACCACCCCGCACGCATCGTGTAATTCATGACCCATAACTTTTCTCCATAAGAACGAAAACCGGCCGCGCGACCGGTCTGTTCAATCCTTCCATGTCCGCTCTTCAGCGCTCGTTAAGTCTGCTTCGCAGTCTTTCATCTTTATCCGCCACCGCGGCCGCCAGACTCTCTTTGTGTTCGCGCAGCAGATTCGCGATGCGCGGCTCCGCCAGCGCGAGAATCTGCGCGGCCAATATGGCCGCGTTCGCCGCGCCGTCGATCGCGACGGTGGCGACAGGTATGCCGGCGGGCATTTGCACCTCGGCCAGCAGGGCGTCCAAACCGTTTAAAGAACCCGCGGAAATCGGCACGCCAATCACAGGTAAAATAGTATACGCGGCCAACACTCCCGGCAAATGCGCCGCCAGTCCGGCCGCGGCGATGATCACGCCAAAACCGTTTTTCGCGGCGTCTCTGGCCAGCTCAGCCGCCCGTTCCGGAGACCGATGCGCCGAGCAGACGGCGGCCTCCCATTCAATTTCAAATTGATCCAAATGTGCAAAACAAGATTCCAACTTAGGCAGATCGGAGTCGCTGCCCATGATGACCAGGACTTTTTTACTCATGGTTTCCTCCATTCGTGTTTCCTTCACCGGACAAATATGCGTTTATGAAACCATCCAGATCGCCGTCCATTACGGCGTCCACATTGTTGTCCTCAAAATTCGTGCGGTGATCCTTGACCATCGTGTATGGGCAAAACACATATGAACGAATTTGACTTCCCCAGGCGATGGCCATCTGCACACCCTTCAAATCCTCGACTTTTTCGATGTGCGCCTGACGCGCCAGAGCGAATAGTTTGGATTTGAGCATGCCCATGGCGGTCTCTCTGTTTTGGACCTGAGAGCGTTCATTTTGACAAGTCACCACCACACCGGTCGGAATATGGGTCAGACGAACCGCGGACGACGTCTTGTTGACGTGTTGCCCGCCGGCTCCGGATGCGCGATAGACATCCATTTTAATGTCTTCGGGACGGATATCGATTTTTATGGAATCATCCAATTCAGGCAACACTTCCAACGACGCAAAAGAAGTGTGACGCCGGCCGGACGAGTCAAAAGGTGAAATTCTGACCAGGCGATGCACACCGATTTCCGAGCGCATATAACCATAGGCGTTTTCACCCGTGATGGAAAAGGTCACACTTTTAAGCCCGGCCTCGTCACCATCCAGCATGTCAAGTTCCTTGACGACAAAATCATGCTGTTCCGCCCAACGCGCGTACATGCGATAGAGCATCTCGGTCCAGTCCTGGGCCTCGGTTCCACCCGCTCCCGCGTGCAGTGTGAGAATCGCATTTAAATGGTCGTGTTCACCGGTGAACAAAGTCTCCATACGCAGCGAATCATATTCTGATTTCAATTTGTCGATGCCGTTTTGCACTTCGTCAAGCAGCTCGCGATCCTCATCCTCGTTACCCAACTCACTTAAAACCAACAGATCCTCCCGCGCGGACTCCAGCTCATTGAAACGAGTGATTTTTTTGCGCAAATGATTGATCTCGGTCTGGATTTGCTGAGCACGCTCCGGATTGTCCCAAAATTCCGGTTCCTGCGCGCGCGCTTCCAGTTCGGCCGCCCGATCGCTCGATCGTTCGATGTGTAAAGCTTGTCGGAGCACCTGGAAATCATCCTCCAAGCGTTTCAATTCCAATATGAATGTTTCAAATTCAATCATTCTTTTCCCTTTTATTTCACTATATGCATCAGGTCGTCTGTTGGCGTAACCTTTGAGTGAATCGTTCCAAACGATCCATTGCCTCTTTAATTGTCTCAAAAGAAGCCGCGTAGCTGATGCGGACGTTTCCTTCTCCACATTCACCGAACGCGGATCCCGGAACAATGGCCACTTTCTCCTCTTGTAAAAACCGTTCACAGAACTCTCCTGAGCTTAGGCCGAAGTCGACGATACTCGGAAAGATATAGAAAGCGCCCAGGGGTTCAAAACAGGGGATGCCCATTTCGGTCAAGCGGTTGAATATGAAGTTACGCCTTCGGTCATACTCTTCCCGCATCGCCAAAACCTGCCCCATGCCATTTTTCAACGCCTCGACCGCGGCATATTGCGCGGTGGTCGGAGCGCTCATGATCACATATTGATGGATCTTATTGATGGCTTCGGCGATCGGTTCAGGCGCCAACGCGAAACCGATGCGCCATCCGGTCATCGCGAACGTTTTGGAAAAACCTCCGATGATCACTGTGCGTTCATATAGTGAAGGAAAATTGGCGAGCGAGTACGGCTCCGCCGGCGGATAGGTCAGTTCCGCATATAGCTCATCCGATAAAATCGTGACCTGAGGATGACGCTCAAAGACCGGCACCAGCTTGGCCAGATCCTCTCTTGTCATGATCGCTCCCGTCGGGTTGTTCGGGTAGCCTATGATGATTAACTTTGTGCGCTCGGTGATGGCGGCTTCCAATTCCTCGGGCGTCAGTTTAAAATGATTCTCCTGCCGCAGAGGGATGGTCACAGCGACTCCTCCTGCGAGGCTGACATTCGCTTTGTAAGCCACGAAACAAGGCTCCGGAACCAGCACTTCGTCTCCGGGATCGATCAGCGCGCGCACCGCATCGTCAATCGCCTCGCTTCCGCCGACGGTGACCACAACTTCATTAAGTGGGTTGTAGCGCAGATTGAAGCGCCGTTCCATATAGTCACAGATCTCCTCACGCAAGTTGATCATGCCCTGATTCGCGGTATAGTGCGTGTAGCCCTCTTCCAGCGAAAAAATACCGGCGTCACGAATATGCCAGGGTGTGACAAAATCAGGCTCACCAATTGAGAGGGAAAGGCATTCACCTTTCATCTCGGCGGCCAGGTCAAAGAAGCGGCGAATGCCGGAAGGCGGGATTGAATTGACGCGGTTGGAAATTCTCTGTCCGGGCGTGACGTCGGTCTCAGCCAACCGCCTGTCATCTCTCCCCTTGGAGGGAACTTGATTCATATTTGTCATAGCACTATGGTCTCCCTGACATCTTCCGAATCCTGCTCGAACACAACACCATTCACCTTATAGTTTTTCAAGATAAAGTGGGTGCGGGTCGAAAGCACTCCATCAACCGGAGCGATTTTATCGGAAACAAAACGGGCCACTTCCTGCAAGTTTTTGGCCAACACAATAACCATCAGATCATAGTCACCGGACACCAGATAGCAATTACTGACTTCCGGATATTGATAGATTCGTTGCGCAATGCGACCAAATCCTCTGTCGCGCTGAGGTGTCACACGCACTTCGATCATCGCGGTGACAAATTCATCTTCAGTCTTGGTCCAGTCGATCAAAGCGCCATAGCCCATGATCACCTGATCCTCTTCAAGTTTTTGAATCTCCGCTCTCACCTCTTCCTCGCTTATGTCCAGCATAAGCGCCATGTCCGCGGGTTCAAGTCGGCACTGATTTTCCAGTAAGCGGAGAATCTCATTTTTCTTTTCCATGGTATTCACTCCTTATATCAGGTTGTTGCGAATCATCATCTGAGAAATTTTACACTATTCAACGAGCGTTGTGAAACGGATCATTAGGCGTGGTTTTCTCGGTTCGCCAGGCCTCTCCCGGTCCCGGCTTCAACACCTCGTCAAACAATTCCTTCGCGTTCACGCCGGTATAAGCTCCGGTCTCCAAACCACCGACCTGGCGATAAAAGAAAACATATAACAAGCCTAAAAGTCGGCCACGCATCAAAATCAACAGCACATCGAAAAAAGGCATGATCCACTGCGCGATGGTCGGGTTGTCCGGGATCAGCAGACTTGCCAGATCGAACAGGATGCCCAACAGCGCGAAGGAAACAAAAATATAAAGTTTCCGTCCTTTCGTGCGCCGCCAACTTTCCTTGAGTCCGGCTAAAAAACCCATTCCATGCTCGCTGTAAAATAAAGGTGCGAAACATAGCGCGCAAACCAGCACAATAAGCGGTATCCAGAACAAAAACGAACTAAATAGCGCAGGTATGACCAAAAGCAACAAAAGCAGCAGCACTTTCGGAAGAGAGATCAACATCCGTTTGACACCCTCTCCGGCGAGCTTGCCGACGCGCTCGGCTGAATACCCGCCCGCGTACACCAGCATCAGCACCAGGTTGATGAGTTGCAAGATCAAATAGGAAACTATGAAGACAATGTTTCCTTGACTGAGCGGCGCGGGCAGCGCCGCCAGCGCCTGAGGATTCATCGCGTAATTCATCATATTTTGACTGATTTTATCCACATACAGCATAAGCGCAGAAAAATCATTATCGCCAATCGGAAATAGTGAAAACCCCAAGTTAAGCGCCAGCGCCAACAAGAAAACAAGGCGCACAAACCATTGACTTTTCATTTTATAGAATTTGATTGACTCGAGCGTGAAAGCGGTACCCATGAACACCTCATATTTCCAAGTGGCTGATCACCACATATTTTCGCAGACAGATTTAATTATATCACCCTTAAGATTTTAGTGCTTGTTTCCCTCTAAAATGTGTAGTAGTATAGGCTCACGGATTTTATAGAAACAGACGGGCCTTGTAATTGAAGGAAATGGATCCACTATTATTTTGCACCTCCTGTTCCCCTTTTAGTCCGAATTATTTCAGGAGGCAAAATTATGCCAGACAGAACAATTAACTGCAAAGACTGTGGAGCCGAATTCGTCTTCACCGAAGGTGAACAAGCTTTCTACAAAGAAAAAGGCTTTGAGAACGACCCGGTACGTTGTCCGGACTGCCGTCGCGCTCGCAAGCAAAGACGTCAACAGAACAACAACTACGACAGATACTGATCCGTGATCATCTGAACGCAGTGACCCCCCTTGGCTCGATGAGCCAAGGGGGGTTTTTCTTTCCGAACCGTCAACTGATTCGCCAATACGGCGCGGACCAAACGCACATCCATGTGGATGCCGTCCATTCACATGATCGTCTTCTCGACATATCACAGGACGCGCAGAATCGAAACCGTCTCCGGAGTCCATTCGCGCAACGCCTCGACCAGTCGACCCTCGGTGACGACGTCATCCGTCGGTGCGCCGGCCACCTCATTTTGGTCGCCCACGCGCAACACGAGATCATCACCGGCCAGCTCAACAATTTCGGGGCGCAATTCGGCCAGTTCACTCACAATCTCCGCGCGGCGATCCGCGCCGCTCTTAAAGCGCACAATCGCTCTCACCGGCGCGTCCTTATGGGAAATCAACCGACCGGGCGAAGCCTCCGGCCAAGTTTCCGCGTCAACGGTTGTATACGGCAATGTGGCAAGCTCAATGACATCGGCGACCACCGCGCTCGCTGTCGGCCAGGTCCCCGCACCCTGTCCATAAAACATCGTGTCGCCCACGGAGTCACCGGTAACCTGAACCGCGTTGAACACACCATGAGTGCCCGCCAAAGGCTGATCATTCGCGACAAAGTGAGGCGCGACGATCAGCGCGACGCGGTCGTCATCATATCGTCTCATCGAGGCGATCAGTTTGAGGTTTCCGCCCAAAGCCGCCGCGAGCCTGGAATCTTCCGGCGACACGTCGCGGATACCGACCGTATGTATATTCTCAGGTGGCACATGCTCATGGAGCACAATGCTCGCCATGATGGCTAATTTTCGACCGGCGTCCAAGCCATCCACATCGGCGGTGGGATCTTGTTCGGCATAGCCATTTTCCTGAGCCTCGCTCAGCGCTTCCTGAAAGCCCACTCCATCTTGTTCCATGCGCGTTAAAATATAATTGGTGGTGCCATTCACAATGCCGGCTATTGATAAAATTCTGTTCGCCGCCAGATCGTT
Organism: Oscillospiraceae bacterium; assembly: GCA_040772065.1. Taxonomy (GTDB): domain Bacteria; phylum Bacillota; class Clostridia; order Saccharofermentanales; family Fastidiosipilaceae; genus JAXGYX01. Next base: position 498,996 of record JAXGYX010000001.1, on the reverse strand, counting down.
ATGTAGCGGGCGGATGATCGGTATGCCGCCACCAACACTTGCCTCGTACCGGTAGCGCACCCGGTTGTCCGCGGCCAGCCGCAGCAGCTCCGGTCCGTGCGTCGCGACAAGCTCCTTGTTGGATGTCACCACATTCTTGCCCGCCAGCATCGCACGCTTCGTGAAGTCATACGCGACCCCGGTTCCTCCTATGGTCTCAACCACAATGTCTATGGAAGGATCGGAGAAAACAGTGTCAGCGTCCGACACGATCAGATGAGCGTAAGGATCATCTTCCGGGAAATCCCGCACATCGACAATCGTCCTGACTTCCAGGCGGACACCACTTCTTTTCTCCACCTCATCCGCGCAGCGCGCTATCACACCGGCGACACCACTGCCCACAACACCATAGCCAAAAATGGCAATACTCATACCAACCTCCTCCGCGGGAACAAACGCTTCACATACAGTATTTAATCAACCAGTCAAAAATGGCGAACTATTTGAACGAACATCAATATAGCATGAAATAAAAGCCATGGTCAACGAGATACAATCAGTCGACATCTTCGCGGTCGTCCCGGTGTTTCCACAACTCCTCGCCAAGGCGGACCTTCATTTTGCGCAGCGCCTCCCCTCTGTGTGATCTATTATTCTTTTGTTCCGGAGACAGCTCCGCCGAGGTCAAACCCAAATCTTCCAGCAGAAAAATCGGATCATATCCAAAACCATGGCCGCCGCGCGGCTCGCCGATCAATCTGCCCTCCATCGTGCCCAACGAAACAAAAGCCGAACCATCCGGACGCACAATCGCCACCGCGCAGACAAATCTGGCGCTCCAATCTTCCGGGTCCGTGTCCGCCAACATTTCCCACAGTTTGTCGAATTTTCTCTTATAGTCGCTTTCTTCGCCGGCGAACCGGGCGGAATAGATGCCCGGAGCGCCACCCAGCGCATCCACACACAAGCCCGAATCGTCACTCAATACATAGGCCTCGGGGAATTGTTCGTGGATCGCCCGGGCCTTTAATAGGGCGTTGGCGCTGAAACTGTCGCCGTCCTCTTCCACATCCGCGAAAAGACTCAGCTCCTTTTGCGACCGGACGGTCAGCGGCAAGGCACTTAAAATTGCGCGAATCTCAGTCAATTTGTCTTCGTTTTGCGTGGCCACAATCAGCAATCGTTCTGTATTCTCTTTATTCATCTGTCTCCTTTTAATCAAAAACCTAAGTAATAGCAAGTCTGAAAAGCAAGGCGTTTGATCGTATCCTTTTCAAAAGGTGAGCTCAAACCTGTTTTTTCCAACAACAACAAGCAACTGTCATCCAATGTGCGGGCGCAAAATTGATCAAACTGAGCCAGAGAAAGCTCGCGGTTTTCGCGCGCCTTGTCCCAGACAGATAGTCCGGAGACAACTGAGACGGCCTTGGAAAGAGCGGAAAACGGCTCCGTGTATGTGGAGAGCACACCGCGCCATGAATATAGTTGACGGGCCAGCCATTCTTCATCCTCAGCCAGGTCCGGAAAATATCGCGCCACCAAAATCAACCACTCTCTGTTCCACTCATCGACTCCCAAGGTGAAATTCTGGTGCAAATACATTTGGAATCGGTCAATCAACGCAAGCAAGGGCAATTCCATAACTTGTGATCGCATATGATATTGGCGCCAAATTTCCGCATCGTTTGGATCTTCGAACACCCCTTCCACTCCCCGGTGGCCCAAAAACTCCATGACTTTTCCCCAAATACGCAGCACCGCGAGTGGCACATCCTGATAAAAATAGACGCCCGAGCGATCCGAGCTGAGCAGATGTCCGTAGGCGCGGCCACCGATATTCAAGAAATCCGCCAATGTCGAGGTCGATAATTTACGATTGGAAAACAGGACGGGCAGCGAAGGATCCGTCAAACGATAGCACTTGGCTCTACGTTCCACATTCTTCCAATCAAAAGTCTGAATATAACCGAGTTTATCGAGATTCAACCAGAAATCTCCGGTGTCCTCACCAAGGCTATCTTTAAAAACGCGATTGATGCGCGCAGCTTCGGAAATAGACGTCGGCAAGGATGGCGTGGGAGCGGCTGTGATCGAGGCCCGAAAAATATCGCCGGGACGGATGTCGGTCGATTCTTGGTCAGCCGCGCGCAGCGCTGAGGCCAACGGCACGAAATAGTCCTCGATATACTGATGCAATTGTTCGGCTTGCCAGGGCAAAAAGTCTAAATAACTCAGTCTGCGGTAGCCCAATTGCACAAAAGAGTCAAAGCCCTGCTCGATCGCGAGCTCCTGACGAACCTGCATCAAGTGAACAATATCGGTGGTGAAATCCGCAGGCAGATTGGCAGGAGGACGCCAGTCATGGTGGGTGTCAAGCATGCTGAGTTCACTAATGAACTCGCCATCCGCTTGAATTTTTTCAACCAGGAAGTCTTCTTCCGCTTGTTGCTCCTCCACATAATGGTGATGAATCGCCCGCCAATTGTGAACGGTCAGCAATGGCATCTTACCCATCGCCTCGGCTATTTCAGGCAAAAACTTCTTATCAGCCATGACGCCTTCGAACAGCAGCTGGATCAATAATGTGATCTCTTTTCGCTCGACACGGTAACGCGCTCGCTCCGCTGTGTAAAACGGATCGGAACGATTCATTTGATAGCAGACTTCCGCAATCGAGCGCGCTTGAGCGTATTCGTTGTAAAGTTGGCGAACCGGCTCGATCGTCGTCAAAAAATGTTCAGGCCCACCGCGCCATTTTTGGGCGCGCACCGCCTTGTCCAGGGCCTGTTGAATCTCACTTAAATACACAGGCTGATAAAACAGATCCTGAAACGAGCGGCAGGTATCCCAAACCGGCCAGTGCGGTTGAATGGGTTGGTCAGGCGCGTCCAATTGACCGGTAAAGAGCGTCATCACATTTTCTCCACGGCTTCGATGCCGAGCAGTTCCAGCCCAACTTTCAAGATCCGACACACGCATTGGCAGACCGCCAGCCGACCGCGCCGTAACTCTTCATCCTGTTCGTTTAAAATATGTTCATTGTTATAAAACTTGTTGAATTGTCGAGCGATCAAATGGATCTGCCGCGCGATGATATAGGGCTCGTTGGCCTCGCAGGCGTCCGCCACGCTGTCCGCGAAGCCATCCAGCGCGACCACAACCTGATAGACCGAGTCGCTGTCGATTCGTTGATACGCAATCATGTCGTCTTGAATTTCATCCTTCGCCCGGCGCAATATACTGCGGGCGCGCGCATAGGTATATTGCAGATAAGGCGCGGTGTCACCTTCAAAATCAAGCACTTCTTCCCAGCGGAAGACAATATCCCGCTCACGACCATTGCGCAAAAAGAGATAGACGACCGCGCCCAGACCCACTTTTTCCGCGATCTCGTCAATCTCTTCGTTCGACATGTCCTCACCCCTCTGAGAGGCGTTTTTGGCGATGATCTCGCGCGTTTTCGCGACCGCCTCGTTCAGCAGATCCTCCAACTTGATCACATCGCCTTCTCGGGTGGATAATTTACGATCGGGGAACTTGACTGTGCCAAAGGGGACGTGGACGCAGCGTTTGGCACAGTCGCACCCGGCTTTATCCAGCACAGAAAAAACCTGCTTAAAATGCATGGTTTGGGGGATGCCGACCACGTAAATGTTCTTTTCAAACCGGTATTCCTCATCGCGGTACAAAACCGCTGCCAAATCACGTGAGGCGTAGATTGTCGTGCCGTCAGATTTAAGAATGATACAGGGCGGCAGATCATACTCGTCCAGGCGAACAACCTGCGCCCCTTCACTTTGCTCCAACAAATGTCGCTCGTTGAGCAGAGCCACAACATCAGGAATACGGCTACTGTAAAAACTCTCACCATTTAAATTATCAAAATGTATGCCCAGGCGGTCATACACCCGAGAAAATTCCTCCAGACTCAAATCACGAATGGTTTGCCAGAGCCTCAGTTCGTGCGGCTCACCGTTTTCCAAATTGCGAAATGCCTCGCGCGCCCGAATTTCGAGCTGACTGACACCATCATGGTCAGTTTCTTCCCGCTTCGCCTCCTCGTGAAATTTAACATAGACTCGCAGCAATTCGGTGATCGGCTCATTTTTCAGCCGCTCCTCGTCGACCCACAAATCGATGGCCACAATCAGCTTGCCAAACTGAGTGCCATAATCGCCCAGGTGATTGAACCGGACCACATCGTATCCTTGTCTTGCGTAAATTCTTGCGAGGGATTCACCAAGAATCGTGGTGAACCCATGTCCGATATGGAATGGTTTGGCGATGTTTGGTGAAGAATACTCAACAATCACCGTCTTTTTTCCGCCGACATCCGAACTGCCCGGTTGATGACTCTCGTCCAAAATCATGCTCAAGGTGTTCTTGATCCTCACCGCTCGATTGATTGAGAAATTTAAAAAACCACCCACGGCCTCCACACGTTCAATGAAATCGGGAAGCGGCCGCAGCTGTTCGGACAAATCCGCAGCGATTTGTTGCGGAGCGCGCCGCATTGTTTTCGCCAGACGAAAGCAAGGAAGCGCGAAGTCTCCCATCTCCTGTTGCGCCGGCACCTCTATATAATTTTGCACTTCCTCTCGTGCAAGATCTGTTTTTTCCGCTATGAACAGCGCGATTTGTGAAACAAAATCCATATCGACAACACTCCCTAATACGCCACTCGATGATCGGCCATCCCAAAGTCACATAAATATATATTGACCGTCAAAATCGTTCGCAATCAATTATACATACCAGGTTTGCCCGTCACAAGCGAAGCAGGAACTTTCGGGAGGGAGGCGATATTCCGAACCATTTACACGTACCACACACTCATCGAGGCCCGCGTTGATCAGTGTGAGCGCGCTCACCGGTTCTTTGTTATCTGTGCGTGATCTCAAATCCCGTGGCAATTGACGTCGAAACACATATAATCTCCGCTCGGCTATAAGGGTTTCGACACTCCCTTCTCTAAGCACACGGTATTCGCCGCGCCACATGGTCATTTTACGAAACACCTCCAGCAAGTCTTGGTCTTCTCCTCCCCACGGATAGGTCCGTCGATTAAACGGATCGCCATAACCTTCCATGCCGATCTCATCACCATAATAAATACAAGGACATCCGGGGTAGGTCAACAAGAAAACATATGCGATTTTCAACAGCCGCACACCTCTTTTTCTCTCATCCCCGGTCAAGACAGTTTTGCTTTGTTCACTCCTCTTTGTCACATTTCTTTTTCCGCTCACAGCGGTGATAAACCGCTCCACATCATGTGAGCCCAGTAAATTCATGTTTGACATAAAAAAAGGATCCGGATAATGTTCGCGAATACTTTCCAGCTCATTGTCCATGCGGGCCGCGTCAATTTCGCCTTGCAAAAAACGCAATACCGCGCTGCGGAAAGGATAACCCATCGCTGAATCATGTGTGCGTCCGAATGCGAAATCACGGAAATGACCATAAGAGAATTTATTGCTGGCGTCTTCCCAAATTTCTCCAATCAACACCGCGTCACGCTTATAATGTTTGACCGCCCTCCTTAAATCTCTTAAGAAGAAATCGCTGAGCTCATCCGACACATCCAACCGAAATCCCGCCGCTCCGCGATCCAGCCAGGTCCTCACAACACCGTCCTCCCCCAAAATATACTCTCGGTAAGATAACTCCGCGTCATTGACCTCCGGAAGATTGTCAAAGCCCCACCACGATTCATAGGTGATCTCACCTTCTTCCGTTTCGGCCAAAGAATACCAGGAAAGATAGTTGGAATTCTCCTTGCTTCTAAACGATTGATAGGCTCCGGCGCTATTAAAACGGGCGAATCGATCAAAATATTTGCTGTCGGCTCCGGTATGATTGAACACACCGTCCAGGATGATCTTCATGCCCAAGTCCGCCGCCTTCGACGCCAGTTCACTAAAATCCTGATTGGTGCCCAGCATGGGATCGACATTGCGATAGTCCGCGGTGTCATATCGGTGATTGGTGCGCGCAGTAAAAATCGGATTCAGATAAATGATCTCCACACTCAGGGAACTAAGATACGGTAGTTTCTCTATGATTCCACGCAGCGTTCCGCCATAGAAATCCAGCGCCAAATACCCTGTCTCCGGTTTTCCGATATAATCAACATCTTCTTCCCAGGCGTCGTGATAGATCCGTTCGGAGACCGGCTTCGCCTCATACATGTTTTTCAACTCAAACGCTCTGTGTCTGGCGAAGCGATCCGGAAAGATTTGATAGACCACGGCTCCACGAAACCACTCAGGTGGAGTGAAATCCGGATCATACATTGTGATTTGAAACGGACGCACAGTCGGCTCAAACGCAGGATCGACATGCGGAGTAAGCTCCGTCACCACCGTGGTCCCATCAAGATTTTCAGAGGGGACTCCATAATATGTCTGGCCGGAGCGCAACTTGACCCTAAACCAATAGTAGAACAATCCGCGATCGCCCGGCAACAAAAAAGAAATTCGATATCGTCCGCCATCGGTTCTCCGCTCAATTTGGTTCATGACTGAATAGCTTTCCTCAAACGAGAGCATGCCAAAAGCGTAGCAGACCGAGACTTCCCTGATCGATTCGTCCAGCGTCTCGAGCACATCCAGATGCAAAGTCACACGACTGCCCGTAGGAGCGGCGCCGAACGGAGAACGATAAAGAGATAACCTTGAGTTGTGAACAATTATCATAAAACACCTGTTGCGTCATACGTCCGCCGGACAAGACGAGCTTTCGGCGGTCCTCGACTCGCGCCAAACTTAAAAAAATGGCCGCCTGCGCGACACAGGCAGCCATTTTGGATCAAGCCAAACGATCAGTCCTCGTTATTAAAACAATTCGGCTGCCAATCCTGACCAAAAAGATTTCCATAAAGAGCCAGATATTTAGCGGCCGACGAATCCCAGCTATAGTCACCATTCATTCCTGTCTGCACCAGACCCTCCCAAGAATCCGGATGATGTCGGTAGATGTCACAGGCGTATTTTGTGGTGAACAGCAACTCATGCGCGTTGATATTGCTGAAGGAGAAACCGTTGCCCTCGCCGGTGAATTGATTGTAGGGGAACACCGTGTCCTTCAGTCCGCCGGTTTCACGCACAATCGGCACAGTGCCATAACGCATCGCAATCATCTGTGACAGTCCACAGGGCTCGAACAGCGATGGCATCAAGAACATGTCGGAGCCGGCATAGATCTGATGCGCCAACTCATTGCTATAATGAATGTTGATCGAAAGCTGCTGCGGGCGGTTGCCGGACATCTTGCGCAAGGTGCTCTCATAGTAGGGATCACCCGTGCCGAGAATAACGACCTGCATGCCGTCATACAGCATTTCATCCAGGACACGAATCAAAAGATCGATCCCCTTCTGGTCGACCAGGCGGGTGATCACGCCCAGCAAGGGCGCGCCCGGGTTGACATCGAGATTTAATTTTTCCTGCAAGGCCTCTTTGCAGAGTGCCTTGTTTTTCTTGTAATTTTTGACTGTGTATGTCTTGGCCAGGTGTTTGTCGGTGGCCGGATTGTACTCGTCCAAATCCAACCCGTTCAAAATACCGGTCAGCTTATAAGAGTAATTTCGCAGCACGCCATCCAGACCTTCACCATAATACGCGGTCAGAATCTCTTGGGCGTAGGTCGGCGACACCGTGGTAATCGCGTCGGAGTAGACAATGCCCGCCTTAAGGAAGTTTGGCACGCCATCCTTCAACACACCATAAGAAGTCATATACTGGGGTGAAAGATCGCATAGATCCGCTATGCGCTCGACACCATGAATCCCCTGATATTTCAGGTTATGGATTGTCAACACCGTCTTCACGTTGGTGTGGTAGCCGTGTGGGCGATAGTGGGCGTCAAGCAGACAGGGAATCATACCCGCCTGCCAGTCATTGCAATGCAGGATGTCCGGTTCGAATTCCATCGCATCTCCCATAACCTCCAGCACCGCGCGTTGGAAGAAACAGAAGCGTTCAATGTCAAAGGAATAGTCCTGATAGATCGCGTCATGCCCAAAATAATATTCATTGTCAATAAAATAATAGGTGACGTCATCTTTTTCCATCTGGAACAGTCCGCTGTACATGGAACGCCAACCAAGTTTCAACATGGTCCAGCGTTTGAAGGTCAACTGATCTCCGTATTTTTGTTTGATTTGTCGATAAAGCGGCATGATCACACGCGCATCACAACCCGCCTTGACCATCACACTCGGCAACACACCGACGACGTCTGCGAGTCCGCCAACCTTCGCGAATGGCGCCACTTCAGATGAGACAAAAAGAATCTTTGGTTGGTTCATACTATTGCACCCTTTCCAATGACAATGGGATAGTTCGCATTGCCTATCAATTTGGTCCCGGGACGTATAACCGCATCTTTGTCAATGATGACATTTTCCAATTCACAGCCTTCGGAAATGAAGGAGTCTTGGAAAACGATGCAGTTTATCAGTTTTGATTGACCGGACAATGTCACACCGCGGAACAACAAAGAATTCTTTGTCAGGCCCATGATGGTACAGCCGTCGGATATCAAACTGTTGTCCACAATACAACTGTCATTATAATAAGCCGGAGCTTCATCTTTAACCTTTGTGAAAATTGGATTGGAGCCATAAAATAGCACTTTGCGCACAGGGTCTTCCAACGTTCTCATCGTCTCACTGAAATAACTTTGCAATGAATTGATGCGCAGCGCGACGCCCTTATACTCAAATCCACTCACCTTCAGATCATCGAACATATAGATCAGCGTGGCTATGCCGAAGTCTCGTTGTCCTTGCGCGATCATCCCGCCCAGGATATCAATGAACAGTTCACGACTCATGACGATCGTGTCCATCGAGGAGCGGTTGCTGATCGGTTTGTCCGGGTTTTGATAGACACCTTTAACCCGTTTGCGACGATCCAAATCCAAAATCGTGTTGGGTGTGCCAAAATCAATCCCATCATTATTATACATGACCGTGATATCGGACTTGCTGTCAATATGGCTTTGCAACAAATCCTCATAGGTCATATTGTAGATTGTGTGGCACGAACTGATGATAATGTAATCTTGTTTGAAGTCTCTGTAGAAATCCCAGATGCCGGCGATGTCGTCACCACTTCCGTTGTACGCCTCGACACCGATATTTGGCGGCAGAATGTGCAAGCCTTGATTTTTCCGATCCAGATCCCAAGCGCTGCCGGTTCCCAAATGATCCATCAATGAGCGATATTTCATAAAAGTGGAAACGCCGATTGTGTAGATACCGGTATTCACATAGTTGGAAAGGATGAAATCGATGACCCGATAGCGACCACCGAACGGGATGGCGCCAAGCGCGCGGTGCCGAGACAAATCGCCAATCGTGATCCGTCTGTCATCCGCTATAATTAAACCAATCGCATTCTTTAACATTTTTCCCTCCTGAACTCAATTAGCGGAACAACGCACTAACGGTGGATTCGACAACGCTCTCATCGCCGAGGTCTTCTCTATATTCAACCATGGTATTGCCCGGGATCACAGCTCCTTTTTTTATCATCAAGCCGCGATCAATGACCGAAATCTCGTCTGAGCAAAGTTTCTGATTGTAATATGGATTCTCCTTGTCCTGTTTGCCGCCGATTTTGGCGTTCTCGCCAATCACGGTGTCCATACTGATGATCGCCTTGTTCACCACCGCGTTTTTGCGCACGATGACACCCGGCATCAGCACCGAATCCTTGACCACCGCTCCCTCCTCGACCACAACGCTGTGAGACAGCACCGAGTGTTCCACGGTTCCATAAATCTGGCAACCATCTGTCATGCAGCTGTTGCGCACCACGGCGCCGCTACCGATGTAGTGCGCGGGCTTGATCGGGTTTCGACTGTATACGCGCCAGGTTGGGTCTTTGAAGCTGATTTCCTCCGGCTTGTCCAAAATATCCATGTTCGCGTCCCAAAGACTGCGGATGGTGCCGACATCCTTCCAATATCCGGAAAAATGGTAGGCGGACAGGACCATGTTCTGACTCAACATGCTGGGAATGATGTCTTTGCCGAAATCGTGACTGGAGTTCGGATTCGCCTCGTCTTCGATGAGTTCCTTCCGCAGCACATCCCAAGTGAAAATATAAATTCCCATTGAAGCCAGGTTGCTCTTGGGTTCCGCCGGTTTCTCCTCGAATTCAACAATGTTCAATCCGCTCTCGTCGGTGTTCATGATACCGAAGCGGGAGGCCTCATCCCAGGGAACCTCGTAAACGGCGATCGTGCAATCCGCCCCCTTGTCGATATGTTGACGCAGCATCGTGTCATATTTCATTTTGTAGATATGATCTCCACCGAGAATCAACACATATTTGGGAGAAAAATTATCAATGAATCGAATGTTCTGATAAACCGAGTTCGCGGTGTTCTTGTACCAGTCCATCCCTTCAATTTTTTGGTAGGGAGGAAGAATATAAGCGCCACCGTCATTTCGGTCCAGATCCCAGGGATGACCTGTGCCGACATATGTGTTCAGGTCCAACGGCTGATACTGCGTAAGGACGCCAACCGTGTCAATTCCTGAGTTCGCGCAATTACTTAACGGAAAGTCGATTATGCGATACCGACTTCCATATGGTACCGCGGGCTTTGCAACGTCGTTCGTCAAAGATCCCAGTCGCGAGCCTTGACCGCCGGCCAATATCATGGCAATCATATTTTTCTTGGACAAAATCATTCCTCCTCATGTTTTTGCATCAACCGTTTCAAAAATGGCAATCGCGTCAACGAGGAAATTTTGAAACCGTTGGATGCAGTTGAATCAAGATTCTGCTTGCAACAATAGCGGATGCCCTACGCAAAGTCTGACTTCCAGCTTTTTCTTCCCCACTGTTTTCAGTTATTATACCCCAATATGGATTTTTTATGTACATTAACAACAAAAAATATGCAAAACTCACTTTTATTTAGGTGTTTTTCCTACAAAGATCGGCAGTCGATTTGATGATTCTTCGTAGACCAACTCTTTTTCAGATCGGTTTTAGATATTTTTCGACATATTTTGCTATAATTACTGAGACCTGAATAACCCAACGGTTATTCGACCGGAGTGAAATCTCCAAATGAGCGAGCTGGAGAAATTTATGAAATATGTAATATTTTTGGGGGACGGTATGGCCGATCTTCCGTTTGCGCCATTAAACAACAAAACCCCATTGGATTTGGCGCACAAGCCGAACATGGACCGAATGGCGGTCCAAGGATCCCTATACAGCGTTCAAACCGTTCCCGACGGCATGCCCCCGGGCAGTGACACCGCCAACATGTCAGCCATGGGCATCGATCCCGCGCGCTATTATAGCGGACGTTCTCCGCTGGAAGCGGTCAGCATGGGGATCGACATGAAGGACAATGATCTGGCATTCCGCGCCAACGTGGTCACGCTGTCAGATGAGCCGCGTCTCGAAGACTGCGTCATGTTGGATTATTCGTCAGGTGAGATCACCTCCGAGGAGTCTGCGCAGTTGGTCGCGACATTGAAAAAACAGCTGGACAACCGTGAGTATCAACTGTTCGCCGGCAAAAGTTACCGCCATTTGCTAATCTGGCACGGCGGTCCGCGCGGCAACGACCTGACCCCGCCTCACGACATCACCAACCGCCCGGTGCGTGACTTTTTGCCGAAAGGTCCGGGCGCAGATGTTTTTTTGGAATTAATGAATAAAAGTCGCGAACTGCTGGTCAACCACGAAGTCAATAGAACGCGACGCGGGCGGGGACTCAACACAGCCGACTGTCTATGGCCATGGGGTGAGGGAACCCGTCCATCACTGCCGCCGCTCAAGGAAAAATACGGCCTAAACGGAGCGGTAATTTCGGCGGTGGATCTGGTTCAGGGAATCGGAATCAGCAGCGGTATGGAAGTCATTCATGTCGAAGGAGCAACCGGCACGCTGAGCTCCAATTTCAAAGGAAAAGGCGAAGCCGCGATTCAAGCATTGATGAACGATGTCGACTATGTGTACATTCATGTGGAAGCCCCCGACGAATGCGGTCATCAAGGCGACGCCCGGGGTAAAATTCAAGCGATCGAACAGATCGATCAACACATCGTCGGACCGGTTTGGCAGGCCTTGGAACGACTCAGGGAAAAGACGGGTGAGCCCTATCGCATGCTGCTGTTGCCCGATCATCCGACCCCGCTGGCGACGCGCACCCATTCATCCGCGCCGGTACCCGCGGTGTTGTTCGACAGCGAGCGCCGGCTTGAACAGCCGGCCGACGTGCGCTATGACGAGGCTAGCTGTGAACGGGCGGCGAACGGACGGCACCCCGCGGGTCACCTTCTCTTCGCGCACTTCATCGACGATGCGGTGGATCCTTTCGCGAAATGACCCGACCCGATCACTTGCCGCCCCCGCAAGTCCTGATATGATTCACCATTTGATAAAACCGATCACATCATTCGCACCGCCAATGTTGGGTGGCGACCCGATCTTGGCGGCGCGTTGCGTCAGTTGACACCTCGGTGAAATTTAATTATGGCCGCTCAGGGCGATTTCTTTTACCAACGCGTACGAGGAGTTGTCGCCCTACAATGATCAATATAGCCGAGAGCGGACAAAGCCATAGCCGAGAGCGGACAAAGCCGCATAAAAAAACAAGCCGGCAGATCACCAAACTCGTTTCATTGTCAGCTAAGCGGATTTCAGCGCGAACACCAAAAATCAGTGACACGATTGTTTAATCACTTAAATAAGCGTCAAGTTTTACACATAAGTGCGTTCCAGCCTTCTTTATGTCGATGCTCAATCACCTCAAGGCCGGCTTCTTTCAGTTTTCTCAGCACCTCTTGTTTTTTATGATCGACGATTCCACTGCAGATAAACAGACCGTCCGGTTTGAGCTTGCCGCGGACTCCGAGGGCCTCTGATGAGATCACATCAGCGACGATGTTCATTAAAATGACATCATAGCTCGCGCGAGGGGCGTCTTTCAATTCACCGGACAGGCTGTTCACCAACGCGTCAACCTTATTTTCAATCGCGTTGGCTGTGGCCACCTCAACCGCCTCGGGGTCGATATCCAACGCATCAACCGACGCGGCGCCCAGCAAAACGGCCGCTATGCTTAAAATCCCACTGCCGGTCCCCACGTCCAACACTGTTTTATCCGTCGGCGGAAAATCATCCAGCAATTCCGTGGCCAGCATGGTTGACGCGTGACTGCCCGTACCGAAAGCCATGCCGGGATCCAACCGTATCACCAATTCTTCTTGGCGGGCTTTATATGTCTCCCATGAGGGACAAACAACCAGACGGCGGGAAATATGGATCGGCTTATAAAAGCGTTTCCAACTGTTTGCCCAGTCCTCCTCCTCGATCAGTCGCAAGCTGTGCCAGCCTTCGCCCACAGGCAAAAACATTCCAACACGATCCAAAGCGCGCTCAATGCCGGCTCGAAAAGACGGCACATCCTCCAGCACGGTGGAAGGAAAATAAGCGGCGATCGAGACATGATCCGGCAGTGATGACTCAAATTCATCATCTGAGACGATCAATGATCCCGGTGCGTGAATCATCCGTAAAATCTCGGCCGGGTCTTGAGTGGCCAGACCCAGAGCGCCTTCATTTAAAAGCGCCTCACCCACCGCATCCGCAGCCGCTTCCGTGGTTCTTATTTTCAATTCCGCATAGGCCATCTTGTTCTCCAACTCGTTCCACCAACTCAGCCACACAAAAAATCCGCCGCACTATTTAGTGACGCGATTTCGCACATGGCATTCAGTTGAACAGGTCCTTCAATTTGCTGAAGAAACTCCCTCTTTTTTGATAGTTTTTCTCACAGCATGAGTCATCAAAATCACGAATCTTATCCTTCTGCTCTTCAGACAGGTATCTGGGAACTTCAAGATTCAAAGTGACAACGTGATCTCCTCGTTGTCCCTGGCGGCGGATCACCGGGATGCCTTTGCCACCCAGCGTCACGATGTCACCCGGCTGGGTGCCTTCCTTGATGATATGCTTCACAGTGCCATCAATGGTCGGGATCTCAATTTCACCCCCCAGCGCCGCCTGAGCGAAGGTGATCGGCACTTCACAATAAGTGTTGTAGCCTCTACGCGTGAAAACGGGATGAGATTTTATACTTATCTCAATGTACAAATCACCCGGAGGGCCACCGTTATAACCGGCTTCACCTTCCCCTCTCAAGCTGAGCATCTCGTTCTCATTGATACCGGCGGGGACTTTGACATGCAGCTTCTTACGCACGTGTCTGCGGCCGGCGCCGTGGCAAACATCACAAGCTTCCTTGATGATTTTGCCGGTTCCACCACATTGGTCACAGGCGCTTTGCACCATTGACACTCCAAAAATCGTCTGGCGTTTTGTTTGAATGGTTCCACTTCCATGACATTTGGAACAGGTTTCAGGCTGAGTGCCGGCCTTCGCACCGCTGCCTCCGCAAGTATCACACAAGTCTTCACGATTGATCGTGATGTCGCGTTCCGTGCCAAAGGCGGCTTCCATAAACTCCAGCGTCATTCGATACTTCATATCCGCGCCACGTCTCGGGGCATTGCGATTCGCCGCGCCTCCGCCACCAAAACCACCACCGAAAAACTGATTCAGGATATCACTGAAATCAAAGCCGAAGTCCGCGGCGCTGAAATCACCAAAACCTTGTCCGCTGGCGCCCGCGAAACCAAATTGGTCGTACTGTTGACGTTTTTGCGGGTCGCTTAACACACCGTAAGCCTCATTGATTTCTTTAAATTTTTCCTCGGCCGCGTGATCGCCCGGATGAAGGTCGGGATGATATTGTTTCGCCAGCTTGCGATAAGCCTTCTTCAACTCATCTTCGCCACAGTTTTTCGCGACCCCCAGCACCTCGTAGTAATCTCTTTTTTCTGCCACATGGACCTCCTGGTTGATGCCAATCAGTTACAAGCGCATACCCGTCCGCGAACGGACGGGTATGTTTTTCATACAGTAAATCATACATAAGTTGAACAGTTCAGCCAACTGTCAGGCGTGGATCAATTCACCTTCAACCATCTTACTCATCGCCGCCGGCATCCTTGAAATCCGCCTCATAGGTTCCTCCCGGAGCCGGTCCCTGATCCGCCTGCGGATCCACATTGGCGCCATCTTGTGGCTGTTCGGCGCTTTGTTGATACAACCGCTCGCTTACCGCGTAGGTCGCTTTTTGTAATTCCTCAGTGTCCGCTTTGATCTCATCCATATTGTCCGCGCTGATGCTGCCTTTCAGCTTTGTCACCGCGGTCTCGATGTTGGTCTTCTCCTGATCGGTCAGTTGGTCAGCCAAATCCTTCATTGTTTTTTCGGCGGTATATATCGTGGACTCGGCCGT
This sequence comes from Oscillospiraceae bacterium, assembly GCA_040772065.1. GTDB lineage: Bacteria > Bacillota > Clostridia > Saccharofermentanales > Fastidiosipilaceae > JAXGYX01. Next base: position 483,669 of record JAXGYX010000001.1, on the reverse strand, counting down.
GTTCTTCGCTTCGATTTTCTCTTTGGTCCGCTTGTCCTCTTCGGCGTATTTCTCCGCGTCACGGACCGCGCGGTCGATCTCGTCATCGCTTAACTTGGTTGACGCTTTAATCTGAATCTTTTGCTCTTTACCGGTACCGGTGTCCTTGGCCGCCACGTTGACAATGCCATTGGCGTCGATATCGAAGGTAACTTCGATCTGTGGGACGCCTCGTGGAGCGGGCGCGATGCCATCCAACACAAAGTGCGCCAAAGATTTGTTGTCGCGAGCGAATTCACGCTCACCTTGCAGGACATGAATCTCGACTTGGGTCTGATTATCCGCTGCGGTTGAGAAAACTTGACTCTTTTTTGTCGGGATGGTGGTGTTGCGCTCGATCAGGCGGGTGCAGATGCCACCCAGCGTCTCAATTCCCAATGAGAGCGGAGTGACGTCGAGCAACAGCAGATCATCGACATCTCCAACCAGCACACCCGCTTGAATCGCGGCACCCATCGCCACACACTCATCCGGGTTGAGTCCCTTAAACGGCTCTTTGCCGAAAAACGCCTTGACAGCTTCCTGGACCGCGGGCACGCGGGTCGAACCACCGACCAGCAAGATTTTGGAGATCGCGTCTTTGTCCAGTCCGGAGTCGCTCATCGCACTGCGCAACGGAACCATGCTGGTTTCCACCAGGTCCGCGGTCAATTCATCGAACTTCGCTTTTGTCAAAGTCAAGTCCAGATGTTTTGTACCGGTCGCGTCAGCGGTGATATAAGGCAGATTGATATTCGTGGTGGTGACGCCGGACAGCTCGATCTTCGCCTTCTCGGCCGCGTCTCTAAGACGTTGCATGGCCATGCGATCCTGATTCAAATCGATACCCTGATCCTTTTTGAATTCTTCGATCATCCAGTTCACGATTCTTTGGTCAAAATCATCGCCACCCAAACGATTGTTGCCGTTGGTGGCCAACACTTGGAACACGCCGTCGCCGATTTCCAGGATCGAGACGTCAAAGGTGCCGCCGCCCAGGTCAAAAACAACAATGTTCTGGTCCTCTTCCTTATCCAGTCCATAAGCGAGCGCCGCCGCGGTCGGCTCGTTGATGATACGCAACACTTCCAGGCCGGCGATCTTTCCGGCGTCATGCGTCGCCTGACGCTGAGAGTCGCTAAAATAAGCCGGCACGGTGATGACCGCCTGCTGCACGGTGTCACCCAGGTACGCCTCGGCGTCGGTTTTCATTTTTTGTAAAACCATCGCAGAGATTTCCTGTGGCGAATAAGTTTTTCCATCAATGTCAACTTTATAAGAGCTGCCCATCTCACGTTTGATCGACTGAATGGTCCGATCCGGATTGGTCACAGCCTGACGTTTTGCGACCTGTCCAACCAGCCGTTCCCCATCTTTGGTGAACGCCACCACCGAAGGTGTTGTGCGATTACCCTCGGGGTTGGGTATGACGATTGGCTCTCCGCCCTCCAGCACCGCAACACATGAATTCGTGGTTCCCAAGTCAATTCCAATTACCTTAGCCATATTATTTTCCTCCTGATTATCAAAAATTATTTAAAAGCTATCCGCTATTTCGATTTTTATGGTCTGTGAGTCGGGCCATTCAGCTAATTCGCCACTTTGACTATGCTGTGTCTAATCACACGGTCACCGCGAATATAGCCTGTCTCCAATTCTTCAACGATCTCCTGCTCCCCATACGCCTCATCATCTATATGCAAAACCGCCGAGTGCAGATTCGGATCAAAGGTTTGACCCAAAGCCTCAATTTTTTTCACACCTTCTTTATTCAGCGTGTCACAAGCTTGCTTCAGCACCATCTCGACACCTTGTCGAAATTGCGCGATCACGTCATTTTCCTCAACTTGCCCGGCTGCCGCAAGCGCGCGTTCCAGGTTGTCAATCACCGGCAGCCAATCGGTGACCACATCTATTACCGAGTCAGCGTAGAGCGCCTCTTTCTCCTGTCGGGTACGCCTGCGAAAATTGTCATATTCCGCCATCAGCCGCATGTGCTTGTCTGACAGCTGGCAGAGCTCCATCCGAAGTTGTTCGGTTTCAGACTCGACAGTCTCCGGTTCGTCATCCTCGCGGTTCTCCGAGCGGTTCTCCTCGTCGAGGGTGTCCGTCCGCTCCGTTTCTTCCGAAACGGAATCCAACGCAGGCTCCTCTGTCACAACCTCGCCAACTTCCGGCTGATCTTCCCGTTCACTTCTCTTTGGCTCTTTCTTCATATACTGTTCTCCTTCCGGTGATTGATTTATTTATTCGCGTATTCGCGGCCTCGATTTACTCCATTGGCGCCGTTGAGTCATCAACTGTCAGTTTCAATTGGCTCGGACGGCAGTGATTGCTGTATTTCATAACGAACAAAACGAATCCTGCTAATCACGTCATCGTAGTTCATGCGCTTGGGACCGATCAGACTGATATCACCCAATAGCTGATCGCCCAGCCGGTAGGTCGTGGTGATAAAACTACAGTCCTCGAGCGTCTCAATCGCGATCTCCTGTCCAATTCGGATCATAAAATAATCCGGGTAGGCTTTGCGACCTTCGGCCTCGATCGACAGATCGGAATGCTCTTCAGTCACCGTCTCAGCCGCCGGCCGGGCACTCGCCCGATCCGCCAACATACCGACCACCATACCACCATTTTTAGTCAACGTGTCCATCACATTCATGGCTCGATCAACATTGCGGAATTCCGGATGCTGAAACAAATTGGTGATTCCGTTGGTGTACGTCTCCAAATTCTCCGCCTGTTTGATTGAAACATAGGCTTCATACAATACTTGATTCAACAAACTGTCCGGCAGCTCAATCGAATACGCGCTTGTTTCCACCGTCACCATTGTGATGTCGCTCAGACGTTTGCCCTGAAGACCTTGTTCGACAGTGTTGGCGATCTCAATCAACTGCTCCAGTGTGAACATGTTCGGCACGCGCGCCATGCGGTTTTTAACCAGTCCGCCACTAACAACCACGACAATCAAGGCGCGGCCGGGTTCGATCATCAAAATTTTCAATTGTCGCAAAATGGAGTCTTTGGAATGGGGCGCGACCGCCAGCGCCGCGTAACCGGTTGTTTCGGAAAGCAGCTCCGCTGTTTTTCGCAGAATCGGCTTAAATCCACTGAACACATCGTTCAGCTCATTCTCCATCCGCGTTTTTTCGTCCTCCGGTAAATCAGTCAACGTCATCAACGAGTCGACATAGGCCCGATATCCCTCATCGGTGGGAATCCGCCCAGCTGACGTGTGAGGTTGCATCAGGTAACCTTGTTTCTCGAGCTCCGCTAAAATATTACGCACCGTCGCCGAACTAAGATTTAAATTATGACGTGTGACAATACTTTTGGAGCCGACCGGCTCGGCGGTCGCGATATAGTCATCCACGACAGCTTTTAATATTACACTTTTTCGTCCGTCCAGTGACATGTCAACCTCCTCACCATTAATTAATATAAATAAAAGTCTTTTCCACAAAAAAGCCAAAAGGCCGATTTTCAAATAATTAGCACTCATTTCTTCGGAGTGCTAACGTTAATTTACCACCTCATTTGACATTAGTCAATGAATATCAATGTTGAATTGATGAACGTTTCATGAATAGTGGAATTTGCTCAATGGTAATCAGATAAAAGACATAAATACTTGATTCGCCAAATCCATACCCAAATCGGTCAGGAAATAGCGATCAGCCTGATGCTCAAGCAAGCCGGCCGCGCACAGGCGCCTCAATTCAGCGCCCAGATCAGGTGGCACGGGCACACCAAAACGCTCTTGAAATTCAGCGCGGCCAACGCCCGTCCTGATGCGCAGACCCAACAGAAAAAACTCTTTCATGGCTTCTCTTCGATCGATGATCTCTTCGACGACACGATCAATCGATCGCTCTATCTCTCCTTCCCGAGTTTCATCCTTGGATAGTCCGCGGTCGATGTAATAATCTAAGTACCGCAGCAGATCGTTGGTGTTTGAATAGCGAACTCCGTCAATATACGAATGTGCTCCGCAGCCAAATCCATAGTATGAAGCCGCGTTCCAATAAGTTAAATTATGGCGAGACTCAAAACCGGGCTGCGCGGCATTGCTGATTTCATATTGTCTAAGGCCGTGACGTTCCAAATGACGCGCCGCCGCATGATAAAGGGCACGCTCAGTCTCATCGTCCGGCAACATTTTTTGTCCGGCCGGACTTGCGAAAAGAGTCCAAAACGGAGTGTCCGGCTCAATGATCAGAGAGTAAAACGAAATATGAGGCACCCCTTCATTCAACATGACATCCAAGGTTTCAAGCACGTCAGCCACGGACTGGTCCGGCAAGCCTAACATGATGTCACCGCTGATATCACTCCAGCCCCAAGATTTCGCCGCACGGACAAACCGGACGAACTCCTCACAACTGTGAAGCCTGCCCAAAAACCTCAGCAGCTTTGGCTGAGCCGCCTGTAAACCAATGCTCAATCGATTGAAGCCTGCCATCCTCAACTGCTTCAACCACTCGTCGCACGCCGCCGCAGGGTTTGCCTCCACTGTTATTTCCGCGTCTTCCGTCACACCCGGATACTGTTTCAATCCGTTTAAGATGGCGATCAGATAGTTGGCGGGAACAACGTTTGGCGTGCCTCCGCCAAAATAGACCGAACGCAACGGCCGCAATCCACCTTTTTCGCGACGCGGGCTTTCCGCGGTGGCCTTTAACACCCGACTGATCTCAGTTTGAAGCGCCTTGATATAGGCCTCAATTCGCCGCTCTTCACCACTGAATGAGACAAAATCACAATAGCCACATTTTCGCAAACAAAAAGGTAGATGAATATAAGCGGCATCAGGAGATGGATAAGTCAAAATTCCCTCCTTGAACTCCGTTCGTCAACAAGGCGCTGCGCAAGTCGGAATGAAAACGTCTGAAACTTGGGGATTGATTGTGTTCAAGATCCATGTGATATGCGATCCGTCGAGCCCATTCAAATTTGTATTGACCAACGGCCGGGTAACCAATCTCAATCAGCCGCGGCGCTTGCTCTCTCAGAATCGAATGACATAGCACCTCCCAGGTTCCACACACACTGTCTTGCTCATAGTCATCCAGAACACCCTCGTCCGCGTCGGGATAGGCGGTCAAAATCGCCTGCCTGTCACCCAACATCCAGGCCTCCATTTCCTCAGTCGCCAGACCAACGATCGTCGGCACCGTCTCCGCCTCCACCCGACTGATCTCATACAATTTATCAAACAGCGACTCGCGTGGCTGATCGTCGGTGTCCATCACAACCACAATCAAAAGAGTCGTAGATTCACGCAGCGCCTTGCGGTAGGCTCGCAACTTCGCACCGAGCAGTGGCAAAAGAGCAGATTCTCCAAGCTGCGGTTTTTCGCGTGGGTCACGCGGAAAATTTCCACTGCCCCGGTGGGCGTACACGTGATGTGTCCATGGGTATGGCTGAGCGGCGATCATCTTGCGCAGCACCTGATCCATGATCACACTGCCGGACCGATCCTCGACCAACGTTTCAATCAACAGCATACACACTCCATCATTCAAATTTAATATATGAATTCGACGAATCATCACCATTGAGATCGTTGTCAACATTTATCCACGGCTCATCCGGTTCACCGAACAATGAATATTCGGTATCCTCACCGTCTTCAATGCTGTCAAAATGGCCTGAATACCACAGCGACCCCAGACCGATCCCTTCGTCATACATCGCGCGCACGACCGATGATTCCGCGACACAGTTGGCGTGACTGCCGATTTTGTCACCATTTTCATTCATTGATTTGCGAAAAATCCAAACCTCCTCCGGAGCCAGCATATCCAGCATCAGCGTGTTATGGGAGGAAAACATCAACTGAACATCTCCATAGTGGCGCACAGTGGTCTCCCGCATGGCAAGCGACAGCGCGGCGACCATTTCATGGTGTAGACCGGTGTCCGGATTGTCCATCATGATCAACGGACGAGGCTGGGGGTCGGCCAGCATCAAAAGGAATAAAAACAGCTTCGCCTCACCTACATTCGGATTTTTTTCAATTTCGCGCAAGTTGATTTTGCGTCGCCCCGGAATATGTTGGGTGATCTCTCTCATGACCTCTTGATACTTGTTTGGCCGCTGTCGCTTCAAGTAGCGTAAAACATTGCGCACATTGCTTCCATAAATATTCAGATGTTTGTGCCCACCGCCGGCGGCAAGCTGCGTCATGTCACCTTCCTTGTATTGCGTTCCCACAGAGTTTATAGCGGATTTCGTGCCGATCCGACAAAAATACCAGCGCCTCACATAGCGCAACAACAAATCAAGCGCGGGATAGCTCAGCAAAGACCCATAGACCGACAGGCCGGACCAACGAGGGTCGGCTACACCCGCCGATTCTCCACCGTCTTCAGTCCAGATGGTTCCGGTTCCATTGTTCAAGCGCAAATAGACACGCACATCGTCATACGCCTCGGTCTGCCATCTGATTTTAGGCAACAAAGGTTCCAGATCCAGCCGCCTAAGCAGATCAGCCGAACAAAATCTTCCCAACACTTCCTCTTTTACAATATGCGGACGATTGTGACAATCCGCTCCGATCGTCAGCGACCAACTGAATATCTCACCCGCTTCGGGGAGCAGGCAATGAGCCGTCAAGGTGGTGTTGTCCTCACACCCATAGGTGCGCAGCTCACTGAAACCCGCCCTTAGTTTCAAGGTCGCCGCATAAGGCAGGTCATAGCGCGAACAGTCGGACATAAAATCCAACGCCTCGAAAACCGCGCTTTTCCCGGTGCTGTTTCGACCAATAAAAGATGTCAGCGATCGAAGCGGACGCGAAACCGAGTCTGCCAAGATGGTGTCGGACGCCTGACCTCGCTCCGGTCGTAAATCCCAGGATTCGGGATTGAACCCGATCGAAAAATCGTCCAACACCGCGAAATGCCTCGCCTGAAAACCGATTAACATTTCCCCTCCCCTTTCGACTTCCGGCAGCTCATTCCACCGGTTTCAGATTGTGCGCCCCTTTGCGCACCGCCTCCAATAATATGTAGGCGGTATTATTGACTCTTTTTTGTAAGGTTCCCCAAGGCAGCGTCTGTTTCAGAAACTCATCCGCGTCATAGTCGGTTCCGGAGACGTTGCCCTCCACCTCTTCCAGCGCGGGGTGGGTCGAATCTTTTACTTGCTCGGCCTGCTTAAAATCATAATTACCTGATTCAATGTAGACACATGGTATATTCATCTGATCAAACGGCAGATAGTCGCTGTCCCGCAAAGTGAACTCTCTGTACAAATGTCGCTCACCACTGTCAGGCGGATACTCAACCTCGTAAATTCCTTCGTTGAGCAAAAGATCGATTCCATTTTTACTGCTCAATTCATGCTCAAACACAACATCGGTCGCCTGGTATAATTTGCGCCTCATTTCATATTTTTGTTCAGCCTTGAGCGCGTTTCGCCCCGCGTGAGCGTATAATTTATCGCCCGCGTAAATCGGCCCGATAATATAAACGGCGTCGGTCGATCCCGAGTCCTCGGCAGTCATCCCTCCGGCGTATTCATACGCCCCGGCAAACTGATCGTTGCCCGCTCCAAAGGCGATCAAGACAACATCATAACCGAATGTTTGATCTTTCATCGCACGCGCCAAAGTTAGCAAAGCGGCCACGCCCGAGGCGTTGTCGGAAATGCCGTCATGGTTTGGGAAGCTTTCGCTTTGATCCTGCGCGACAGAAACATCGTAATGCGCGCCGATGATTACCTGACGCTTAACCACCGGCACAACCACACCGGATCCGGCCGGACTGTCTGGCGAAACCTCAACGTCAACCACGTCCTCCGGCAAATTTTCACCATCACTTTGATCTTCATCCAAATAGAAGCCATTTCCGGGAATTGTGACAATAATATTTTGAGAGGTTCCGGAATACTCCCCGCCATCTTTAGCGGAAAATTCCTGTATTTCCGGGCTGTAGCCCAGATCACGAAATTCTTGTTCGATCATCAGCGCGGCGGATCGCTCCATCTCCGAGTAAGGGCTGCGGTACGGGCACTCGCGGGCAAACTCAACGGCGAAATCCGAACCATACGAACCGTAGGCGGCCGCCTCCTCATTCTCAGTCGTTTTCGCGCACGCGAAACCGGTCAAAAGAAAGGAGATGACAATCACCATGGTGGCGCTCCGGCGGACAAAGCTCAACAATTTATTCTGGTTGGTGTTCATAGTTCCTCCTAGGCATGCACTAACTATATTTTATCGATTCAAGCCGCGTTATTGAACCCTGCGCGGCGTAAACTAAGGATTATCGCCTTCGACGCCGGCCGCGCTCCAGGTGCGGTCGAATTCGATCGGAATAAGACGAAATGAGCTGAGTCAGCACCCAGTCATAAACAAAACAAATCAGCAGCGCCAACATGAAAATCAGCGGCAAAGGCAAAGAGATCAGTTCCGCCAAAGTGTCAAACAGCGAAGGTACAAATACCATGATGAGCAAATAAACCAAAAACAGCAAAAAAGCGAACGCCAGCGCCTTGACTCCAAGTCCGATCATCCGGGTTAGTGGCATCCATAACGAAACTCGCCGCTCAATTAAGCTTTTGATCATGGGCCAGATACCGAAAAAAACCACAAACTGCCACATATGCGGCAGGCCGATCAACAGCGTCCCCAGCAAAGATGAAGCCACCCAGATCAGCGCACCCGAACGGTCTCCCAGTTCAATGATCGCAACACAGCCCAGGACAGACATAAGAGTGAACAGCGCGAAGTCAGCCGTTGGGCTGACTTTCACAACAAACATCAGCAGCACAATCGCCGCGGTCGACACACCACTCCAGGCCGCCGATTTCGCAAGCGACGCCGATTCCGACAGTCGCTGACCACTTTTTTTGACGCTGGACATCTGAAGAACTCTTTCTTGATGAACCTGCCGTTTGTTGGCCGGCCGGTTGGTTCACGCGCTCAAATACAGGTACAAAGGTCGCCGCCCAGACATTCGCAACAAGAATCAGCGCAACACAACATGCACAACGGTTCACAGCAACCGCCGGTGTTGCGACTGCGGTAGTATGGGTCGCGATTATAAGGACCTTGATTGCGATACCCGCGGTTATAGTAATTGTATTGTTGCCCCCAAGCGCCCTGAGCTCCAAAAGGAGAGCTCGAGGTTTGTCCGCCATACGCTGAGCGCGCGTTCGTTTGACCACCGACGGAGCCGGTAAGATCGTACGCCCTGCGCTTATCAGGGTTGGACAAAACCTCATACGCCTCATTGATCTCCTGCATTTTCACTTTGGACAGTTCTTGCAGCGGGTGGTCGCGGTAATGGTCAGGGTGATACTTTTTGACCAGCGCGCGATACGAGCGTTTGATTTCATCGTCGGTCGCTCCTCTACGTACACCCAATATCTCATATAAAGATTGTTTCGTTTCCACTATATGTTCCCCTTAAATTTTAGTCGCATGCTCACCGGCGAGCACTCGCCGGCGCGTGTCGGGCAACCCCATCTGAATGATATTGCCTACAATTTCCGCGTCGTTGTAATATGGCAACAATGCCGCGGTTCGATTGATGCTCTCTTCTAATTCCTGCAACCGATGGTCGGCCTCGTCAATTTGACCTTCAAACTGCGACAGCGCGTTCCAGCGACCATGCTTGTGATCTGATTCGTAGTCATCCAGCGCGTCCAACAAATAAATCCATTCACCCAACTGTTGTCCAAGTATTTTCAGCGCCTGATGATACTCATCCTCGAAAGGATGATCCGCGAAGCCGATCGCCACCAATTCACCCAGCAGCGAGCCGAACTCATCCGTGGCCGTTGAGCCGTCGCCTTCGTCCTCAGCTTTGGTCAAAGTGTCCATCCGCATCATGACACGCTCGGCCGCCAATGGCTGACGGGCGCTCGCTTTAAGAAACGCTTTCCTCATCGCCCTCATGGACACCCGACTGACTAAAACATGTTCTCCATCGATCAAATTATCTTTTAAATTGTACCATGTCAGCAAAATTGTTAAATCCGCCCCATAGGCAAGCGCACTGTCTTCTGTCGCGATGGGGCGTTTGCGAAACGGATGTAAGGCGCAGCGGCTTTCGACAAGCTCAACTTCCCGTTCGGCCAAACTTTGAAGCAACAACACCAAAAAGGTAATATCATAGGTGACCGCCATCCGCGGCAGTTGTCCATATTGGGCTCCAATCGCCTTGCACAACCCACAGTAGGTGGCGCGATAGCGATTGAATTCACGAAATTTCAACTCCGCTTTCCATGGACGAACATATCCAAACATTTGATCTCCTCGTCAATAACTTTGCGCACAATTCGTCATTATCTTATCATATATGGTAATTTATAATGATGAAATGAATGAATTGTATTTGAAGAGAATGGAGAATTTTTATGCTCAACAATGTCGTTCGCACCCGTTTCGCGCCCAGTCCAACGGGGTTTATGCATATTGGCAACCTGCGCACCGCGCTCTATGAGTATTTGATCGCAAAATCGGCGGGCGGGAAATTTATTTTGCGCATCGAGGATACCGATCAGGACCGACTGGTCGATGGCGCACTCGACGCGATCTATGACACTTTAAATGCCGTAGGGCTGCGACATGACGAAGGACCCGACATCGGTGGTCCCTACGCGCCTTATGTGCAAAGTGAACGCAAAGATGACTACCTCGCAGGGGCTCAGCGGCTAATTCAGGAGGGCAAGGCGTATCACTGTTTTTGCACAACGGAAAGATTGGTCGAGCTGAAAGAAGCGGGTGGCGACCATGCGGGTTATGACCGTCATTGCCGAAATCTAAGCGCGGAGGAAGTAAAAGACAAGCTGGCCGCCGGTGTCCCAAGTGTGATTCGCCAAAAAATGCCGTTGACCGGCACGACCACATTTTCCGACACTGTGTACGGCGACATCACAGTCGACAATACCGAGTTGGAGGATCAAATTTTAATCAAATCCGATGGCTTTCCGACCTACAACTTCGCGAACGTCATCGACGATCACAAGATGGCGATCACACATGTTGTGCGTGGCTCGGAGTATCTGTCCTCAACCCCAAAATATAATTTGCTGTATGAGGCATTTGGTTATGAAATACCCAGATATATCCACCTGCCTTTAATTTTAGGTGAAGATGGTCATAAACTGTCCAAACGCCACGGAGCGACCGGTTTTTCCGACCTGATCGCCGAAGGCTATCTGCCCGAAGCGATCATAAACTACATCGCGTTGTTGGGATGGTCTCCCACCGACACTCGTGAGTTGTTCAGTTTGGCGGAATTAATTGAGCGCTTCGACGTCGACGGCATCAGCAAATCACCTGCGATCTTTGATTTCAATAAATTAAAGTGGTTCAACGCCGAGTACCTGCGCAAGATGACAGAGGATAAGTTTCTCAGTCTTTGTCTACCTGCGTTCAAACAAGCATTGCCCGATCGCGAATTTGACTGGAGTCTGCTGGCGAGTATTTTGCAAAATCGCCTGACCACACTCAACGAGATCCCGGAGATGATCGATTTTTTGAAACAACTGGACGAAAATTATTCGATCGAAATTTATAAACACAAAAAAATGAAAACCACATTGGAGAGCTCACTGGACATGTTGACGCAGATCCTTCCTTTGTTGGAAACAGTTGAGGAGTGGACCCGGACAGTCATCCACGAAACCCTGATTGGAGCCGCGGTGGCCTGGGAGGTCAAAAATGGTTATCTCATGTGGCCCGTTCGAATCGCGGTGTCGGGTAAATCCGTGACTCCGGGAGGGGCGGTTGAAATCTTGACCCTTCTCGGCAAACAAGAATCGTTGCGCAGAATCGAGATTGGCAGAAACAAACTTATGGCAGCGCGAAATGACTGACATCCTGCGCGGCGAATATAAATCAAACTGACAAAATTAAACTAGAGGAGAAAAGATGGACAACAATCACAATGATATCGCGGAAAAGGCCGATCAGGCTTCCGCTGAAGCCACAACAGAAACGACTCAGAACTTTATTCAAGCTTTGATCAGCGAGGAAATCGCGCCGGGAGGCCGTTGCGAAGGCAGACAGGTGCACACCCGATTCCCACCCGAACCGAACGGCTATTTGCATATCGGACACGCCAAAGCGATCTGCATCAATTTTGAATTGGCCAAACAGTTTGGCGGTCTGTGCAATCTTAGAATGGATGACACCAACCCTGTGAAAGAGGATATTGAGTATGTCGACGCCATTCAGGAGGACATCCGCTGGCTGGGCTATGATTGGGGCGACCGATTCTATTACGCCAGCGATTATTTCCCGGCCATGTATGAATACGCTCGGGATTTGATACGAAAAGGGCTGGCCTATGTCTGCGACCTCAGCGCGGAGGAAATTCGCGCGACACGGGGCACATTGACCGAGCCCGGCACCAACAGCCCATATCGAAATCGTTCAGCGGAAGAAAATCTTGATCTGTTTGAACGCATGAAAAATGGAGAGTTCGCCGACGGGACCCATACATTGCGCGCAAAAATTGATATGAGCTCGGGTAACATGAACATGAGAGATCCCGTGATCTACCGCATCTCTCACACCGACCACCATAGAACAGGTGACAAATGGTGCATCTACCCAATGTACGATTTCGCTCATCCAATCGAGGACGGTATCGAAGAAATCACACATTCTCTTTGCAGCATTGAATTCGAAGATCATCGCCCTTTGTATGAGTGGGTGGTAGACAACCTCGATCTTCCGGCGAATCCAAGACAGATCGAATTCGCGAGATTGGGTATGAATTATACGGTTATGAGTAAACGAAAGTTGTTGCAGCTGGTCGAGTCAAAGAGCGTGGACGGCTGGGACGATCCACGCATGCCGACTTTGAGCGGGTTGCGTAGGCGTGGTTACACCCCCCTTTCAATTCGTAACTTTATCGACCGCATCGGGGTGTCCAAGGTGCCAAATACCGTTGATCACGCATTTTTAGAGTACTGTGCGCGTGAAGATCTGAATCTGAGCGCCGAGCGTCGCATGGCGGTGCTTCGTCCGCTGCGTCTCACATTGACCAATTATCCGGATGACAAGACTGAAATGCTGGAAGCGGAAAACAATCCGAATGATTCGTCCGCCGGCACACGTCAATTGCCTTTTAGCAAGGAACTATGGATTGAAGCCGATGACTTCATGATCGAGCCGCCGCGCAAATATTTCCGTCTCTTTCCCGGAAACGAGGTCCGACTAAAACATGCCTACATCATTCGCTGCACTGATTATGAAGTTGACGAGAATGGCGATGTCGTCCATGTCTATGCCGAGTACGACGAGCGTAGTCGAGGTGGCGTCGCCACCGATGGACGAAAAGTCCGCGGCACGCTGCATTGGGTGGACGTGAACAGCGCGGTCGACGCCCGCGTCAATTTATACGAGAATTTGTTTACGATTGAGGATCCTGACGGCGCCGAGGATGGTTATGAATCCGTGCTTCGCGAGGACTCGTTGACGGTTTTGGAATCGTGCAAACTTGAAGCGGGATTGGATGAGGAAAAACCCGGAATTGGTTTTCAGTTTCTGCGTCATGGATATTTTTGCCGCGACAATCGTCCGAGCGCCGAGGAAAAGATGCCGGTCTTCAACCGCACCGTCTCCTTAAGAGACAGCTATAAATTGCCAAAATAAGTTTGCTCGCATTGACTGTCAACTAATATGAGTATGCTCGAATTGACTCTTGTACATCGAGCGATAGAGCCCCGGGAGCTTCACAAGCTCATCGTGAGCTCCTTTTTGTACAATGCGCCCATCTTGCATAACCAGTATGAGGTGGGCGTCGCGGACGGTGGATAGGCGATGCGCGATAACAAAGCTGGTCCTGTCCCTCATCATTTTGTCAAACGCCCGCTGAATCAACCGTTCGGTACGGGTATCGATGTTGGACGTGGCCTCATCTAAAATCAATATGTGAGGATCGGTCAAAAACGCGCGCGCGATGGTCAGCAGTTGTTTTTCTCCAACCGACAACGCCGCGCCATTGTCTGTCAACACCGTGTCATATCCTTTCGGCAATCGGGTGATCAAATCATGCGCGTAGGCCGCCCGAGCGGCCGCGACCACCTCCGCATCGCTCGCGTCCGGCCGTCCATATGCGATGTTGGCCCGAACCGTGCCGGAAAACAACCAACTGTCTTGTAGCACCATGCCAAACGACTGGCGCAGGCTGGCGACGTTTACTGACTGAATGTCCGCATCATCAATTACAATGCGTCCTGAATCGAGCGCGTAAAAATTCATCAACAGGTTGACCAGCGTGGTTTTTCCCGCTCCTGTGGGCCCAACGATCGCCACCTGACCTCGCGGCGGAACATGGAGATCAAGTCCTTTGATCCAAGGCTGACCCTTGACATATGAAAAAGAGACCGAATCAAATTTCACTTCTCCCCTGTCCACCACTAGATTGGGAAGCGAGGGGCGCAGATCTTCGGAGGCGGCGTCGATCAGCTCAAACAGTCGCTCACATCCCGCCAGCGTGTTTTGGAATTGCGACGACACAGCGGCGAACTCGTTCACCGGTTTGGCGAACTGCGTCACATAACTCAGCAGACTGGAAATCTTTCCGACAGTGATCGTCCCCGCCAGCCCTGATAGGCAGGCCAGAATCCCCACCAAAACATAGGCGATATTGTTGACAAAACGCGCGCCGGGATTTGTGAGTGAAGAATAAAACTGAGCTTTTTGTCCCACCACATATAATTTTGAATTCAATTCCTTAAATCTATTTTGGAAAACAGGTTCCGCCCCGAGGCTGCGCGCGACCACCTGGCCGGCGATGGTCTCGTCAGCGAACGCGTTCAGCTCACCTGCCGCCATGGCCTGTCGTCGGTACATACTAACCGAGTTGCGGTTGATCACGGAGGTGACCACAAAAATCAAGGGTGTGACCGCCACCGCAGCCAAGGCGGCCCGCGCATCGATCATCAGCATCACAACAAGTGAACCGACCATGGTCAAGACGCCGGAACCCAACTGAATCATCAGTTGATTCAACCCGTCTGTGATGGCGTCCGCGTCATTTGTCAGCCGCGAGACAAAGTCTCCCGAAGGATGTGAGTCCACAAAACTGAGCGAAAGCCGGGACAAATTATCAAACGCCGCCTTGCGAATCTCCGCAGTGGCCAACACCGATACACGGTTCGCTAGCAGCGTCAACAGCCATTGGAACAGTGCGTTCAGTAGAAAGAGGATGATCAGAATCAACAGCACACCACCCAGCCTTGACCAATTCAACGCCTCGCCCACCCTCATCATGTCAATCGACACACCAATCATGTACGGCGCCGCGATCATGCAGGCTCCCGCCAGCAAACCGGTCAAAAAAACCGCCAACAAGACAAACGGATGTCGCATAAGTTGTTTCAACAGTCTGCGAAACGTGCCATTCTTCGGAGCGGTGGCAGGGCGCTTTGAGTGTTTCAGTTTCATTTCGCCCTCCCCTCATCTTCGTCTTGTTGTGATTCGTATATTTCGCGATATAGCCGGCTCGTAAGCAGGAGTTCATCATGCGTGCCCAGTCCGCATGGCTTGCCATTGTCTAAGACCAAAATCCGATCCATTCTCGCGACCTGATAAATGCGTTGAGAAATGACAATCAAAGACGTGTCCCGACCTTTCCATTTACTTAGCTCAGAGCTAAACGCCGCGTCAGTCAGATAATCCAAAGCGCTGCTGCTGTCATCCAAGATTAACAGGTCCGGGCGCGACACCAACCCGCGCGCGATCGCCAGACGTTGTTTTTGTCCACCCGAAAAATTGGTCCCGTCACGTTCCACCTCATGATTCAACCCATTTTGCTTGTCACGCACGAAGTCTTCCGCCTGCGCGATTCGCAACGCCTCCCAAAGCTCCGCCTCTGTCGCCTCCGGTGCCCCGAGGCGAAGATTAGATTCGACGGTACCACTGAACAGCGTAGGTTTTTGGAAAACCAAATGAATTCGACTCTGCAGGAGGTTGCGCTCCAATTTTTCAAGTGGTATCCCGTTTAATTGGATTTCTCCACCGGATGGAGTGTGAATACCTGACAATAAATACGCCAAGGTCGATTTCCCTGATCCCGTTCCACCAATCACACCCAATGTTTCGCCGCGCCCCAAGCTGAAACCAATGTCGCTCAAAGCCGGTTCTCCGGAATTCGGATAGGTGAAAGTCAACCTTTCACAAACAAGAAGCGCCGGAGTTGATTTTGTATCTTGACGATCTGAATCAAGCAACGCCATGTCTTCCGCTCGCTCAACCTTCTCAGAGGAAGTGAAAACTTCCGCGATCCGCTCCCCGGAGGCGATGGCTTTGGTCAAGGTGATCACCAAATTCGCGGCCACGATCATGGCGGCGACGATTTGCGTCAAATAATTCACCAACGCGATCAACTCACCTTGAGTCAAACCGGCGGCTTGTATCTGTAGACCACCCGCGTACAAGACACCGACGATAGCGATATTGAAGATCAGCACAGTGAACGGATTAACGAGTGCGGCGATATTGCCCGCTTTGATCAAAACAGTTTCCCATTCATGATTCTTTTTGCCAAAGAACTCTCTCTCTCTCTCTTGGCGATGGAAAGCCCGAATCACGCGCGCGCCTGTTAAATTATCCTGAGCGAGCTCCGCAAGTTTATCCAGTTTGATTTGGGCGATCTTAAACAGTCGAACGGTGGCTCTCATAACAAAATAAAGTAAAACAATCGACAAAGGAATCGCGATCAGGATAATCAGAGACAACCTCAGATGAATGGTCGCGGCCATTATGAAGCCTCCAATGCAAAGGAAAGGTGCGCGCGTCAACAAACGAATGCTCATCGCCACTCCAACCTGCAACTGAGTGACATCGACTGTCAAGCGATTGGTAAGCGAACCGGTTCCAAAATTTTCCAAGTCGGAGGTCGGCATGCTCATGATTTTGTCGTATAAACCGTCACGCACATGCGTTCCAACTCCCTGGGAGGCGATTGACGCCAGATATTGACAGATTAGAGAAAACAGCAGGCCGACAACAATCAAAATTCCCATTTTGACGCTGCCCTCGCGCACGACCGCGACATTATTCCGACTGACTCCAAAATCAATCATATAGGCCATCAACATCGGCAGATATAGTTCGATCACCGCTTCAATCAGTTTTGCCATGGGACCAAAGACAAACTGCGGTAAATAAGGACGCAAATATCGTTTTAGTGTTCTCACAAGCCATTATTCTCCCAATCAGACGGTTATATGATAGCAACAGCCAACTATATCATTATAATTGTTTGTTCTATACATAATATACAAACTAACTGCTAATGTGCACAAAAATTAACAAGTATCAAAAAATAGTTCTGTGCTCTAGACTTCTTGACTTAATAGTCAATTATAGTAAAATTATTATGTAGAGCTGACTACTGAATCCAAGGAGGATTTACCTATGAAACTATATAATGTTGATGTTGAAGAATTCGCGAAAATGATACAGAAATGCAAAGGTAAAGTTACGCTGATCACAGAAGACGGTGATCGCCTTGTCACTAACAGCATGTTGTCCGCCCTTGTTGGTTTCGCCCCGTTCCTCAAAGTCGCTGAAGCGAAAGAGATCAATGTGGAGTGCGAGATTCCCGAGGACAGAGAGCGTGTCATTAACTTTATGATGAACTATTCCGCAAAAAAATAATCAGCAACAAAAAGCATGTGTTTCACACGTGCTTTTTGACGTTTTATTTATTGATTTCACGGAGCCCGTCTATCCGGGCTCCATTTATTTGTAAGTCACACAAAAACTATTTTAAATTCCCGAACTTTCTGTCTAATTGTGAAAAAATGATTGATTCAGCGGTTTTTTGCTGGAAACAACGACCCCTTGGTGTTATGATTTTGTTACACAGTTGTAACGAAGTGGGTAGTTGTGCCTTGCGATTCGCGATCTTGCGTTACCGGCGAAAATTATTGACAGAATTAGGAAATTTTGTTTTATGAATAAAAAAATTCTATTTTTAGCTCTGATCGGTATCTGTATTTCCGGCACGTTGTTTGGTTGCGATAAAACGCCACCTCGAAGTGAGATCATTCAGAATATCGATTCCATGGACGCATCCCAATCCGGCAATTCAAAGGATATGAATATTTCAGATCTGAATTTTGGCGGCATTGCCTTGCCCAAAACATATGTGAAGGTCGGAAGCATCTCTAACAATGATTTGAGTCTTGATTCCCCCTCAGACAGTGACGACGATGAAAAAGTCGACGATTCACAAATTGAAACAGCTGACACTGATTTAATCGAGATGTCACTGAGCGAGACTTCACCGAGCGAGACTTTACCGAGCGAGACCGTACCGAGCGAGACTTTACCGAGCGAGACCGTACCGAGCGAGACCGTACCGAGCGAGACCTCACCGAGCGAGACTTCACTGAGTGATACCTCACTGAGTAAGTCAACTGACGTGACGACAACTCGCCACTCTCAAGTCATGCTCACCGCTCCTACAAAGCAGATAACCACCGAATCCCTACCGATTCCTCTTATCGCCTCACTCTCGACGACCACGGCGTCGCCGTCCACCGTTCGTTTTGCGCAAAATGAGATCCACCCTTCAATCGCCGCGAAAATAACCCAAACTGTGGACGCTCAAATATCATCAACGCCCCGTGAAGTGGAATCTGTGAAAAACGAATCATCCTCATCGCAGCCTAAACACGATTATCCTTTTCAGTCACTTCGAACCGGACTTCCCCAAGCGGCCACAGGCGTCAAGACCGTCGCCTTGACCTTTGATGATGGTCCGAACTCACAGACTATTCATCAACTGTTGGACCTGCTGGAACGTTACGACATCGACGCGACATTTTGTCTGTTGGGTGACCGTGCTCTCGGCCAAGACGAAGCATTGCGCAGGATGGTGGACGAAGGACATTTGTTGGTGAACCATTCCACCTCGCACAAGGATCTTCTAACATTGGATGATAAAGAGTTGGTCGAGGAGATCACAAAAACAGATCAAATTGTCGGCGCCGCGACGGGAGTGAAACCCGCGCTGATTCGCCCTCCTTACGGAAGCTATGACAACCGAGTCACATCGGTGATCAACCGTCCCGTCCTGAACTGGTCACTTGACACCAGAGACTGGGACAGCCTGGATTCAGATGAAATATTCTCAGTTGTCAGTGAAAAAGTTAAAGACGGTGATGTGATATTATTTCATGATATCTATCCGTCAACAGTCGAGGCTGTGGAGCAGATCATTCCTGATTTGATAAGCAAAGGTTTTGTCATTGTGCGCGCTGATGAATTGATCACCGCGGACGGAAATCCAGTTCAAAACAGGAAGGTCTACAGACACAAACCACAATAGTGTTTCCGGTCGCTCCCCAACGTGTATAAAAAAGACAACATATGGAAAAAGCTGACTCGTTAGCGAATCAGCTTTTTTCATTGTGAAAACAAACGTGGTTAAACCATAATTATTAAAAAATCATGCCACCACAAAACTTACCTTGTCTCAAAGGCCGGTTTTCTCACGGATATAGTTGCGCGCTTTCAGCGCGTATTCAAACGGATTCGCTTTCGCAGGATCTTGCTCCGCCTCAACCACTACCCAGCCTTTATAATCATACTTTGCCAGAACATCGAAAATAGAGGTAAAATCGACATCGCCATCGCCGGGAACGGTAAATGTGCCCGCGGCCACCGCTTCCAGGAAGCTCATCTTCTTGTCCATCACTTCCTGGCGAACCGCCATCCGCACGTCTTTCAGATGAACATGTCCCACACGATCAATATATTTCTCAAGCATCTCCGCAGCGTCCTCGCCGGAGAATGTGAAGTGACCACTGTCAAACAACAGGTAGACAAGATCCGGATCGGTCATTTCGAGAAATTTATCTGTTTCGGCTTCGGTTTGCACGCCGGTGCCCATATGGTGGTGATAGGTGAATTTCATGCCTTCATCTTTGGCGATCTGCCCCAATGTATTGCAGGTGTCGGCAAACACCTTCCACTGTTCATCGGTAAAAACCGGTTTCTCATCAAAAATCGGCACAGGTTTACCCTGAATTGAGTTTCCCTGCTCAGAGGCGCCAATAACGGTCGCACCCATTGCCTTCAGGAAAGATAGTTGCTCTTTGAACGCTTTAATGTTCTCGTCCAATGATTTGGTGGTCGAAAAGAGTGAAAACCATTGGTTGCAAATCTGAATGCCTCGAATGTCCAGCATCGGTTTCAAAATCGCCGGATCACTGGGATACTTCCCGCCAACTTCCGAACCGGTAAATCCGGCCAAAGCCATCTCACTTACGCACTGTTGGAAGGTGTTCTCTTTGCCAAGCTCGGGCAGATCATCGTTTGTCCAGCCAATCGGGGCAATACCAAGTTTCACATTATCAGGATTTAACATATTAACCTCTTTTCCGTTTCAGATTTCAATGCCACGTCGCATACAGCCGGTATGGCTGAACGCGACGCGGACAATATCAGAACACGACTTGTTCTATGTTTTCAAGGAACATCAATATACGCGAGCTTCGCTAATATATTTTTCCAATTCCTTGCGCGCTTCCAAAACCTCTTCGGATTTCGAAACTGAAGCGACACCGACATGCCACCATGATTCATAACCTTGACTCATTGTCTTGGGAACAACTTTGACGTCAAACACAGACGGCCCGGAAACATTGTCGCGGCAGTCCTGCAGCGCGGCTTTGAGCCCTTCAGCGGTGTCAACTGAATAGCCTTTGCATCCCAATGATTCGCCGTTCTTCGCGAAGTCGACCATCATGCGTGGACCTTCCAAGGTCTGATCGTCTTTTGATTCTCTACTCAGGAACACAGTGCCATAGCTGTTACCGCCGTGCTCATTTTGTAGATCTTCAATGCAGCCCCATCCTTGGTTGTCCAGAACCATGATGTTGACCTTGAGATTCTCTTGGACCATTGTGTGGATTTCGGCGTTTAGCATAATATATCCACCGTCACCGACCATCGCGTAGACCTCGACATCATCATCGGCGGCCATGGCGGCACCAAGGGCGCCATTCAAGTCATATCCCATATTGGAGAAACCATACTCGACATGGTAGGTTCCCGCGTTGCCGGGTCTCCACATCCTCTGCAGATCACCGGGCAGACTGCCCGCAGCGCACACCACAATATCCTGGTCGCGGCAGAACTCATTGATTGTGGCCACCGCATGCACCTGATGCAAACCGTCCGGATGCACTGCGGCGCGGACTTCATCCGCAATCTTGATCCATTCTTCTTTTGCGACCTTATATTCGTCGACATAGGACGCTTTGTAATCGCCTAAAGCCTTGTCAATAGCGATCAATCCTTCGCGGGCGTCACCCAGAATCGCTTCGCCGTCCATCTTGACAGCGTCAAACGGTGTGATATTCAAATTCAGGAATTTGACATCGGGATTCTGGAACAGCCACTTTGAAGAGGTGGTAAAGTCTGAAAAACGGGTGCCCACACCGATAACAAGATCGGCTTCTCTGCCAATGACGTTGGCGGCTTTGGTACCGGTCACACCAATACCACCTAAGTTATTGGGATGATCCCAGGCGATGGTGCCTTTGCCCGCCTGTGTCTCACCAAATGGAATATTGTGATTTTCGGCGAATTTCCGGAAGGCCTCTCCCGCCTCGGAATAGACCACACCGCCACCACAAATCATAATCGGTTTTTTCGAAGCTTTGATGATCTCGACAGCCCGCTCAATCTGGCTTTCGGTCAGCGCCCTGCGATCGTTGTGCCAAACGCGTTTGCGGAAAAAATATTCCGGATAGTCATAAGCTTCCGCCTCGACATCTTGCGGCATGGCGAGACAGACAGCGCCGGTGTCGGCGGGATCTGTCAGCACGCGCATCGCGTGGATCGCCGCGCTCATCAACTGTTCGGGACGTTGAATGCGGTCAAAATAGTGGGTGACCGCCTTGAAGGAGTCGTTGACGGTGGTTCCGACACTATCAAAGATCTCGGCTTGCTGCAAAACCGGGTCCGGTTGGCGGGACGCGAATGTGTCCCCCGGCAGGACAAGCAAAGGAATCCTGTTCGCGGTGGCGCAACCACAGGCGGTCACCATATTCAACGCGCCGGGCCCAATGGATGATAGGCAAGGAATGATCTCTTTGCGTTTTTTCTGTTTCGCGTAGGCCATCGCGGCCAGCCCCATGCTTTGTTCATTTTTTCCTTGATAAAACTTGAGGTTATGATCTTCGAACTCGAGCGCTTCACCAACTCCGGTGACACAGCCGTGTCCAAAGATGCCAAACATGCCCTTTACAAATTTGTTTTCGACTCCATCGGACTCGACATACTGGTTGTCCAAAAATTTGACCAGGGCCTGAGCCATCGTCAAGCGAATTGTTTTTGCCATTACCTTACCTCTTTCTCCTTTTGTATAGTTTCCGGCTCTTCTCGGAAAACAATCCAATAATCATATTATAGCGAAATTTCTTATGATTCATAGCAAAAAGCGCCACGCCTCGGATAAGAAACTGCTTCAACAGTATCGGTTGCAATTGGATAGCGGCACGTTGGACGATTCACACCGGTACCGAGTCGGAACATTCCGCACCGACGCACAATGGTTTTCCATAAAACAAAGCCACCCGCCACATTGGCCGCGGCGGGTAGCTGGTAGGCGAAAGTTAAATTTCTACTTTGACCGGACGTCCTTCTTTGAGAGATTGAGTGGCCGCATAGGCGATTTGAACAGCGCGGTAACCATCCATCTCATTGACGGCGGTCGGGGTGTCCTCAACAATCGCTTTGACAAACGAGGTAAATTGGTCGACAAACGCTCCGGTATAGCGATCAAGGAAGAAATATGGGATTTTGTCCGAAGTGGGCTCATCCACAGTGAACACTTCAACGGTGGACGGTTTGTCATTTTCACACTTCGCCAGACCCTTGGAACCCAACACCTCGACTCGTTGGTCATAACCATAAACAGCTTGACGGCTGTTGTCGATGGTCCCGATCGCGCCGTTGGCGAACTTCAAAATCACAAGAGCAGTGTCAACATCACCGGCCTCACCGATGGCGGGGTCGATCAGCACCGTGCCGGTCGCGTAGACTTCGGTCACTTCGCTGCCACTCAGGAAACGAACCATGTCGAAGTCATGAATCATCATGTCAAAATAAATGCCACCCGACACTTTAACATACTCTACCGGCGGCGGAGCCGGGTCTCTCGATGTGACCCGAACAATATGAGGATCTCCAATTCTGCCGGAATCGACCATGTCGCGGACACGACGGAAATTGTGATCAAAACGGCGGTTGAAACCGGTTTGGAATTTAACGCCGGTCTCTTTCACAACATCCAAAACCTCTTTAATCTTGTCAAGGTCTTTGTCGATGGGTTTTTCACAGAAAACAGCCTTGCCCGCTCTGGCGGCCGCGATCGAGATTTCAGCATGAGTGTCGGTCGAACTCGCGACGATGACTGCCTCCACTTCGGGGTTTGCGATCAAATCTCTGTAATCTTCATATGTGTACTTCACGCCCAGCGCTTCGACCGCTTCACGGCTTTTATCGATGAAGATGTCCGCCGCGGCGATGACTTCAGCGCCCTCAACAAGCTTGTTAATGTTGTTGATGTGAGTTTGGCCAATTCGGCCGGTACCGACGATGCCCAGTTTTACTACTCTACCCATGTTCTTACCTCAAAATCTGTTCGGATGGGGAAAACCCCGGCTGATAGTGTTGATTGGCAATTGTTCTTTAATACAATTACATGACATAATTGTACATATACAGTGCCGAATATGTCAACGTAACACAATACCAGCTTGCATGTATTCGCATTTGTTGGGCGAACCGCACAGTTTGAGTTCGCTTGTAATTATTTTTAGTTATATTCTTTAAAAACACCTTGATGACAAAACAAATGAAAGGAAGTTCACATGCTTGATTTTACATTCAAATCGCCTACACAATTTGTGTTTGGAGCCGGGACAGAAAAAAAAGTCGGCGAACAGGTACGCGCCACGGGGGCGAAAAATGTGCTGGTCATATATGGAGGCGGATCGGTGATCCGTTCCGGTTTGTTGGAGCGTGTCCTGAAATCGCTGGACGATGAGCGGATCACGCATCATCAAATTGGTGGCGTCCGGCCCAATCCACGCGTCGAATTGGTGAATGAATGCGTCGATTTCGCGCTCAAAAACAATATCGACCTGATTTTGGGGGTCGGAGCGGGAAGCGTGCTGGACACCTGTAAAGCGGTGGCCATCGGAACGGCCAATCCGGAAACTCCTCTGTGGGATTTTTACTCGTATCAAGTTCCGCTGACTCGCGCGTTGCCGGTGGCGTCCGTCATGACCTTTCCGGCCACCGGCAGCGAAGGCTCCAACTCAAGCGTGATCAATTTTACAAAAAAAGGTTTGAAGCGTGGCCTGAACAGTGACCATATTCGCCCTATTTTCGCGATTATGAATCCGGAATTGACTTATACATTGTCACTTTTTCAGACAGGCTGCGGCGTGGTCGACATGATGTCCCATATCATGGAACGTTACTTTTCGAACACGCCCGACGTCGAACTGACCGATCGACTGTCTGAAGGTTTGCTGCGCACCATAATGGAAGCCGCCTCGACCATTCTTGAAAGTCCTCGAGACTATGGAGCGCGCGCCAATCTAATGTGGGCAAGCACATTGGCTCACAATAATATCTGTGGGGTCGGACGGGAGCAAGACTGGAGCTGTCACGCCTTGGAGCACGAGCTAAGTTTTAAATATGATATCGCCCATGGAGCCGGCCTCGCTTTTATCACAATCGCCTGGCTGCGCTATCAACTACCTCGCAATCCACACAAAATCGTGCAATTCGCCAAGCATGTCATGGGCGTGACCGAAGGATCAAGCGATATCGAAATCGCCGAGCTTGGCATCCGGCGGTTGGCGTCATTCTTCCGAAGTATCGGCATGCCACTCACCTTTGAAGAAGGTGGTTGCGATCCGGCTGATATCCCCGAACTGGTAAAAACCGTTAAACGCTTGCCAAATGGCCTGGTCGGACAATATGCGCCGCTCAACGATGAGGGTATCGAGGCAGTCTATCGGTTAAGTTGCGAGCCTCCCTTTATTTGAGGACATCCGCCGACCGCCCGGATCGGGCAGTCGGCGGATGACCGGAACAGATTTCAATCATCCGACGACTGCAGCACCAGTGTGGCCACTTGTTCCGTTCCATTCCTATAGAAGCTCACTTCCACACTATCTCCCGCCTTCAAGCGATTTTTGAGCGCAGTTATGTCCTGCACGCTGTTCACATCCTCACCATTGAAGCGGGAGATGATATCGGTGCGCTTTATGCCCGCCACGTCAGCCGCGCTGCCGGGTTTGACCGCTTCAACCAGCACCCCGGCCGGCAATTGGTAAGCTTGTTGCATTTCCGCGGAAACAGTGGACCCTGAAATACCAACCTCGGGAGCTTGTACCTCTCCGGTTGAGATCAACTGTTCGGCGATCGGCAGCGCGGTGTCGGTTGGTATCGCGAACGCGATTCCTTCGATGCTGTCCCCTCCGGCTTTCGCCGAATTGATACCAATCAATTCACCTTTCATATTCAGCAACGCGCCTCCCGAATTGCCTCGGTTGATGGCCGCGTCAATTTGTATCACGTTATAAAGCACGGAATCTTCCACTTCGACATTTCGGTTGACCGAACTGATGATTCCGCTGGTCACACTTCCCTCCAGTTGACCGAACGGATTACCAATCGCGATCACTTGGTCGCCGGCACGTAAATCTGTCGAGGAGGTAGTTGAAATCGCAGGTAAATCCTCCTCATCCACCTTGATCACCGCCAGATCATTGCTCGAATCCGCTCCCACCAACGTCGCCGGCAATGTCTCGCCGGAAGCCAAGGTAACCGAGATGTCCGTCGCGTTGCCTATCACGTGATTGTTCGTCAGGATATATCCATCCGTGCGGATTATTACACCCGAACCTGCTCCGGGAACCGTCCCCACCTGACCATACATATTTTGCACCACTGAAGTTGTGTTGATCGCGACAACCGAGGGAGAGGCCTGCGCGACCACATCCGCCACACTGAGCATCTCGCCTGAATTTAACTGTTGTGTCTGCTCTATGCGCGAAGTCGTGGTGGCGATTTCCTCTGTGGGCGACGCTGTCTCTATCTGCGCGGTCGCGCCACCCATGTCCGGGTCGACAGAATAAGATAAAGATTGTCGCGCCCCGATATAGCCACCCAACACCCCGCTGAGTGCTGTGCAGACAACTAAAATCGCGATAAAACCAACGATTCGACCGATATTCTTTTTCGCGCCGCGGGGCTGAGGATTCTCAAAGCCTTGCCCCCTCGTGTATTGATTGTCCGAGCGCATCTGATAACCCGATGGTTGGCTTGAATCGCCTGCCGGGCGTTGACCATATGATCCCTGCGCCGGTGATTGATGATACTGATTCATAAACATGCCTCTTTTCTTGTCTTTATAACTTTGACAAAACAATTCTAACAATATTGTTTACGAAAAATGTTCCGGAAACCTCAAAAATTATGACCATATTTCAAACGATTGGTGAACATTTGAATCAAACAAATCGCGGCTCAAGTCTTTTGAACCGCGTTCGGTAGTCTAAGTCGATCATATGTTATTTAAAAAAACGTTTCAGGCCCGACCAGTTGAGTGGAAACGGCGGATAGCGATAATTTTTCTCTTTTTTCCCATCTGATTCATAAATAGTGATTAAACGGCTGAACAAATCATGACCCGCTTTGCCGTGGTAGCTGCCAAATCCACTATAGCCCACACCACCAACCGGAAGATCAGGATACATCGTCTGCACGACCAGATCATTGATACAGCAAGTGCCATAAATCCCAAATCGTTTAACCAAATCAATCTCATGCTGATCATTTGAAAACAGGTACAGCGAGGTTGGATGTGGAAGATTATTTAAAGAGTACAGAGTGGCGGTGAAATCATTATATGTCAGAACAGGAAGAACCGGCCCATAAATATGTTGTTTCATCGCCGGACTTTTCCAGGACACGCGATCAATTATGGTTGGCTCAATTCGCAATGTCTCTTCATTTGCCCGGCCTCCCCACATGATTCGCCCACTGTTCATCAGACCTCGCAGTCGATCAAAATGCTCTCGGCTCACCACCCGTTGAAACTCGGGATTATGGGTTGGATCAAAGCCGTATGTTGAACGCAACAAGGTGATCATCTGTTCAATCAGTTCCGTCTTGATGGACTCATGGGCGATCACATAATCCGGCGCATAGGCAGATTGGCCGACATTCAATAATTTCGCCCAGATGATGCGCTTGGCCGCCAGTGGGATATCCGCAGTTTGCGACACCACACAAGGGCATTTGCTGTCCAGATGCGCGCTGACAGGGATCAACCAGCGATTCGCCTCTCTCATCACACGGCGACCGTTGCTCGCATGCCCGTTGAAAAAAACAAAATTCGGCCTATCCTGAATCAATTTGACAGCGGAGTTTTTGCTTCCCACCACCACTTTGACATATTTGGCGGGAAAGATTTCCGCCAACAAATTGGCGAGCAAATCTGTGGTGATCGGCGTGCGGATAGACGGTTTGATAACCACACAGTTGCCCGCGCTGAGAGCGTCGATTAATGGAATCAATGTGTTAAGCAACGGGTTGCTCCAAGAGGATAGTATTAAAGCCACGCCATACGGTTCACGGCGCACCTCCGTGTTCGCTCTGCCGCCAAATCTGCGCGTCCGTTTGATCTCTGAAGAATTCCAATATTTCAGATTTTGAATGCAATAAGACAACTCACGATACACAACGGAGAGTTCGGTCATAAACGTCTCATACGGCGCTTTATCCAAATCCGTTTCCAACGCTCCAATCAGTTCATTTTCATAGCGCTTCAGTTGCTGAAGCAACACCTTCAAGGAGCGCAGCCGAAATGCCAACTTTCGGGTCTGACCACTCTGAAAATAGACCTGTTGGTTCATGATGATCTCATCAGTTGTTGTCATTTGATTTTATTTGCTAGCCCTTTCGTAAAAATATAGATCCATTGATTTTCCAAGCTGAAGCTCCCGCGTCAGCGCGGTCTCAGTCCATTAGTTGACCAGCCCACGCTCGGAGTCAACGATCACCGAGGTTCCTTCTTTCAGTATTCTCGTGGCGTTTTTACAATTATATACCACCGGCAACTCCAAGATTTTACCGACCGTCACGGCATGGCAGTCAGGGTTGTCGGTCTCCGCGACAATGGCGCGGCAAACTTTTAAAATCGGCAGCATGCTGTTGTCTGTGTCATGGACAACAATGACACTGTTTCGCATATCCGCCAGGTCGACCTGTTGACGATTCTCGGGCGTGATGACGCGAACCTCTCCGGTCGCCTTGCCCAGATTGATGCCGATGCCTTGACTCAGCAACCGACCCACTGTCTGGACTCTCATGGTGTTGGTCATGCCACTGACACCGACCGGTGTGCCTCCGGAAATAACCACGATGTCACCTTCTTCGACGATACCGGTGTCCAGCGCTTTTTGCATGCCCATTTTAAATAGATCGTCGGTGTCGATCAACTCTTTGACCAGCACCGGAACGACGCCCCAGCAGATGTTGAGCTGTCTGCGGGCCCGCAGCGAGACAGTTGGCGCGATAATCGGACAGGACGGACGAAAACGCGACATCAGGCGGGCGGTACGTCCACCAAGTGTGACCGCAACAATCGCTTTCGCCTTCAGATCCATTGCCGTCATGCAACAGGCGTGACCCACCGCATTTGTCACACTTGGCGCGATGTATTGGGTGTCCTGGCGAAACGCCTCCCAGTAATCATACGCATTCTCGGTGGTCTCGCAAATATTATTCATCATCTTGATGGATTCGACCGGATAGTCTCCCGAAGCGGTCTCACCCGACAACATGACCGCAGACGTCCCATCCATAATGGCGTTCGCCACATCGCTGACCTCGGCCCTTGTCGGGCGCGGATTGCGTATCATGGAATCCAGCATCTGAGTCGCCGTGATGGAGGATTTTCCTTTGCTATAGCAACTGCGTATCATTTGTTTTTGCAACACCGGAACTTTTTGAGGTGGAATCTCCACACCTAAATCGCCACGCGCCACCATTATGCCATCCGACACATCCAAAATCTCATTGAAGTTATCAACACCTTCCTGATTTTCAATTTTCGCGATGATGTTGATAAAATCACCATTGTGCTCCTCAAGGACGGAACGAATTTTCCGAATGTCATCGGCCTTGCGCACAAAGGAAGCGGCGATAAAATCAAAGTCATGTTCAATCGCGAACTTGATATCCTCGACATCCTTCTCCGTCAGCGCAGGTAAATTGGAACTGATTCCGGGCAAATTGACACTTTTGCGGTTTGACAGCGCGCCACCGTTTTTCACCACGCAATGGACATCTTTGTCATCTATGTATTCAACAGCAAGTTCAATCAGGCCGTCGTCAATGAGGATGATCGAACCGTCTTTCAAATCTTGCGCCAGCGTTTTGTAGGTGACGGAAAACTCATTGGCGTTCCCCAGAATATCCTTGTGTCGAATCACGACTTTTTGTCCAACTTCAAATTCCGCGTGATCGTCTTTGAAGGTGCCTGTGCGAATTTCTGGTCCTTTGGTGTCCAGCAGAAGAGCGACCGGCAGGTCCAGCTTTTCCCGTATCTCCTTGATCCGTTCAACACGGGCTTTTTGTTCTTCGTGGGTGCCATGTGAGAAGTTCAGGCGAGCGACATTCATGCCATTGAGCATCAGCTGCTCAAGTATTTCCGGCGCGTCGCTGGCGGGGCCAATGGTGCAAACAATTTTAGTGCGTTTCATAGTGAGTCCTACCTCTCCCGGTCAAGTCCGTGTGTTGCCTTTGATGTTGAATCCCTTGAGACCAGATTCCGGTTTGCGCGCAAAGCCATTCCGGTTCGAATTATTCGTTGCCCATAGGCGGCTTTTGTTTATTCTGTGAAATCCCGGGTATCGTGTGAAGTCGAACTTCGCGAGACATATCCCTGGACTCAGGTTGATGAAACTCATCCGATTCAAGTATTTCCGCGGTTTTTCCGGAAAACAGATCACTCTTTGTTTTGCGTGCTTCATTCTGTCGTTTGTTCTTTGTGATCCTCAAAAATAAAATGTCGAACAGATGTTGCGCAAGCGCGGTCAAACGCAACATTCCGGAAGGGAAAAAAGCTAAAAACAAGATCGCGATCGCCATCAGCAACACAACCGCGACGGCCAATATGATAACCGCGGTCACAAGTCCATTCATCGAGTTTAAGATATTGCTGTTTTCCAGAAAACCGGAGATCACATTGTCATATCGCTTCATGAGAATATCAAACAGGTTTTCCTCACTCACAATTAAATGAGGCACGACCAAACTATAAAGCAAAAAATAAACAGAACCGTACTTGACGGTCTGCGTCAACAAAATCCCCAAACGGGCGAGCACACCGACGTCATAATAAATATATGACAGCAGTGGAGACACGAGGATCAGCACAAATAACAAAATAGCCCAAAATATCGGTTGACTGTGAAAAACCGAACCGAGGTTGGCGCGTTTAACAAACCAGCCACCCAACAACCAAAAGGCGACGCTCAGCCAAAGCGCCGCGCCGCGGTGGCGGGTATTTTCAAAATCAGTGTCCGACCATAAGGAACCGAGCAGCGCTCCTTCTAAATAATCCATGAAATGGCTCCTTCAAAATTCATACACAACTATTTTATCAAAAAACGACATTGATTAGAATGCTATAATATGAGCATGCGAATAGATCGATTATTAAGCAACGCCGGCTATGGCACTCGTAAAGAAGTGAAGCAATTGATTCGTCGGCACAGGGTCAGCTGTGACGGCCGGCCGGTCGACAATCCCGGGCGGATCCTGACTGAATCCGACTATTCACTTGTGGAGGTGGACGGGCGGAGAATCCATCCTGTCCACACACTACATTTGGCCATGCACAAACCGGCGGGTTATGTGACCGCCGCTGAGGACAAATGGTTCCCGACGGTGTCCGAGTTGATTCCCGCTGAATTCTCCCATGCCGGCCTCTTCCCGGTCGGAAGGTTGGATAAGGACACGACCGGGCTGTTGTTGTTCACCAATGACGGTACACTAGCTCACCGTTTGATCTCACCAAAATGGGGAATACAAAAAACGTATCGGGTGGAAACAAAAGGCGAAGAATTTAAAGAATCGGATATCGATTCTTTTGCGGCAGGTATCGTGCTCGATGACTTCAAGTGCAAATCCGCCGAACTTGTTATTCGCGGGCCACACCGGGCAGATTTAACATTGACCGAGGGCAAGTATCATCAAGTCAAGCGGATGATGATGGCCACCGGGCGAGAAGTCATATCACTGAAGCGCTTGAGCATGTCGACAATTGATTTAAATGGCCTTGACGCCCAGGGTGACATGAGACAGCTGTCCGCCGCGGAGGCGCAATCACTATACTTTGAGACAAATCTTCCCCAACCGATCATCTGAAAAAGTGTGATCCACTATGTGATCCGCTCAATTTCCGTTTCCGCCAATAATGATTGGCATAATTGTGACGTCCCCGTTTGAACGGGGACGTCACAATCGCTTTTGTTATCGTCACAGCGGTCTCATTGTCGGAAACAATAAAACATCACGTATCGACGTTGAATCGGTCAACAACATCGTCAGCCGGTCCAGTCCCATGCCCATGCCGCCGGTCGGGGGCATGCCGTACTCCAAGGCCTGGCAAAAGTCCTCGTCCATGCGATTGGCCTCATCGTCACCCGCCTCTCGGCGCGCCAATTGGTCCGCAAATCGCTTGCGCTGGTCAACCGGATCGTTGAGTTCGGAATACGCGTTCGCGAATTCATCACCGCAGATAAACAATTCAAACCGCTCGGTCAAGTGAGGGGCTCCCGGTTTGCGTTTGGTAAGTGGTGAGATCTCCACCGGATAATCATAGATAAAGGTCGGCTGAATCAACTCGTCCTCGACATATTTTTCGAAAAATGCATTGAGAATATCGCCTGTGCTCCACTCCGGCCGCAATTCAATATCGTGTTCTCGAGCGACCGCCTCAGCCGCGGGCAAATCCGAAAGTTCAGCAAAATTCACTCCGGAATATTCAGTAACCGCCTCGTTCATGGTCA
The DNA here is from genome assembly GCA_040772065.1 of Oscillospiraceae bacterium. Classification (GTDB taxonomy): domain Bacteria; phylum Bacillota; class Clostridia; order Saccharofermentanales; family Fastidiosipilaceae; genus JAXGYX01. Next base: position 451,554 of record JAXGYX010000001.1, on the reverse strand, counting down.
TGCGACGAAAAGGTGGTGTCAAGTCGAGTTCGACGCCATTCCAGGTGACCTCATGGCGACCATGCAACGCCAGGGCGCAATGGGCGATGATCTGCTCAGTCAGATCCATCATGCCCCTGTAATCCGTATAAGCCTGATACACTTCCAGCAAGGTGAATTCCGGATTGTGCTTAATGTCCAATCCCTCGTTGCGAAAGGTACGTCCGATCTCATAAACACGTTCCATTCCACCGACGATCAAGCGCTTCAAATACAGTTCAGGGGCGATACGCAAAAACAACTCAATATTAAGCGCGTTATGATGCGTGGTGAACGGTCGCGCGGCGGCGCCACCCGGGATGACATTCAAGATCGGTGTTTCGACTTCGACAAAGTTCAATGAATCCAGATAGTTGCGGATTGTTCTAATGATCAGGCTGCGACTCTCAAAGGTTTTTCTCACATCGTGATTCACGATGAGATCCAAATACCGCTGTCGATAGCGTGTGTCGGTGTCCCGCAGTCCATGAAACTTTTCGGGCAATGGGCGCAGAGATTTTGCGAGCAGTTCGTACTCAATGTTGCGTAAGGAAACCTCCCCCTTCCGGGTGCGCATGACTTCACCTTTTATGCCAACAATGTCACCGATATCAAGATTTTGCCATTGTTTGTATCGTTCCTCGCCCAGCAAATCCACTTTTGTGAAGATCTGGATTTTACCTGACCGATCGTGAAGATCACAAAAGCTGACTTTTCCCATTCCACGTTTGCTAAGCAGTCGACCGGCGACAAAGACAGTCTGCCCATCCAGTTGCTCGAAGTCATCGACTATCGTGGCCGCGTGGTGGGTCACATCATAGGTGACTGTCTCAAATGGGTCTTCACCACGATTTTGCAGGTCAACCAGTTTACTTAAACGGTTTTCAATTTGCTCGTGCAGCTCCTGCGGACTGAACGCATCGGTCTCGCTGTCGGGCTGTTGGTTCCGGTTCATGTCATTCATAAATTACCTTTCATACAAAAAATTCATTCCGGCTCATTCCGGACGGGAAATTTTTAAAATTTTATAGTTGATTGTGCCGGCCGGCGCCTGGACCTCGGCGACCTGATTTTTCTTTTTCCCCATAATCGCCTGCCCCACAGGTGAGTCAGTCGATATTTTATTGCTCAAAATATCCTCTTCTTTGCTGCTCACCATCAAGAAAGTCAGTTCATCTCCATTTTCCTCATCTCTGAGCAACACTCTCGAGCCCAGCGTCACCTGTGTTTTGGAAATATCCTTCTCGTCTATGACTCGAGCGTTTTTCAAGGTTGCCTCAATCTCGGCGATGCGCGCCTCATTTTCACCTTGCTCCATTTTCGCGTCATCATATTCAGAGTTTTCCGACAAATCTCCAAAGGACAGCGCCACCTTAATACGCTCGGAGATTTCCATACGCATAGTTACTTTGCGATGTTCCAACTCTTCTTTCAAAGCGGTCACACCCGCCAATGTCATGTCGTAATATTGTTCCGCCATAATTTTTCCTCAATCTCTCTATCTGTTCCATCAAGGACTGTCATTTTAAATTATCTTCAATTATTTTTCATTTGATTTTGTCATTTACTGTTGACGATTGCTTTCCTTGGCGATGACATCATGCGCGCCACCCTCCACAATACTGGTCGACGAAACCACAATCAAGCGGCTGGTTTGTTGAAACTGTGGAATGGAAAGCGCTCCACATGAGCACATCGTCGCCTTTACCTTCGCCAGCGTGGCCGAAAGGTTGTTTTTGAGGCTGCCGGCGTAAGGGACATAGGAGTCCACACCCTCCTCAAACATCAATTGGCCGTCTTCCATTTCAGAATGTCCGTAGCGCTGCCAATTACGCGCACGATTGGATCCTTCGCCCCAGTACTCTTTGACATACATGTTGTTGACCAACAGTTTACGGGTCGGACTTTCGTCGAAGCGCGCGAAGTATCTGCCCAGCATCAGAAAATCGGCACCCATCGCAAGCGCAAGCGCCATATGATAGTCATAGACAATGCCGCCATCCGAGCAGAGCGGGACATACTCACCTTTTTCCAAAAAATACTGATCTCTGGCCTTTGACACAACTTGAATCGCGGTCGCCTGCCCACAGCCAATGCCTTTTTGCTCTCGGGTGATGCAAATCGAACCGCCGCCGATGCCCACTTTGACAAAGTCAGCTCCGGCATCCGCCAAATATCGAAAACCTGAAGCGTCGACGACATTTCCTGCGCCGACCGGCAGCTCCGGATGATTCTCCTTGATATAGCGAATCGTGTCATACTGCCATTCACTAAAGCCATCAGAAGAGTCAATGCATAAAATATCCACACCCGCCTCGATCAAGGCCGGAACCCGTTCGGCGTAGTCACGTGTGTTGATGCCCGCTCCCACAATCAAACTTTTCTTAGAGTCCAGCAGCTCGTCCGGATTTTCTTTATGTTGCTCATAATCTTTGCGAAAGACCATGCCAACCAGTTCCCGGTTTTCATTGACGATGGGAAGTTGATTGATCTTGTGCTCCCAAATGATGTCGTTGGCCTCACTCAGAGTGATGCCTTCCCGGGCATAGATAAGCTGTTCAAAAGGCGTCATGAATTCTTTTACCGGAGTGTTTTCTTCCATCCGACTGACACGATAATCACGTGACGTCACAACCCCCAACAGCTTGCCATGCGAGCTTCCATCGTCGGTGATCGAAATAGTCGAGTGACCGGTACGTTTCTTTATCTTCAGGACATCCGACAGCGTGGCGTCCGGTGTCAGGTTCGTGTCGGAAGTGACAATGCCGGCTTTGAATTTTTTAACCGTTCTAACCATTTCCACCTGCGAGTCAATTGACTGCGAGCCATATATAAACGACAGACCGCCACACCTGGCAAGCGCGATCGCCAAACTTGAATTTGAGACTGATTGCATAATGGCCGAAGTCAGAGGAATATTGATACTCAGCTTGCTTGACTCTCCCTTTTTAAAACGCACAACCGGCGTGGACAAATCGACATTTTCCGGCAGTGTGTCTTTTTTAGTCAAATTCGGAATCAAGAGGTATTCACTAAACGTTCTCGATTCCGTATTGTATATTGTCGCCATTGATCTACCTCTCTTGTTTTAGATGAATTCACATATTATAAATGGTACTGATTATAGCACGATGTACATTATATATCAGCTTTCACCGAGTGCTCAGATCAGTTGGCGCCAAAAAACACACCGGATCGGCTCATGCATTCCACTTATTCACACCAAACAAAAACCCGACCGCACGGTCGGGTTTGGCTTCGGTTCATTTCAACAAGCGATCAGCAATCAGCCGCCCACAGGCCGTGCAGGTTGCAATATTCATAAACAGTCGCGGGGCCATCTTCAATCACAAAGTCGGCGACAGGCTGCTGTCCGGGGCTCAGATCAACTCGGTAAGTGCGGACACCCTGCTTGACCATGATGAACATGATGTAGTGTTTATCCTCCATCGGATGAATCACACTGCCAACCTGCACATGGACGTTGTTGCCATCGCGGGTCACTTCAGGCACATGTTTTTCAACAGCGGCGTCAACTGTGCCGGCAACCAACTCTTTCATCGGCTCTCCGCAGCAAATGACTTCGGCTTCTGTGGGAACAACTTTCTCCACGATTTGATGACATTTTTCACACAGAAATAATTTAACTTCAGACATAGAAACCTCCTGAATTTCAGATTACAACACTTTCTTCAACAATCGCCATCGAATACGGCACGCATATTATAACAAAATTCTCGATATTTTTCGTAACATTTACGCGAATTCGCTGAATTTCATACCGCGGGCGACAATTGTCAGGCGGTCCTCCGCTCGTTGCCACCCGAAAATTCATCGCGTGGCGCCGCGTGGCCCGTCGTTGGTCGCTCAGACTCTTGCCATGTCAAAAGTAGCGGAGCCGGCGCGCGGCCATGATCGACAATTTGATCTTTTGTTAGATCCCGAATCAAAGGTGACACCTCCGCGATCCCCTGTGAGACAAAATAAACTTCTCCATACGCATTGGTGCAAACCTGTGGACGGTCATCGCGCGCCACTCGTCCGCGTCCCTCACGGATCGCCCGCCTCGTGGTTTGGTCAAGATCGCGCCGTTCCCATTCGGCGGATAAGATAATCACCAAAAAACTCAATCCCGCGATCATCAGAAAAATGTTTACCATGTTTTCGCTCCTCATCTCATAATTTCGAACGTATCGAATAAAGAGAACATATTTTCGTTATATTCAGTTTATTTGTCCATTCGGGACTTGTCAAGAACAAACTTTCGAATATAAAGGACATCATCATTCATTGAACTGTTGCCAAAGCAACCATTTTCAGGGAAAAATTTTGACGTAACTGGTAGAATATTGTCAATTAAAATTAATAATCGATCGGCGGAGACGCCTGATTAAAGAGGAGGATAGGCTCTGTTAATTAAAGATGAGAGACAAGAGATCTGAAATGCAATTGGCGAACAAAGATTCAGAAGAAACTTAAGGATTCACCAGTTGAAAAGAAGATAGCACAAAGAAAGCATGTAAGGAAAGCGAAAGAATAAAATCCGGACATGCGAAAGAAATCTCGAAAGAGATTCAATTGAACTTTGAGAACTGAATATGCCTAAGCAATCAGAAGACAGGCTCTCCTTTGTTTTTCTTGGTACTGTGCCCCGGCAACCTGAGCTGGAGTCCAGTTGAAGAGAGATTGGTGCGGTCTGATGTAGTTGTAAAAGAAGATATAAAGCGCAATCAGGATGTTAGCAGACTCAAAAGAGTCAAAGCCTCTTTTAGCCTTATACCAAGCCTTAAACTGGCCATTAAACGCTTCCATGACATTGTTGGAAATATCATCAGAGAACGCTTCGACGAGCTGGTGCTCAACACAGGGAGCAAGGTGATCGAACGCTCTTTGGTAAGCGGGATATCTGTCTGTGACGAACATGCTTTGTGGATTGCCAAACTGCTCCTGACAGCTGTGAATGAGAGAGTAGGCGGACGTAGTATCTCTGGTTGGTGACAGATGAAAGTCCAGAATCATCCTTGTTTCAGAATCCATGGCAAGCCAGAGATAATACCATTTGCCCTTGATCTTCACGTAGGTTTCGTCAAAATGCCATTCGTCAGAGTCAGCTAGGTTGATCTGCTTCTTGTAAGGTTCAGCTGCCGCTAGGAGAGCAGGCGCGAAGCGTTTACACCACTTAGAGATTGTGACATGAGACACCTCAATGTTGTGTGCGAGTCGAAGTGTTTCAGAAACCTTTCTCAAGGTGGAATTGCCAATAAAGTAATGGATGAGAGCCGTTAGAACAAGATGGAAAGGATGACGCATTCGTTTCATTGTGAACTGCTCTAGCGGAATAACTTTAGACGAGCAGGATGGAATTTCAACCAGCTTTACAACAAAGAAAGAGTGGTAACACTTCTTGTCTCCACAACGAAAGTTGGAATACAGCTTGTAGTCATGGTGCAGGAAGCTAGCCCTACCACACTTAGGACAAGGAGGGTACTTTCTTTGAAAATCTTCCTTCTTATTCTTACTGGCAGGTGCCCATTGTCTCATGCAATTGCGACACTGGAACTTCTGATTACCTTTTTTATCTTTACCGAAGTGGTAAAGGCTTTTAGAGAAACAGCGGGGACAAGTTAGATTAGATGGTATACTTTTCATGAGATCTGATTTGCTCCTTTCCTTAGGGAGGTACCTGTTTTGTGGTGAAACTATTGTACCAAAGGCATTTCAGATCTCTTTTTTTTATTAAGTTAACAGAAGCGGAGGATAACTATGGAGAAACTTTATGATGTAATTATCGTCGGAGCGGGGCCCGCGGGGATGACCGCGGGTATTTATGTGTCGCGCGCGCGTCTCGACGCACTTATGATTGAAGGACTGTTCCCGGGTGGAAAAATGGCGAACACTTCCATTATAGACAATTATCCCGGCATCGACGCCGTCGATGGGCCCGACCTGGCCGCCAAAATGTATGAGCACAGCACACGCTTTGGACTGGACCAAGAGTTCGCGACGGTCACGTCGGTACATGTGCGCGAAGACGGTATAATTGAAGTGAGCTGCTCGGACCGTGTGTTTCTGACTCGTTCCGTCATCATCGCCTCCGGAACGGTCAACCGCCTGTTGGGCATACCGGGTGAAAATGAATATGCCGGCAAAGGAATCGCCTATTGCGCGGTCTGCGATGGCTCTTTATATAAGGACGAGGAAGTCATCGTGATCGGTGGCGGAAACACCGCTTATGAAGACGCCGACTATCTGACTCGATTCGCTAAAAAGGTCACTTTGGTGTTACGTCGAGATGTTCCGCGGGCAGAAAAATATTTACAAGAGGTTGTTAAGCGTAACAACAAAATCGAAGTTAGATATAACCTTACTCCTCAGGAGTTTTTGGGGGACGGCAATGCGGTCACCGGGGTACGATTCAGCGACAGCAAAACCGGTGAGGATGTAGTCATCGCGTCCACCGGCGTTTTCCCAATGGTCGGCCTGGTTCCCAAGACTGATTGTTTGGCCGGTCTCGATATCTTGACGGACGAGGGATTTATCAAGACAGATTCTCGTATGGCGACCGATCTGCCGGGAATCTACGCGGCAGGTGATGTGAGAGACACCGTTTTGCGCCAGATCGTGACCGCCGCGGGGGATGGAGCCATCGCCGCGCAGGCTGTGATCGCCTATTTGGATTTGACCTGACATCGCCACTGTCCATCTAATCGGCAAATTAAAAGGTTTGTCTCCCCTATGCGACTCACTGCCAAGGGAGGCAAACCTTTTATTGAACCTTTTATTGAACCTTTTATTAATTAATCAGTCGATCAGAGGGTCGGTCACGTATCCTGAATCAGTCAATCGCCAAGCACACTCACCTCTCCGCGACGCACTTCGACCGAACCGTCCTCGCTGAGCACCGTTAAGGTCAAAGTTGACTGCTCATCGGTGCTTTCCAATTGGTAGGTTTCCGCTCTACTCTTTTTTAAATTGTCGAACATCCGCAGCGCCTCATCATCTTCGAGCCCTTCCGGCGCGACAACGACCAGCTTGTCATTTTTTAATCCTTGAAATGCGTAATGATTGTCGTCTTTAATCTCGAAAACACTTATTTCACCAATGTTGGCTTCCAACTGTGAACGCATATTATCTCGCCGGATCACAAGTGGCAGACTGATACCGACCAGCAAACCGAGAATTAAAACAATGCCACCGCCGATCAGCAAACGTTGTTTCGTGGTGGTCTTGGGAATCTCAATGGGTTTGGAACGCAGCGCGGCGACTCGCTCGGCCGCGGTCGGCTGTGCGTCCGCTTTTGAACGGGCGCGCGAGGCTTCGGCGGACAAACGCGCTTTTCGCGCCGCCGCAGAATCTTTGCTCTTATACCCCACCATCGCGAGCTCGGCGTCCTCTTCGCTGAGCTCTTCTTGAGGCTCATTCAAAAATGTATATTTCTTTGGATTCGCTTCTATGTCCAAAGCTGTCTTACCTTCGGTTTTCGCGTTGCAAAACGGACATACGGCATATTCATTCCGATCGTCAAAACGGATTATCGATCCACAGTTGGCACAGCGGCCATTTTTAATCGCCATCTATTATTCTCCTGATGATTCACTCAGACTTTTCAGTAAAGCAGTAAATGTGGCTCCGTGCGGAAAATGGTCTCATTTTCACGGCAAAGCAAAATCTATTATAATTCTATCAGCTGATTATTACAATCGTGAAGGAGCGGACAATGATGTCATTTCATAAAAACGAATTCGACCCCGTCTACATGAATGAGGCGATCCGTCTGGCCCACCGGGCGGGGGAGTTGGGTGAGGTGCCGATCGGTGCGGTTGTCGTATGCGACGGCGTCATCATCGGCGAAGGTTGGAACGTGCGCGAGACCGAGCAGAACGTATGCGGACACGCCGAACTTCTCGCCTTGCGGAGCGCCTGCCGCCATCTTGGTTCCTGGAGGCTGGATAATTGTGATTTGTATGTAACACTGGAGCCCTGTATCATGTGCGCGGGCGCTATACAAAACGCTCGTCTGCGCAATCTGTTTTTTGGCGCCTACGACCCAAAGGCCGGCGCCTGCGGATCGCGCTGGGACATCCTCTCTTTACCGGGACTCAACCATGACGTTTTTGTGCAAGGTGGCTTGATGCGTGAAGAATGCGCCCGGTTGATCCATTCTTTTTTTCGTGATCTTCGCGCGCAAAACAAGCGAATTGAACAGCGGGAAGGCGGACGCGGGGCGCGACGCAAGTTCGCCAAGGAGAACAAAAAGCTCATCCATCCGGACGAAAATCAAGTCTCCGACTAATCTTGTGGTATTTCAATGGCGCGTGAATGTCGCACAGACCAAATAATCATCCGGTCGATCGGAAGGCGCGCCGCGCGGCGAACGGCTTCCGCGTAAATCTCAAGTTGAGATCGATAATTTTCAATAAAATAAGAGTCAGGATCCATTCCGCTCGGCACCCGATCGGATTTATAATCCACCAAAGTACAGCGCCCCTTAATTTCGAACCAGAGATCAATGATCCCTTGCACCATGATTTGATCGTCATCCGACAAATTCTCAGTCGGATACAGTCCGGCCGCCGGTATGGTCAAGGTAAACGGTATTTCGCGAAAAACGCCCAGACATTCGTCCGTTCCATCCGGTCCCAGCGCCTCCGCGTCGAGTATTCGCGCGGCCAGGTCGGACCGGGAAAAGGTGAGCAATGAGTTCGCGAAGGGCAGTAGGGAGTGAAACTCCCTATCACTTAGACAGCCATCCGCGACCATCCACCTCAGTTGTTGTGTTGTGGCTTCTTCGGTACCGGCGGCACGCAGCAACTCAACATCCAAAAAACGAAACGCCTTATGTAGCGCGGTGCCCAATTCGGCGCCGGCAAGTAAATCTGCACCATTTCGCAGATCATCTTCAAAGCGTGTTTCGGCCGAACGTTGCGGCACCAGATTGATCGCCCTCAGAGGCAGACCCGCCTCAGCCGCTCGCTCCGCGTCGAATCGATCGGATCTACGTTTCATCTCGACAACCGTAATTTTCAGTGGGATGTCAGTAGAGACTGTTTTTTGCGAAACGGCCCGCGCCAAAGTGGATTTCGGCGCGCGCAGCAGTGACGTGACAGCCGTTTTCCGATCCTGAAGGCCTTCTTTCGCAAACAAGGAATCCGCCATCAAGTCCGAGATCGCCCGAACTGGTGTGGCCTTTTCTTCCTCTTCCACCTCCATTTCAGACGGTGGCGCGATGAGCCGCCACCCTGTTGCACCGGTCAGAAGTTGAGCTGACGAAGGCTGAGGATCGGCAGTTAAAAACCGGCTTAGGGCGTCAGCTGAAAATTCGCCGGACGACAGCAAAGCGGCCAACAACAGCTCATCATAGGTCTTCAGACCGGCGATATCCTCGTCGCGCAGATCGGTGGAACTCAGTTCGAAACCTTGTTCTATTTTCTCGACCATCTTGTGAAAATCAGGACTCAGTAGGTATAGTTCTTGCTCGGCTCGGGTCATCGCGACATAGAGCAGACGTAATTCCTCGGCGAAATGCGCCTGTCGGACTTCCATCTCAACCGCCTTATACTGCATAGATTTCCAGGTATACATGATGCCATCCACGTCCTGAAACACCTGGAAAGCAAGTCCCAGTTTTTCTGAAAAGTCCACTTTTCCATCCAATGCCGGGCGCCCATGAATATTGCGCGACATGCTGCCGATCATGACCACCGGAAACTCAAGCCCTTTGCTTGAATGACTGGTTATCACGGTCACTGCATTTAATCGCTCGGCATCTTCTTTTGTAAGTTTCTTATGCTCAAACGCCACATCCTCACGTTGCTGTAAAAATCGGCTGAACCCGCCGATGTCGGTTCGGTAGCCGGTTTCATACTGTCGAATCCAATCCATGAATGCTTCCACATTCCGCGTCCGGCGGGCCCCATCAGACATAATGGCCAATTGTTCCACCAGACCTGTCTCTGCCATCAGCTCCTCAAACACCATCGAAATCGGACGGGTTGTCAGACGGCCACGGACCTCGTTCAGGCGATCGCGAAACGACTCCAATCTTCGAGCCGGCTCCGAATGTTCCTCTCTCCAGAAATCGGCAAACACCACCTCAGAAAACGGAGCGCGCCGGGAGCCCCCCCGGGCGACCCAGGTTTGACGCGCCAACGCCATTTCAGCCTCAGTGAACGGTTGACCCAACAGCGGCGAAGCCATCACACTGATCAGTGGATAGTCTTGTCTCGCGTTGTCCAGCACTTGAACAAGTGAGGTCAACAGATTGATTTCATAAAGATCCTGATATTTTACCTGTAGATCGGAGGAAGCGCGAATTCCCGCGTCATTGAGTGCTTTGATCATCGATTTGCAGGCATCGTTGGTGCGCATCAAAACCGCGATTTCACCATATTGTCTGCCGGCGGCGATCAGCCCGCGGATTGTCTCGATCATTAGCTCCGCTTCGCTGACCTGATCATCCCGGCCGACAATCCAGCGCACAGGGGCCTGCTCCGGCTCTCGATCCTCGTCATTTTGGGGCAGTGTGAACTGATGTCCGTCCACATACTCGATCTCCGCCACATTTTCTTTCATAATGAGTGAAAAAATCTGATTAACGGCCCTTAAAATGGTATCCGAACTGCGAAAATTGCGATGCAGCTCAAAACAAGTACCCTCATCTCGATGAGATAGGTATGTCCGCTTAATCTGTTCAAAAATCTCCGGGCGGGCATGGCGAAATCGGTAGATACTCTGTTTGATATCTCCCACCACAAACTGATTCTCATTGGCAAGCTCGCTCAAAAGAGAATTTTGTATGCTGCTGGTATCCTGAAACTCGTCCACATAGATTTCTTTAAAAATTTCCCTATAGTGTAAAGACACCTCCGGCTGGCGCAGCAACCTCAAAGCATAGTGCTCAAAATCCGCAAAATCAACCTCTCCCCGAAGTTGTTTGGACGCCAAAAAGGTATCGTCGAGTTCCAACAACAACTCCACAAGACATTCAAGCTGGGGCAACATCCGGCGTGTGTCCGCTTCTATCTCCGCCACTTTATGGTCGAACACGCCTTCTTTGTTAAAAACATAGTTATCCGTAAATGATTTGGTTCCGTACCGGCCGTTGAGCATATGGGCAAGCTCACCGAATACTGAACGCAACAATTGGATGGTCCTGGTTTTCAATGAATCATCTGTTTTGCGCAGGCTAAGCTTAAAATCGAGGGTGATCGGTTTTCCCAATCGATGGATCGTGTCCCAGTCCAATCGCGTTTCAGTCATGACATATTGGCAGATCCGGTCAAGTCGTTCGACACATTCAAGCAGCACCTGCACACGGGCAGCGTTTTCCTTCTTGTTTTTAATCAAAAATAAGTCCGGGTCGTTCAGCAAAGACCACAATTCGTCTCTATGTCGGCCATAGCGTCTGACCAGCAGGCGCAGGCGTTCGTAATAGTGCTCGGCGACTAAGCTTTGTGGAAACGACTCGGCATCTTCTTTTAATCGTTCTATCAATCCGGTCACGATTTCACGGTAGTCCGCCATGCTGCGCAACTTGTTATACATCGAAAGTAGCAGCTCACGCAGAGAATTATCCGAGCGACCACTTGCGAACATATCCGTCAGATGCAAAAACACCTCGGTTTCGGGGTGAGCCGACTCGGCGGCCGCGATATATCGAGCCCGCAACACCCGGTCCACACATTCATCCAGCAAGCGATCTCTGTCTTCGGGCGTCATGATTCGAAGGTCGGTTTTGATCAGCAGGTCATTTCCATCGGGCGTGGTGAGTAGATTCGCGTAGTCGCGCAAGGTTTTCAAACAAAAGGAGTGCATCGTCGAAATGGAGGCCAAGGGAAGACGGGCCAGCTGATGCTCCAGCCGTCGGCGTGTGGATTCATCTTTCGCGCCACGTAGCGCCAGTCTTAATTTCTCCTCGATTTTTTGCCTCATGTTGATGGCGGCGTTGTCGGTAAAAGTCAGCACCAACACATTGTCGATATCCACCAGTTCCTGCCGCACCCTGCGCACGATGCGCTCGGTCAGCACCGCGGTCTTTCCCGATCCCGCGGCCGCCGACACCAATATATTGCCACGCCGGGCGTCCAGCACCATTTGCTGTTCCGTGGTGAAATTCATCCGCCCGCCTCCTCCCCATGTCCATCTTTCGCTCGTGCATCGTCGCGTCGGAGCAAAAACTCCAGTGGAGATTGAGACTCGGCATGCCGCTCAGTCTGATCCGTTTGATCTGCCGCGGTGGAGGCAGATTCGAGCATCCGCGCGATTTGCCTGACATCCGGCAACAATTCAACCTCCTCGGTTGATTCGATACCACAGGCGCCTTTCGCGAGGCAATACCGGCAAGGATTGTAGTCACCGCTTTCGGGTCTGGTCGGATTGATTGAGAATTGTCCCGCTGCGATCGACTCTAGGCAGTGTGTCGCTTTCATCATGGAGCGGCGCATCAATCTCGTCAAACCCTCGGCGGAAAGGACAATGTCCGAGCCATCCGATTTGATCAGCGTGTCGGACGGAGCATCCGGATCCGGCCTCATCGTTAAAACCTGTTGAGATAATTTACGATATCCCGCTCCCCCCGGAATTTCATTTAAATGGGCATTTTGCCAGGCCTGCAAATAAAGCGGCAACTGCAAATCGAAACCATGCCAGAGCATGCTGTCATCCACCTTCTTTTTACCTGACTTATAATCAAGCACAAAAAACTCCTGATCCGGCCCGTCAAGTAATTTGTCCACACGATCGACGATCCCGGTCAAGTTCATGCGAAGTGTCGCCGAACCGATATCCAGACGAGCGTCCGCGTCCTGACCAAACTTCCATTCCAGCTCCACCGGCAGACGGCCCTCCGTCAAACTTTCCGCCACCTGACCATATAGTGAATAGAGCGCGATCTTACTTGCTCTGCGCCCAAACGAAGTTCGATTTTCCGGTCGCGAGAAGGCTTTTTCAAAAGCGGGATCGGCGGCCACCTGACTGATCAACTCGTCGATCCATCCCTGAAACCGCTTCGCGTCCCGCAAAATCTCAGAACGCAAATCAGGTTCGATCATTAAGCGCGAGAACGCAACTTCCATCACTTTGTGTAAAAAATCTCCGAGCTCGCTAAACCTCAGATCAAACTCATCACGTTCCCGGGCCCCCAGCACATGCCGCAAAAAATAGGCGTACGAACAGCCCATGTATTGCTCCAACGCAGTCACACCTGAACGCACAGCGGTCCCGAAAATCCCACCCACAATATTAGGTTCGATCAGCACCTGACGAGGTCCGATATCGTGCGGGCTGTCCATTTTGCGCAGCGCCTCATCGTAGGCCTTTTCATCCGCTCTGTGACAACGAACGGCCACCCGGCGCCAATCTTCAAGCGTGTCCGTGGTCACCAGCTCCAAGTGTTCCGGGAGCGATAACAGGCGCAACCTCGCCAACACCGGAGAATAAAGGCGGACGTCCAGCGGCGAGGTAATCTCCTTGGAGATTTTTTCAACATCTCGAGTTTGCGCCAGCTCCATGCAAATCGAAGCCGCCCTTTTTTCATTTTGCCATAGCAAATACAGCTTATCTTCAGGTAAGCGAGTCAGTTGATCGACCAGGAAGCGATCATTCGACGGTTTTTGCCGAAAAACACTGGGGAAGTCAAGGGCAAGCGCCTCTGATAAAAATGTTCGTTCGGTATCCTTCAGCAATCCCTCCGAATATTCCGCTGAGGGAAAACTGCCATCCTCCGCCCCAAGGACGAACAAGACCTTGGGAAATCCGCCCAGCACACGCTCCGGAGAACCCGCGAGCACTTGATCAATGGAAGTTGGGATGACCGCGGCGTCCAGGTTGTCCAGGCCGGAGCGAATAATTTGTCGAAATTCAGCCAGGCGCATGGTTTGTCGGCCACAGATCAATTCCAGCTGTCCCAGCAGATCAGACACACCATTCCAGGAACGGACAATCAACAAGGCGTCATCCATTTTATTTTTCTGCTGTAGATCTTCGGAGAGACGATCGGTCAGCTCCGCCACATTCAATTCGCTTATCAGGCGCCGCAAATGTTCGCAGAGCCGGGCGGCGGGCGCCGGCTGACGCGACGCGTCCGCCAACGAACGAACCGGGTCCACATAGGCCTGACGCAAGGCCAACTCCTCTGCGCAAGGTACAGATTCGCCATTTTCTAAAACAGCGAACCGTTCATCCTCAAACAGATAACCGTACTCTAGTCCACCCGCCAGACATAGATTTTCAAAGCGATCCAGACTTTCCTCTTTGACCTCAAACAAACCGCAGCGCAAATATCCCATCACATTGTCCAGCGTAAAACCACTCAAACATAGATCAAGCGCCCAGTTCAGCATACGCCCAATTGGCGAATGGGTCAGCGGCCTTCGCTCATCGAGAAATAGCGGAACTCCGGTCTGCCTGAAAGTAGACTTAAGCGCCGGAAGGTAGTCTTGCTCGTTGGCGACCGCCACCGCGAAGTCGCGATACCTGTAGTCACCCTTCTCGACAAGCTCTCGGATCTTTCCCGCTGTCCAGCGCAAGGCGGTCAGTGGATCCTCACACTCCAGCAGTTGAGCGAAAGGAAAACCATCCGCTCCCACACGGTCGGACAATTGATTGAAATCTGTCCGCACCGTTGGCCGGACAAGAGGGGGAAGATGAATCATATCGTGTCGCGGAAACAAGCGTTCCAAAGTAAGAAGGGTCCGCTCGCCCGCGTCCTGTTCGCGGAGGATGTCTGGCGTCGGATTCGTCTCCAATTCAGTACCGACAATTGTGATCGTCAGCATGTGGCAGATTCTGCCCAAACGTTCAAGCAGCGACAACTCCAGTGGGGTGAAGTTGCGGTTCTCACCAAATCCGGTTACCCAGATATGGGTCCGTTTCAACCAGGCGAGACGATTTCGCATGGTTTTAGTTGGGCCGACACTCGATTTGAATCCACCATCGTGGTCAAAAACAAGATCCAGTCTATCACAGGCAAGCTCCATCCAGGATTGACTGTCCATCAGGCCTCGCTCTTGCAGGACACGCTTGCGCGAACGCATGATGGAGGCGGTGTCCCGCAGTTTACGGCGTGTCGTCTCATTGGTCGGTTCGAGCCGCTCCAATTGCTCCGCGGATATGCCGTACCGCGTCATCTCGCCGATAATCATCTCAATTTCGAGCAAAAAACGGCGATTTTGACGTAGCGCGCCAAAATAGCTCAATTCGTCACGCTGATTATAAAGAATGTTGCGCAGCAACATTGCGGCGCCCTCAGGCAGCAATGTGTCGTTCGTGATCACGCCCAAAGCGTCCAACAAGCGATAGACCAGACGATTGAAGCTAAGCACCTCACTCATCATCAGATTATCGGTGCCTTCCATCTCCAAATATCGCCTTTCGATCGAAAGCTTGCGATATTCCGGAACGATGATCAGACCCCTCTGTCTGGGCCAGGCTTGGTTATGGTCCTTGACCTCGCGCAAAACATAGTCGGTCAGCGAGCGGACGCTGTCCGCTTGAACAATGGAAATGGTCATTCCTTCGACTGACTCAATTGATCCAAATTTTTGCCATTGGCCGTTCTCATTGTCAAGTCGTTAGCATTCAGCAAATCATACAGTTTGTCCACTTCATTGAACCGCTTGACCTTCATCGTGGTCGTGCGAATCATATCTTCTTCGGAAAAGACGAAATATTTGACCGCCTTGTATTGCGGCATTTTACGGTTGATGAAACGAATGTGATCCTTCAAAAAACTACTGATCGAAGCGTCACTTTTGTCATCAACAGGGATTTCGTCTCGCCTGATTTGCAATTTCGCGCAGATGCTGGTGCTGTCCAGGCTTTCGTCGTCGCCCCAAACCACGCTCTCCAACACTCCGGGAATCAGATTGATGTAAACTTCAATCTCCTCCGGGAACGCTTTCTTACCGTTGGTCAGCACGATCATCGACTTTGAGCGACCGGTTATGTGAATGGACTCTTTGGCGTCTATATACCCCATATCCCCGGTACGCAGCCAACCATCCGGCGTAATAGCCTCCGCGGTCGCCTCATCATTTTCGTAATAACCCAGCATGACACTTTTGGAACGAACCAATATTTCGCCCTCGTTGCCGACTCCGCTGTCCGCCTGATCGATCATGACCTCAACTTGATCCAAAGCAGGGCCAACCGAGCCAACCACGTTGTTTTTAGCGGTTCCAACCGACACGATCGGCGCATGTTCGGTCAGTCCATAGCCTTGATAAAACTCAATGCCAAAATCCAAAAACGCCTGGATAATTTGCGGATCCATGGCCGCCGCGCCGACCACGATCATGCGCAAGCCACCTCCGAGGCCATCAATCACGCTGCGGAACATTCGCCGATTGGCGTGGAATCCGGCGGAAGATAAGGTGCGGGCGACCGGTCTCATGATTTTCACCATTGTGGATTTGCCCGAGTTTTCAATTTTTTCCGCCACACGTTTATAGATGTTTTCAATCAATAGAGGCACACCGACCATGACATTGATATTCCACTCAACCAGGTTGCTGGCCAAATACCTCAAGCCATCGTTTATGCAGACGCAGGCGCCAAAATAAAGTGGAATCAGCATACCGGCGGTCGTTTCAAATGTGTGATGCAAAGGCAGCACCGACAACACCCGTTCATCCGCGCGCATATAGACCGAACCGGCACCCGCCATGACATTGGCGCAAATATTCTCCATCGAAAGCATGACACCTTTGGCCATGCTGGTTGTGCCCGAGGTGTAGATCAAAGCCGCCGGGGCGTGAACATCGATCCGCGCATCCACAAAATCACGTTCGCCCTCGGCCAGGGCCCGGGCACCTACCTTGGCCACCTCCGAATACATGACAAAACGCTCATCGTCAAAGGGCGGCAGTTGTGTATGCCTTGGCAGCATAAAATCCATACAAATAAAATATCGCACCGAAGTTTTGTCCGCGATTTCCCGCGCCTTGGTCAGCTGTTTCGGTGAAAAGATCAACACATCGGCACGGCTTTGATTGATCAGGTTGATCACCTCGTCTGTTGGCAGTTTGACATCAAACGGCTCCACAATGCCGACTCCGTTAATAATTGAAAGATAACTAACCGCCCACTCATACGAGTTTTCACCCATCAGCGCGATTTTTTTACCGCCCAGGCCGTATTTCAACAATCCCGTGCCCAATTCCTCGACATCTTCCAGCAGCTCGTCATACGTGCGATAGCGCACACGCTCGCCAGCCTTTCGGCGAAACATATACGCCATCCTTGAACCGTGATCGTGCGCCGTCTGGCGCAACATTTCGATCAACGTCGTGAATTCGCGTACAGGGTAGGAAAGCTTGCCCATACTCTTTTGCATGATATTTTCACCCCATGGATTAAAACAAAATCCGAGAACTGTTAACATGGAAACAATTGTTAACTAATATAAAACACTTCCATAATGGAATCGTATTTTAGCATTTTTTATGCTATTCTGCAATAAATAGCGAGATAGGATTGGGTATTGGAGATCTTGGTTGATATGAAGAAATCATCAACAGTGCGAACTGCTGGAAATAACAGAGTGAACCATATCGAACCTGTGAAACGAGGTTTTACAGGACATTTTTTCAATTGGGTGGGCATGTCATATGCGAAGTTGATTATCAAACTGGAGGCTCGAGGTCGGAACAACATACCAACGACCGTTCCATACGTTCTCGCCGCCAACCACGAGACCTATGTGGATGGCATGCTGATCGCCTCCTATTTACCCAAGGGTCATTTCAAATATTTTTCCAGTCTGGCCGGCTCGGATCTGCTTACCGATCACGGACTGTTCGGCAAGATCATCATGCATGTCGGCAGAGGCATACCGTTGGACCGCTATGGCAATCCGGCGCGCGGACTGATCATGGCGAAAAAGCAAATTGACAAGGGTAACATCCTGTTAGTACACCCGGAAGGCACCCGTTCCGTCGACGGACGTCTCGGAGAATTTCAGGACGGAGCCTGCTATCTGGCACAGAAAGCCAACGTTCCCTTGGTGCCGGTCTTTATCGATGGTGGCTACGAAGTGTTTAATCGCCACATGAAATTCCCGCAAGGGCGCGATCCATTGACAAAGAAACGCCGTAAAGTGATCATCACCTTCGGGGAACCTCTAGATCCTAACCAATATGACAAAGCTGGAGATATGACCACCGCTTTGGAAGAATGGATGCGCAAGCAATTCAAGGGCAAGGAAATTCCGCGATCATTTGGGAAAATCAAAGTGGCCCGCGCTTAATTCTCAATCGCCTGAGCGAACCAACGATCGATCAAAATAACTATGAAAAAGAAAGGCGACGTGATTTTGGCCACGTCGTCTTTCTTTTTCACCGGCACGCGACTGACGAGCACTTCAATGGTCGCGGCCTCATTCAAGCGACTGATTGATAGCTTTGATAACTTTGCATTCGGACAGCATGGGTTTTGGCGATCATTGATCGCCAAGTTCGCGCAGGATAAACTGCGTGATTTCACTGCAAGTGTGAAGTTTTTCAATTGTCTCGTCGGCGATCTGTAGCCGGAAGGCTTCTTCCAGATCGACCACGACCTCAAACAGTGCCAGCGAATCTAAATTCAAATCGGCTATCAGGTCCTGATCACCTCTAATATTGGCTCGTTCCGTCATGGCCGCCGAAGCGACCACGTCGACCACGACATCGTAAACACTGTCATAGCTAATCTGCATGCCTTTTGTCCTTTCCCTTCAACATCTGATATTGTTCATTCAAATACTCGTTTATGCCCTCAAACGAATTTACCAGCTGTTTTTCTTCCATCTCATCCATACTTGCGAAGATGTCCTCCACCATGCGACGGTGAAATTTTCGATACATACGATATGCCAGTTTGCCTTTTCTGGTTAAAGACAACAACACAATGCGACGATCCGTTTCGGCGCGCTTTCGTTCCACATAACCTTTTTTCACCAATCGATCCACAGCGACCGTCAACGTCCCTGTCGTGATGCCCAGTCGGCCGGCGGTCTCCCCCATTGTCCGGGTATCATATGGCCCAATGCGATCCAGGGTGTTCATCTCAGTCCTGGTAATGTCGCTAAAATACCCTTTGAGTAGGGCCTCATCCTGGGTCCGTTCAATTTTGTCATAAATATTCAACAACAGTTCGAGGATCTCATCCGCGTTCTTTTTCATTTTTCACCTTCAAGCACTCTCCGGTCGGCCACGCGCCGGTAAATAGAAAGAGGCATCACAGAGGATGCCTCGACTTTCAGCCTTGACTGCAATCAGTTTTCCATCGCGCTGACGATTCGCTCGGTATCCTTGGCGATCATCAATTCCTCGTTTGTCGGAATGACGAAAATTCTCGCCGGTGAGTCGTCAGCGGAGATCTCCACCCCCTCACCTCGAGGCGCGTTCTCATTCTTTTTGTTGTCAATTTTAATTCCCATGCAGCTCAAACCGTCGCAAATGTCTTGGCGCACCACAAAATCATTTTCGCCGACACCTGCGGTGAAAATAATCGCGTCCACGCCGCCCATCGCGGCAACGTAGGAACCGACTACTTTGCGGCATTGATATTTGAACATGGCCAGCGCGAGCGCGGCTCGCGCGTTTCCGTCAGCGGCCGCTTCCGAAAGATCGCGAAAATCCGAACTGACACCGGACACACCGAGCATACCGGACTGATTATTCATTATACGGTCCAAATCTTTGATGGAGTAATCTCCCTCATCCATCAGGAATTTGACAATCGCGGGATCAATATCACCACAGCGCGTTCCCATCGGCACACCCGCGAGCGGTGTCAGTCCCATGGTTGTGTCCACGCTCTTGCCACCGTCGATGGCGCTGATGGAAGAACCGTTGCCCAGATGCAAGGTGATGATTTTGAGTTCCTCGATCCGTTTACCCATAATCTTGGCCGCCTGAGCGGAAACATAGTTATGTGAGGTTCCGTGAAAGCCATAGCGGCGCACACCATATGTTTCGTATGTTTCGTAGGGCAGCGCATACATGTAGGCGTAGTCAGGCATGGTCTGATGAAAAGCGGTATCAAAAACAGCGACTTGCGGAATACCCGGCATGGTCTTTTCGGTCGCCGTGATACCTGTCATATTGGGAGGATTGTGCAGCGGCGCGAGTGGGAAACAGTCTTTAATCGCCTTCTTCACGTCGTCATCGATCAGCACCGACTTTGAGAAGTGCTCGCCTCCGTGCACCACTCGATGACCAACCGCATCGATATCCGACAGTGACTCAATAACGCCATATTCACTGTTCACCAGCGCCTGGGCGACCGCATTGATTGCCTCCGCGTGTGTGGGCATATATTTTTTTATAGCCACTTCCACATCGTTCTTGGCATGCTTCAGCTGGCTACCTTCGATTCCGATCCGTTCGACCAGCCCTTTCGCCAGCACGTCCTCACTCGAACTTTCAATCAGCTGGTATTTCAAAGAGGAACTACCCGCGTTGATTATCAAAATTTTCATTCCCGCCTCCTGCTTAAAATTAGATTCATAACATGCTCCACGCTATTAAATGACAAACTAAACGGCTCAGATGATCTGCGCCTGGACCGCGGTGATGGCCACCACGCCGACAATGTCTTCGGCCTTGCAGCCCCTTGAGAGGTCATTTACCGGTTTGGCAATGCCTTGGGTAATCGGGCCATACGCCTCCGCCTTTGCGAGACGCTGCACCAGTTTATAGCCAATGTTCCCGGCATCGAGATTGGGGAAGATCAAGGTGTTCGCCTTGCCGGCCACCTGACTGCCCGGAGCCTTGGAATTGCCCACGCTCGGCACAAGCGCCGCGTCCAATTGAAGCTCGCCATCCAGTGCCAGCTCCGGCGCTTTCTCGCGAGCCAGGCGGGTGGCCTCGACAACCTTGTCCACAAGTTCATTTTTCGCGCTGCCTTTTGAGGAATATGACAGCATTGCCACACGGGCGTCATTTCCGGTCAGCGCCTTAAACGAATCCGCCGAGGAAATCGCGATTTCCGAAAGTTCCTCCGCGCTTGGATTTTCAACCAATCCGCAGTCACCAAAGACAAAAACGCCCTCATCGCCATACTCGCAATTGGGGACATCCACCACAAAAAACGAAGAGACCAGCTTGGTGCCGGGGGCGGTCTTCAATATCTGCAAAGAGGGACGAAGCGTGTCAGCGGTGCTGTGCACGGCGCCCGACACCATGCCATCGGCATCTCCCATCTTGACCATCATGACGCCAAAATACATTTCATCCTTCATCATTTCCGCGGCCTTCTCGGGAGTCATGCCTCTTTTTTTCCGCAACTCATAGAACTGATTCACGTATTCATCCATTTTGTCGAAGTTTTCCGGATCAACAATCGTCGCGGCGGAGATATTCAAATCACCCGCGGCGGCTTTAACATCATCAGGATTACCGATCAACACAATGTTGGCTATGCCGTTCTCGAGTATCTTCTCTGTTGCCGTCAGCGTCCTGATATCGTTGGCTTCAGGAAGAACTATCGTTTTCTTCTCCGTTTTCGCCCGTTCAAACATTGAATCGATAAATCCCATAATCATTACCTCGCTGTCTTGTGAATCCGGCAGATGCGCCGGCGACTTTTAACATAGGTAAAGTATAAACTGATTCATTCATTTCTTCAATGTTACAAAGCCTTTGCTATGATACTGATTATCAGCGACTCAGTGTTTAGTCGAATAAGGTTTGCGGTACCATGAGATAAAAGAGCTTATTGTCCGGTCACAAGATCAGCCGCCGAAACCGGCCTGAAACCGGCGGCAAACAAAGAACGTGAGGAATGAACATGCGTACGGTTGGGGTGACCACCGAATATAATCCATTTCATAATGGACATCTTCATCAGCTGAGACAAATTCGCGACGCTTTTGGTGACGATACCGCGGTCATCGCGATCATGTCCGGCGACTGGACGCAGCGCGGCGAACCCGCGCTGCTGGACAAATGGAGGCGAACCAAATCCGCCCTTGCCTCCGGTGTCAGTCTGGTGATCGAGTTGCCGACCATCTTTGCGACCGGCAGCGCAGGATACTTCGCGTCCGGAGCGGTCCGTGCCTTATCCGCGACCGGCGTGTGCAATCATCTTTGTTTCGGCTCCGAAGCGGGAAAGATCGATGAGTTGCGCATTCTGGCTTCGCTGATTTTAGCGGAGCCTACCCAGCTTAGCGAATTGTTACAAAGCCGGCTGCGCCTCGGCAAGAGAGGCGGAGCGGCTTGGAGCTCAACGATCGGCGAGTATCTGACCCGGCACGGACAGGTGGAGGGAATGAACGCCGACCGTGCGCGTGAAATCTTGACCGGCTCAAATAATTGGCTGGGAATTGAGTACTTGAAGGCGATTGAGTCTGAGCTGAGTGGGAAAATGAAGGCCACAACTTTTTTGCGGGAGGGGGACGATTATGCCAGTCCCACCATTGGCGACGCACCCGCGGATGGAGTCCGCAAGCCATCCGCCAACGCGATCCGAGAATTCTCGAGAGGCAGCCAATCCTTCGGGCGGACCGCCGACTTCATCAGGATGTTGCATGAATGTGTGCCGCCAAGTTCCGCGGCGCAAATTTTATATGCCCGTCGAGTCGGTGAGCTGCTGATTCCCGGTTCGGCCGGTTTGGCGGCGTATTCTAAAATTCGTTCGACATCGGCTGACGAGCTGACAAGGTTCGATGGATGCGACCCGGATCTTGCGAATCGTTTGAAACAGACGGTGGACAACCTCCGGTTGGCTCAGCGAAAAGTGGAGCCATCCGATTTTTGGGACGAGATTGTCAACCGGACAAGCGGACGCAATTTTTCACGCGCCAAAGTGCAACGTGTGTTGACCGCCATCATCTTGGGTATTCACTCGTCCGATCGTGCGGACGCCCTGAAAAATGGACCGGAATATTTGCGGATACTCGGCTTTGACAAGAAAGGACGCTATTTGCTGAAGTTGATGCGTAAGCATGCCCGATTGCCGGTAATCAGCCGAGTGTCTGATTTTTTGGAATATTCCGATAGGGGCAACTCTTTCACCACTCAGCATCTTTTAGATAACCGGGCGAGCGATATCCGATCCGCGCTGTGCGGCAACAATCCGGCAAATGATTTTGACACAAATGTAGTCATTTTGTAGAATCAATTCGTTCAGCCAACAACAAATAGAAACAGATATGTCTGGATCAACATATTTCAAATGGATTAATCGCATGGACCTGATCATGCCATTACGAAACAGCTTGACAGCACCTTTAGATTGGATGAGAAAATGAACAAGGAAAATATATTTGACGTTCTCAATGAACGGGGCTATATCGCCCAGACCACAAACGAGGAAGCGATCCGTGAGCGGCTTTCCCGCCCCGGTCTGACTTTTTATATTGGCTTTGATCCGACTGCGGACAGTCTCCACGTAGGGCATTTTGTTACCATGATGGTCATGGCTCACATGCAACGGGCTGGGCATCGGCCGATCGCTTTGTTGGGTGGTGGCACCGGCATGATTGGCGACCCGTCCGGCAGGTCGGATCTGCGTCAAGTCCTTTCCCCGCAAGTCATTCAACATAACGTGGATCGCTTTCGTGAACAAATGAAGATTCTAATCGACTTTGATGACGACCGAGCGCTCATGGTCAACAACGCCGATTGGCTCATCGGTCTGAACTATATCGAGTTCATCCGGGAAATCGGCTCACAATTTTCCGTCAATCGCATGCTTGCGGCGGAATGCTATAAACAACGGTACGAAAAGGGCCTGACCTTTTTGGAATTTAACTACATGCTGCTCCAGGCCTATGATTTTTTGGAATTGTATCGTAATTTCAACTGTGAAATGCAATTGGGGGGGGACGATCAATGGTCCAACATCCTGGCCGGCATTGATCTGATCAGACGTAAAGAATCCAAAGAGGTCCACGGCATGACCTTCAATCTGCTGACCACCAGCGAAGGAAGCAAGATGGGCAAAACCGCCAAAGGTGCGGTCTGGTTGGATCCGGAAAAAACCGCGCCCTTCGACTTCTATCAATATTGGCGCAATGTTCATGACGCGGATGTGATCACCTGCCTTAAACTACTTACTTTTGTGCCAATGCCGGAAATAAGAGAATATGGACAGGCGCAGGGAGCCGAGCTCAATGTGGCCAAAGCCCGCCTGGCCTATGAAGTGACCAAGATCGTTCACGGCGAGGAACAGGCGGAGATCTGTAAAAAACAAGCGGAAGCTTTATTTTCCGGCCCGGGCAGGAGTGACTCGATGCCGACGACGACTCTGAGGAAAAGCGACTTGGATTCCGGCGTGTTGGTGCTTGATGTGTTGGAACTTGCCAAATTGATTCCTTCAAGAGCTGAAGGCAGGCGTCTGATCAAGCAAGGCGGAATTTATGTAAACGACGTCGCGGTCAGCGATATGAGGCAAACACTTTCGGCAAACGATTTTGATCACGATGAGATGATCCTGCGCAAAGGAAAAAAAGTCTTCCACCGTGTGCTTTTATCCGACGAGTAGGCCTCACCTACACCCGCGCCGCCCCGAACATGCGATGTCATCAGCCGGCTTGCTTTCATTCGAGGCGGACAGCAAAGGTTATCCCCTTTTTCCGGTTTGTAAAGGTTATCCCTTAATAAACAGGGGATTCGGATTACAACTCACCGGCAATTGCCCTTGGTTAAAAAAATTTGACATTCAACTGCAAAGCGTTATAATAGTTTTTGCTGCACAATGAAAGAACGCAGTAAAATGCGCCCGTAGCTCAACTGGATAGAGTGTCTGACTACGGATCAGAAGGTTGTGGATTCGATCTCTGCCGGGCGCGCCAGAAAACGCTTGTAACCACCTGTTTCAAGCGTTTTCCCTTTTTATGCTTGCGCATATATTGAATATGCGATAGAATATCAAAGCGTTTTGTAAGGAACGAAATCTAATAGGAGGTGACAAGGATGCCGAACATTAAATCTGCGATCAAACGAGTGGGAGTCAACAATCGCAAACGTGCCGCGAATAAGATGTACAACAGCGCGCTCAAAACCAAAGTGAAGAAAGCCGAACTGGCGATCTCCGAAGGCGCGGACAACGCCGCCGATTTGGTGCGCGAAGCGCATAAATCGATCGATAAGGCCTGCGCCAAAGGTTTGCTGCACAAAAATACCGCGGCTCGAAGAAAGTCCCGTTTGGCCAAGCATCTGCAGAAATAACACGTTTTATGTGGTGTCTTTGCGCATATCATTTAGTAAAATAGATATTGGCGGGAATCAAACAGCTGCTTTGGCGGCTGTTTTTCGTATCCGCAAGCGGCAAAACGAAATCAAATGGAGATCAATCGCTGACATCACACAAGAAAGAGGTTCACCACCATGTCTGTCCCTTACTTCGACTCAATTCGTAAACCGCTCGACGGATTCTATAATCTGCGTGATTTGGGTGGTTTGCCCACAAAAGATGGTCAAATCACTAAATTCGGGCGCTATTTGCGCTCTGACGCGCCGGTCAACCTGGGCACTTCCACACTTGATTATCTGGATCACTTCCCTGTTGAGTTATCTCTCGACTTACGCACATCCTCCGAGCGAAACAGCAAGCCCAGCTCACTTCACTCTCACGGGACAATTCGCGAAGCACATACACCGCTTATCGAAGATAGTCAAATGGCATCATTCTTCCACGCGCTTGACGCGTCATCCGGCACCATTCTTGGAGATTTTTACATCCATCTGCTGGACCATAACGCGGAGCGATTCGCCATGGTCTTTCGACAAATGGCTACCGTGAAATCCGGAGCCGTACTCTTTCATTGTCAACAGGGAAAAGACCGAACGGGCATCATCAGCGCACTCATTTTAATGTTGGGAGGCGTGCGCAACGACGACATCATAGCCAATTATGAAGTCAGTTATAGCTATTTAAAACCATCTCTGGAACCTAAAATTAAAAGATATCCTGATAACTTCAAGCAATTATTACGTTCGGACCATCAGAACATGGAGAAAATGTTGGATCATTTTTATCAGCGCCATCATTCCGCCCGTTCCTACCTCGAGAACGCGGGCTGCTCCTCTGAAGTGCTGGACACAATCACCGAGCGTCTAATGTAGGCGCCGCTCTTGCCTCACTTTCTCTTTATAATTGCGATTTTGGACCATCCTCATGGTCCAAAATCGCGCCAATCAGCGCGCGAGGCGTTTGACATTACCGTCTTTCCGACGCTCTGTAACGTTGGTTGTAGCTGTGGTCGGTAATGATGACGCTGACGAGTCCACCATCTTTTCTTCCCGCGTACAGTTCGACACGGCTATCATAGATCGAATAGCCATGTTGATCCATGAAAGGATAACGCAACAGCAGCTCCTTCGTCTCAGATCCAATCTCAATACCCGAGCCTGTCCGCACACCCGGCCGCAGCAGGGAGACCGTCCTGACGACGCCTTCCCACCTGTCATCGTCCGCCGGACTATATCCAATGACCTGCAATGTGAAATTGGGGTATTGAACGTCGACCAGCATTGCCTCCGTGTCATCCGGATACTCGATCCAATCGGGCAACGGGTGACGAATCACCTCATCGGGGGCTCCGATCAATTCTGTTAAATGATCGCTGTACACGTACTCACCCACTCCAAA
Source organism: Oscillospiraceae bacterium (assembly GCA_040772065.1). Lineage (GTDB taxonomy): Bacteria > Bacillota > Clostridia > Saccharofermentanales > Fastidiosipilaceae > JAXGYX01. Next base: position 424,962 of record JAXGYX010000001.1, on the reverse strand, counting down.
CAGTTCATTTTCACCGGCGTAGATGATTTGATCCGTTTTTTCCAAAGTCATGGGAGCCTCGTCAATAACCTCGAACACATCCTTACCGGGCGAAATGATGCTGATCGTCCTTTGCGAATAGTCCATCTCATCTGTGTCGCCGCCCGACATGGCGTCAAATCGTTGTTCAAAGGCGATCTCATCCATTCGTATGGATGTGACACTCATGGAGGCGTCAAAATCAAATTCACGATTTTGATAGTATTGAATCAGTTTTTCAGCCTTATATTCGCGCACCGAAGGATCTTCAATATCGCTCCACACTAATAGCGACAATTCATCAACATTTCCATTTTCCAACACACTAAAATATAAGTTGCTGTAATCATAAATATTGATCGAACGCGTCACCCAGTCTCTGGACAAATAAGGTTCACCCTGAATATTCTTCTGAATCACCAAAGGGAGCCGTTCCGACTCTCCGGAAATCGCTGAGTTTTTCAGCCAAAAATATGAGCTGGTGTAGGCAACTTTTTTATACTCATTGGAGTGGGATACAATTCGTTTTTGCACAGCCTCGCGTTCGGAAATCGTCATGTTCTCATAGGTATCCGCCTTGCCGTCCGTGAATTGTTTGAGCAATCCGACGTATTGATAAAACTCCTCATAGGTGATACCGTTTAGCTGGTAAAGCGGTATGGAATCATACACCGCCTGCACATCGGCGCCACTAACCATGGCGTCCAAAATTTTTTGCACCAACTGGCTGTCGGTATAGGAAGAAACCAACAACAGCGCGCCGTTGCCACTCTGCCCACCTTGACCGGTCCCTCCCGACGCGCCGTTTGAGAGGGTTGTCGTGTAGTAGACGTTTAGAAGCCCACCGACGGCGAGCGCGACAACCGCGACACAGATAACCGCCAGTCGTTTCCAGAATGTTTTGCTGAGTTTCATTTCATCAAACCTCTTGTCAGCTTATCTGTCCTCAAGAGTGTCCATCCAATATGTCCGTATTTTTTGACGAGCCCGATACAACGCATTCTCCACAGATTTCGATGAGACAGCCAGCCTCAGCGCGATTTCCTGATTTGAAAAATGTCGCAAATAATAAGTCAACACCTTTCTTTCAAAGGTGGAAAGGTTTTGCTGGATGAAAAAGCTCAAATCGCCGGTCAATTCTTGCGCAATCAAACGTTCAAGCACATCCGCCTCATCGTCAGCGATCTCCAGCTCACCGGATCGCTCGGCGGTTTCTTGATCTCCGTTGAAGTTTTGCAACGACAAGGAAAGGTTGAGCGGACTGTCCTTCTCTCGCCCGGCTTTTTTGACCTGATCGATGACATGATTGCGCACACAGGTGGAAGCGTAGGTCGCAAAGGACGCGCCTCGAGCCGGATCGTATGTCAGGATCGCCTTATAGAGCCCAATCATTCCCTCCTGCAACGTGTCTTCATAGTCAGCGCCTAATATATAAAGGTGCGCGATCCGTTCCCGAACGAGCGGCTTGTGTGAAATCATGACCGTCTCGATCGCTTCGACGTCTCCGGCTTTCGCGCGCCGGAGCGTCTCCATTAACTCTCGACTGTTGAGATCATTCATCATTCTTAAGCCGACGTTGGCGGGCGATCTCAAAGGCGATCACTCCACCGGCAACCGCGGCGTTAAGCGAGTTGACCGCGCCACGCATCGGGATGGAAAGCAGAAAATCACAGTGCCCTGCGGTGGCCGGACTCAATCCTTGGCCTTCACTGCCGATCACCACCGCCAGCGGTCCGCTAAGATCCGATTCTGTATACACATCCTGTCCGGCGGCATCGGTGCCCGCAATCCAAATCCCCGCCTTTTTCATTGTTCCAAGCGCCTGAGCGAGGTTGTTCACCCTACAGCAGGGGACATGCTCAATCGCCCCCGCAGAAGCCTTCGCGACTAGAGCGCTCAATCCGACCGATCGACGTTTTGGGAAAATCACACCATGCGCTCCACAGGCGTCCGCCACGCGGAGGATGGAGCCCAAATTATACGCGTCCTGAATCTTGTCCAACACCAAAAAAAAGGGTGGTTCTCCACTTTCGCCCGCCATCGTCAAGAGTTCATTTAATTCCACATAAGTATGCGCCGCAGTTTGAACAATAATACCTTGGTGACTGAATGTCTGTGAAATTCTGGACATCGTGTCCGCGTTCACCTCGTTGATCACTCCCCCTTGCTTGCGGATATCCGTGATCAGCTCATACAGCGGACGGTCATAACTCCCGGAGGCGGGTTTTAATACCCAGGCTTTTTCGATGGTTCGACCGGCCTTCAACGCCTCACGCACCGGATTGCGTCCTTCCAAACGATCTTCCCTTAGCTCTTCCGGACGATCATTGTTGGCTGATCGACCGATATTGGAAGTACGTTCGTACCGGGTCGGACGGTTAGATCCTGCCGGACGATTATGATTGTTCGCTTGGTTCGGGCGTTGCCCACCTCCTTGCTTGAATCGTCGGTTCTCATCGTCCGCCCTCGATCGGTCGGAATATAAATGGCGTTTTTTGTGATTTCCGCGTCCGCCCTGATGTTGACCTTTTCGCTCGTCCCTTGTGTTCGAATCTTTCATTTGTACTCCAATCGAGGTTTCTCTTGATCGTCTCTCACGATCAAACTCATCAGTTCTTCCACTCGGGCGAATCGTTCCAACAAAAAAAGCCAACCGATCAAAGTTTCCAGACCGGTCGCCAACCTATATTCCAGGGGATCCGCATGTTTCGCTATCGAGCCCGGATCACTGTTGCGCCCTCTTTTGAAAATCGCCCGCTCTTCCTCTGTCAACTCGTCCATGACTTTACCAAGCGCTCGAGCTTGAAAACTCGCTTGCACAAAATGAACACTCAGGCGATGCAGCTTTCCCGAACCTGCTTTTATCTGATTCAACACGTGCGTGCGCACATACAGCTCGTACACCGCATCACCAACATACGCGAGCGCCGATACAGGAACATCGCGTATGTCGCCATCATAGCGAAACAAAGCCCTCAAAGAGTTCATATGGGTAAAACTTTCGGTCCTTCCGGTGTGTCTTCCACCTTGAATCCCTTTTTCTCGATTTTCGCTCGAAGTTCATCGGCAAGGGCGTAATTTTTTTGATCTTTCGCTGCGGTTCGTTCATTCACCATGCGTATCACATCGTTGGGAACCTGATGCGGATCCGCGGTCTGCACAACCAAACCGAGAACTTCACAAAGTTCCAAAATCATCGCTTTCGCCTCAGTTAATATCACAGAGGGAACATTCGTGTCCGCGGCCGCCGTGTTGGCCAGCCTCACCAGTTCAAAAATCGCCGCTAAGGCATCCGCCGTGTTCAAATCATCCTTCATTGACTCGATGAATTGTTTTTGGTATTCGGCCACGCCCGCTCGTAAACTGTCACACAGTTCACAGTCATCGTCCAATTCCATATCTTTCCGTGAATCCGCAGCAAAGGTCAGATTGTCCACGCAAGTCTCGATCCGATGCATACTGGTAACCGCGACATCCAACATTTCATCACTAAAATCAATCGGACTGCGATAATGAGCGGTCAACATAAAGTAGCGAATGATGTTGTATGGATATTTCGCGGCGATGTCGCGGACCGTGAAGAAGTTGCCGAGTGATTTCGACATTTTCTCATGATCGACATTGACAAAAGCGTTGTGCATCCAATAATTCGCGAACTTTCGCCCACTTGCGCATTCGCTTTGGGCGATTTCATTCTCATGATGAGGGAAAACCAAATCCTGCCCTCCACCATGAATGTCAATCGTGTCTCCCAGGAATTGGCGCACCATGGCGGAGCATTCAATATGCCAGCCCGGACGTCCTTCACCCCAAGGACTTGGCCAGGCGGGTTCGCCTTCCTTCTTAAATTTCCAAATCGCGAAATCCATCGGACTTCGTTTGTTCTCACCGGCGCCAACACGGTTGCTCGCGCCGGCCATTAGATCGTCCAAGTTATGATGGGACAGCTTGCCGTACTCGTCAAACTTGGCCGTCTCAAAATAAATACCATCATCGGTCACATAAGCGAATCCACCGTCAACCAAATTCTGAATTAAATCCAATATCGATTCCATTGAGTCAGTCGCACGCGGATGATGGGTCGCACGTTTAATATTCAGGCGGTCGGCGTCGTAAAAATACTCTTCAATATACTGATCCGCAAGTTCCTTGACAGTGATATTCTCATTCGCGGCGCGCTGTATCATTTTGTCATCGATGTCGGTGAAATTTTGTATGAAAACAACTTCATAGTCGATATATTCAAAGAAACGGCGCAACGTGTCGAAGGTGATAAACGGCCTGGCGTTGCCTAGATGGAAGTAATTATAAACCGTTGGACCACAGGCATAGATCTTCACTTTGCCCGGCTCAAGCGGAATAAATTCTTCCTTCTTATGTGTCATCGTGTTATAAATTCTCATCATAAAATAGGTCTTCCTTCAAAATAAGCATAAAATAACCTGAGATGAGGCACTTCCCTTTTGACACCCAACTTGTTAGTCAGGTGGGTGTTCTGCGGTTGTCTTCTATCGTCCGGCGACCTGAGCCCCGGCTTGATATTATTCCCCCGACCCGAACTCCCAATTAAGTCATGAAGGTTCAAAATTGAGAAGCGGCAACATTTCAGGCTGGTTCAATTATAGCACATCACCAACATTTGATGCACTATCTGCCCGACGCGAAGACTACGGCGCGCACATCAATCGCCCCATATTTGGTCAACTGTCTCGCCAACGTGAAAATGGTCGCTCCACTGGTCAACACATCGTCGATCAATAAGATCCGTTTGGCCCGGACCTGTTCCGGGGATACTGCGAACGCGCCCTTCAGATTGAATTGTCGAGCGGATTCATCATCCAGCTCGGTTTGACGAGCGGTATTTCTAATCCTATAGGCGGCATCCACTTCGTGTGGAATGCCAAGCACGCGCGACATCACATTCGCCAATTCCAGCGCCTGATTATAACCTCGTTCTTTCTCCCTGGTCGGGTGCAAGGGGACGGAAACAATAAGTTGAGGATCGTATTCCGGGAAAGCGCGGTGCGCGGCGTAAGCCATCAATTCACCCAGCGGGTTAGCCAAGTAGAGCGCGTCATGAAATTTCAATCTCGCCATCAAAGTCGGAACCGGCGGCAGGTAGTGACAGACGGCGGTCGCCAAAAGCAGGTGCTGACTTGAGTCAAGCTCTGAAATGGTTTGCCCTGTTTCACGCAACACCGGAAAGACCGGCTGACACATATCCCGAAAAGGAAGTAGAGCCAGACAATGACCACAAATACCATCCCCGAGTCGCGGCGGTTCAGATTCATCGATCAGCCGAGAGCAAACCGCGCACGAACGAGGAAACAAATATCGATTCAGCACTCGCCGAACATGGGCACGGTGTTTTTCAAACCACGTCCTTGCATCTGCCTGTGTGCGAAAGTTCATTCAGCCTGCAATCGAGCGCAGACCGTGCGCAGTTCTTCGGTACGATCCACCTTTTCCCAAGGCAGGTCCAAATCGTATCTGCCGAAATGGCCGTAGGCCGATGTTTGACGATAAATCGGCCGGCGTAAATCCAGCTGTGAAATGATTCCATCTGGAGTCAGATCAAAAATCGATTGAATGGCTTGGACCAAAATGTCGTCCGACACGGTGCCGGTTCCTTTTGAATCGACCATGATCGACAAGGGATAAGCGACACCGATTGAATAGGCGAGTTGAATCTCGACTCGGCGAGCCAATCCCGCCGCCACAATGTTCTTCGCCATGTAGCGCGCCATGTACGAGGCCGAGCGATCCACCTTTGTCGGATCCTTGCCTGAAAAACAGCCTCCACCATGGCCGGCGCGCCCGCCATATGTGTCGACTATGATTTTGCGTCCGGTCAAACCCGAATCACCCATCGGTCCGCCAATCACAAATCTGCCCGTGGGGTTGACGTAAAACCGCGTGTCGACATCAAGGTATCCGGCCGGCACGATCGGCCTGATGACCTCACGGATGATATCCTCGCGCAATTGCGCCTGGTCATAATCCTCGTGGTGCTGAACCGAGACAACCACACTGTGGATTCTGACCACCTGATCATTCTCATCATATTCCACTGTCACCTGTGACTTGCCATCCGGTCTGAGCAACGGAAGATCACCGCTTTTGCGCACATCCGTCAGTCGTTTGCAAAGCTTATGCGCGATCGAGATGCTCAGAGGCATTTTCTCATCCGTCTCATCACACGCGTAACCAAACATCATCCCCTGATCACCCGCTCCTGTGCTGGTCTCATCGTCTTGGTCACGTGTCTCCAACGCGTTCGACACGCCAAGGTTGATGTCGGCCGACTGCTCGTCAATCATCGTGAGCACCGCACAGGCATCGGCGTCAAATCCGCAGTTGGCTTGCTTGTCGTAACCGATACCCCTTAACACCTGCCGCGCGATGCCCGGGACATCCACATAGCAGGTGGTGCTGATCTCGCCCATGACCAAAACCATTCCGGTCGTCGCGATGGTCTCACAGGCGACGCGTGCGTTGGGGTCATCGGCTAAAATGGAGTCCAAGACCGCATCCGAGATTTGGTCACAAATTTTATCCGGATGTCCTTCCGTCACTGATTCTGAAGAAAATAAGTAATGGCCCTTTGGCAATTGAATTTTCTGATTTGACATATGTTTTCCTCCACAAAAAATGCCGCCGGCGGTAATCCGGAGGCAAAGATACACTAACAACCTCATCTCCCAGGGCTCACCTGCTGGATTTGGCACCGTTGCGATCTTGCCGGTTGCCGGGCTTCGTCGGGCCAGTTCCCTCCGCCTCTCTTGATAAGATATTCAATTAATGTCCGGCTCGAGGTACAGACCTCAAAGCCAACGACATTACCATAGCATACGACATTTAGCTTGTACAGCGTCCGCGGCCCTTCACGCGGACCATTGCGTTCGATCTCAGGAGTGGTTGATTTCATTTGTCCCGTTTTGTCGAGTTTTGTCTATGTTTGTTGAATTTTCTCACCATCAAAACAATCAGTTGAGTTTTAGACTGGCAGTTAAACCACAGCGGTCAAAGAAGGGAGACACTATGAAAAGGAATTCCGATAAGAGTGTTTTTTCAATGCTATTGATTGACACGATGCGACCCGCGGTCGCGAAAGAGTGGAACCGAATGCGTAAAGAATACCACTATGCGGGCTACCGTCTAATCTTATTATCCTTATCCGGCCATGAATGGAAAAGCAAAGTTGTTTTTCAAAACTCAGTGCCCGGCAAAGATCTATCCTCGCTATTATTTCGAGTCCAATTAAATGAACTCGAGCCCAAAGAATTGTTGCCATACTTGACCAGGACCGGGTGCGGAGAATTTTCCTTTCCTGCTTTATTTCGTTCGGATTCTCCCGAACGATTTCCACCTTATGCCTGGCGCCAACTATTCACCCTGGTCTTCTCTCTGGTTAAAACCAGCGTTGAGCCCACAGTTTTTTTGATCTGTTGCCGCACCGTTCATAAATCAGTTATCCGCGAAGCCCTGCCATTCACTGACCGCGCCACGCTTTTTACAGCTTCCGCCGACAATATGCCCCAAAGCATGTTCGCCGGAATGAAACGCGACGCCACGATCAGGAAGACATTGATCGGCAACCCTTTTATCAAAGAAAGGAGCGCCGATGGCAAAGCGATTCTCCGATGACCGGACCCTCCAACCATCATTTTTTGACGACGTTATCAAAGAGGTTGTCGGATTTTCTGATTTGGATGACCGGCAATTTCATCAGGAACTATCCAATATCGTGACTCGCAAACTGTTTGGCTCAGGAACCACCCAGCCGGAGCGGTTACGGTTAATTCGCGAAATTTACAATCGCACTCGTGGGTTGGATATTCTACAACCTTTGTTGGACGACCCCTCGGTCACCGAAATAATGGTCAACGGCCCAAATCATGTGTTTTATGAAAAAGACGGTGTGATTCACCAAGCAGAAATTGTTTTTGACAACATGCGACATTTATTCGATGTGGTGTCGACGCTGTTCTCAAGATTGAACCGTCCTTTGAGCCTTCACAATCCGATCGCCGACGCTCGGTTAAAGGACGGTTCGCGCGCCAACGCCGCCATTCCTCCGGTGGCGCCGGATGGACCGGTGCTGACGTTACGTAAATTCACCGGCGTGCGACACACACCGGAGGCTTTGATCGAGACCGGTTTTTTAACCACCGAATCCTTGGTTTTTTTACAGAAGCAGGTTCGCGAGCGACGCAGTGTTTTTATCTGTGGAGGTACCGGCACCGGTAAAACAACTTTGCTGAATGTGCTGTCATCATTCATCCCCGACCACGAACGAATCGTGACGATTGAGGATTCCATCGAACTTCAGCTGGTCAATCAGCCAAACCTGGTCCGCCTCGAAGCCAGACTTCCAGGGCCTGACGGCGAGGGGGAGATCACGATCAGTCAACTGATCCGCGCTTCCCTACGAATGCGACCTGACCGCATAATTGTCGGTGAGGTGCGCGGCCGCGAGGCGGCCGATCTGATCCAAGCCATGAACACCGGACATCCCGGCTCGCTTTGCACCGGGCATGGCAATTCATGTCGCGACATGATCGTCCGACTCAGCAACCTGGTACTGGATGGATCCACCATGCCGCTGGAAGCGGTCCGTCAAACTTTGGCTTCGGTTATTGACATCATGGTGCATATCTCACGCGTTGCCGGCGGACGGCGCAAAGTGGATGAGATCTGCGCTGTGGAAAGCGGGGCGGATGGACAACCTCAAATCAAACTGTTGTACGCGCCACGGGAAGGGGATGGAGAACTTGTTTCGCTGGTCTAAGTCAATTCTATTTCTCATCGCGCTTTGGTTTATTTCCCTGGCGGGCATGTTTGTGTTGACCGCGCCATTCTCTTCCGATGTGCTTATCCGCGTCGGCTTGGCCGCGTCGACCGCTCCGCTGGCGGTGAAGTCGACACGCCGCGTACTCGACAACATACGTGAGAAACGAGATTATCAACAGTACTATTTTTTTCTGCAAAGCTTGTCAGGGGACCTATCCGCCGGTCATTCATTAACCCGGGCCCTGTTGAACTCCGCCGACAACGCGCCAAATCATTTTGGTGAACACTCGTCCCTTGGTAAAGCTTTACAAACCGCCGCCAACTATCTACGGGCGCAATACTCACTTCGGGATGTCCTCACAATGTTGAGCCAACAAATCTTAGTTTCGGAAGCGGGTGTGTTGTTTCGGACACTCGCGGGGTCGGATATGTTGGGCAGCCGAATTGTTTTTATCATACGTGACGCGAAGGAGCGGACCGCCACCCTACACGATCTCGAGGATGAAGCACGGGCGGAACAGCATGGGCAGATTATGCAAGGAATAATTCTGATCACCATGCCGTTTGTGCTCGCCTTCTTATTCCAAGGTCTATTCGCTTCGTTTGACACTCAATCAGCGTCACTGGTCTCATCCATATTAATGGTGGCCGCCTTCGTCATCGCGGCGTTGTCCGCCCTGGTTATCAGCACACTATTATTTTCCACAAAAAGAAATAATGGCAAGCCGCATAAGTCAAGCGGATTGCTAAGGGTGATCGACAGACTGACTTTGATCACTCCGATTCAGAAAATGAGCGAATTGATTTACGGTCATCTCTCAGTTTTTTATCGCAACCGTCAAAAACATTTGATTGACTTCTCTTTTCTGCCCTCTCAATTTCAGATTGAACCGGATGGTATTGACAATCGGCAGATTGAAATTAGATTTAACGGTCGAAAAATAGTATTGATGATTTGTTTTTTCATACTTTCCTTATTTTTATGCATTGGTCGCAAACTTCCCTGGTTCGCCCTGCCACTTGCCGCACCAATCGGCTGGCTGTTGATCGATATCAATCTTCATGAGTCGGTAAAGGAATATAAAAAACAACTAATAGAAGATACGCCATTATTCTTGGATATTGTTTTGCAGCAATTAAAAATGGGTGTGACTCTTTCAAACGCGTTGACCGATTCGCTACGGACACTAACCACCCCCAACCGTTCATTAACAATTGAAATCAGCCGTCTGGCACGTGCCCAGTCCATGGGAATGGGTCGCGCCGCGCTCCAAAAGTTCGCCGGCCGTTGTCATGTCACCGCTGTCCAGACTGTCTTCTTTCTGCTGGAACAATACGACAAAACCGGTCATCCGGATTTACTAAACTCGTTACATCGCCAAAAAGAGATCTGCTGGAATCTTTATAAAGACACTTACATGCGAAGAATCAGAGAACTATCCGGCAAGCTTACTCTGCCGATGCTGATGGACTTGCTCGCGGTCATGCTCATCGCGCTGTCGCCCGCCGTCGGTGTTTTCGTCGGCATCTAAAGATCGCGACTTTGAATTTCTTCGTAAAAAGACGTTTTTTTACGAAAGAAGGTTCAGCATTGACAAACGATCCCGCGCTATGCTGAATTTCATCAGATCATTCGAAACAGGAGGAAAAGAAATGACCCGTCATCTATCGAAAGAGCAGCAAAGTCAAAAAAGATCTGCCCGCATCCGTGAACACAGGCAGACCAATCATGTTCGCAAACTCTTGGCCGACAAACGAGGCATGGGAACACTGGAAGTCGTTATACTGATCGCGGTGCTGATCGCCATCGCTTTGATCTTCAACACGGCGATGCGAAAGTTCTCCAACAACATTTTCAAAAAAGTCTTTGATGACAAAGCCGTGATTGATCAAATCGACCCTGGCTATTGAGTGGAGGTAATTATGCCACAGCTTCGGATCAGGCGAACAGAATGGGCGGACATACTTACCTGCACGCTACTTTCCGAAGAAAGCGTTGACTTAAATCGATTGCGCGAATTACAATCCGGCACCTATGATATTCTAATTCCACCGCGCTTGGACCCCACAACTGAACAAACTGTCTTGACTTATCCACTCACCGGCCTGACTTCATTGAGCCAAGCCTCTGAGATTTCAAAACCGCGGCTCACGGATTGGTTATATCTGTTGTACGCGATCGCGTCACAGATCGCGAATATAAAAAGATATCACGGATTGCTGATTGATCCGGATTATATTTTTATGTACGGGACTCCCGGAACCAGTCTTGATTATCAACATCCGCAGATGATTTGTCTGCCTCTTTTCGGTTCGACAGCGCCGTACTTCAACCATCAGTACGAGGCAGGCATTTTGTCATTTTTGGCCGAACCGTGTATTCGTTTGGCTTCCATCGACGATCGGCTCGATCACACTCTCAGCGATAAATTATTGTTGTCAGCTCATGAAAAACCGGCAGAGTTCGCCACCATTCTACGAGATTGTCTGTTTGTGTTGAATCACGATGACCGGACAAGATCCGATGCCCGCGAATCTGAAAATCAACTCTCCGCCTCATTGACATGGCCGCCTCAGATTGAGTCAACCCACCAACAAAAAGGCACTCCGGACAGGACCATCGCCGAATCGAGCCGCGACCCAAAACCGATGTTGGAAACAGCGGACGGGCAACGTGGAATCACTATGAAAAGTCAACGTGAAACCACTGTAGAGAATCGGAATCACAACCAGCGGATTTCATTTGTGCTCGTGATTCAAGTACTCTTCTTATTAGTTGTTGGAGTGGCGTCTTACCTTGAGCTGCTGACCGATGATTTCAAACGTTGGTTCGTTTTGTTCATCTTGGGTGGATTCATTTTGCTGGATATTTATTTGCTCGCGTCCGGCAACTCACCGTTAAGGCGCAGACTTACTCAGCAACAAAGAAACGCTGAGCGCATGAGAATGGAGGAAAGAAACGATAACTTCCGGGCCGGACGGCAAACCCGCAGATCGCGGCTAGCGAAACGATCCAACTCAAATGACAAAGCATCGATTTTGAGTCAACCACCCGCGCGACTGACGGCCATCGAGCTCGCCTACCTGGAAGTCGGAGAATCGCTGACAAATCCAAAGACTGATTTTCAAACTGTGAATATCATCAGACCGGTCTTTACCATTGGTTCCGACCCGGTGCGCTCCGACCTTTGTTTAAATAGTCCGGAAATCAGGCCGGATCATGCGATAATTGAATATGGAGAGACCGGTTATCGAGTAAGGGGGACAGGCACAGAGCTGATGGGCGAAAACGAAAAAGAGCCAAATCCCGACAGTGGAATTTGGCTCAACGGAATTCGTCTTGCTGACGGAACGGATGAACCGCTGCTCGCCGGCACCTATCTGAGAATGGGGCGTTACATCTATCTCTTTGACACGGACCCAGGTGACTGAAACGATTTATTTGGTTCCGAACAATCGGTCGCCCGCATCGCCCAGCCCCGGAATGATGTAGCCATGATCATCCAGCTTATCGTCCAATGAGGCGCAATAAATTGTTACATCCGGGTGAGCCGCGTGGAGGGCGTCGACACCCGGGCGACCCGCTATCAGGCACATAAACTTGATGTTTTTAATCCCACGTTGTTTCAGAAAGGAAACCGCCTCCACAGCCGAACCTCCTGTGGCGAGCATCGGATCAAGCACAATCACTTCGCGTTCCGCGCTATCTTCAGGGAGCTTGCAATAGTATTCAACGGGTTCCAGGCTGACCGGGTCGCGGTAGAGACCGATATGTCCCACCTTCGCCATCGGAATCAGGCTCAGCATTCCATCCACCATGCCCAGTCCCGCTCGCAAAATGGGCACCAAAGCCAGTTTTTTACCGGCCAACACCTTTGTCTTGGCGATCGCGATTGGTGTCTCGACCTCTATTTCCTTGAGAGGAAGATCACGCGTGACCTCATACGCCATCAGCATGGCGATCTCAGAAGCCAGCTCCCTAAATTCTTTTGTGATCGTGTGCTTGTCCCGCATCAAAGAAATTTTGTGTTGAATGAGCGGATGATCAAAAATAAAAACGTTTTCCATATAGTCTGACTTCCTCCACAACCGATGATCTTCCAAGGTCGATCATTGACGGTATCCTCTATCGTTATATCATATATTAAGCGTTCTTCTTTTTGTATTGTTCTGCGAACCGTATGTTCGCGGGCGACTAGTCAAACGGCGACAACCGATTCAGTTTTTTGTGTGTGAACGAGCGTTCTCCCGAACTAAAATCGCCCACTATGTCACCATGCCCAAACAATTTGTATTTATACGTTACCAGTCCGTCCAGACCCACCGGACCTCGAGCGTGAATTTTCGAGGTGGAAACGCCCACCTCGGCGCCAAATCCATAGCGGAATCCGTCGCTGAACCGGGTCGAGCAATTCCAAAAGACATTGCCCGCATCGACATGCGACATGAAGTATTTGGCTGTCCGGTCATCCATGGTCAAGATCGCCTCTGTGTGACCCGAACCAAACTCATTGATATGGTCGACCGCCGCTTCCAGGCTATCGACAAAACGCATGGACACGGCATAGTCCAAATATTCATGGTGGTACTCAAAAATGGGCTCGCAACCAATCAACTCAACAATTCTCTCGTCTCCGAAAATCCTCACATTTTTCTTTTTCAGTGCGTCGACCAGGCGCAAAACCCACTCATTGGGGAGGTCCTTATGCAACAGCATCATCTCGGTCGCGTTGCAGACCGAGACATATTGAGTTTTCGCATCGACCAACACTCGGATCGCCATGTCTAAATCAGCCGCTTTGTCTACATAAGAATGACAGACGCCATCCGCATGACCCAAAACAGGAATACGGGTATGAGTCATAATGTATTGCACAAATTCATTGGAACCCCTTGGAATCAAAAGGTCGACGTCCTGATCACAGGTTAACAGTCCATCCACATCCTCGTGACTTTCCAGCAGACTGATCCAGTTTTGCGGACATCCGGCGGCGATGGAGGCGTCCGCGATGATCTGAGTCAACACTCGATTGGTCTCTTTCGCCTCGCTCCCTCCTTTCAACAAAACGGCATTTCCGCTTTTCAGGCAGAGTGTGGAAATTTGAACCAAAGCGTCCGGTCTCGATTCAAAAATAACGCCGATGACACCAATTGGAGAACTGACTTTATAGAGCTCCAAGCCTTCGGCCAATTCGGTGGACATGGATGTGCTTCCCACAGGATCGTCCAGTTGAAGCAACTGCTGAATTCCATCGGTCACATCGGCCAGTTTGTGTTCGTCAAAGGTCAGGCGGCCGATTAACGGCGCCGCCAGTCGTTCAGCTTTGGCACGTTCAAGATCAGTTTGGTTGGCTGAAAAAACACGGTCTTTGTGATCGATCAACGCTTGACGGATCGCCTGCAAAGCGGTGTTCTTTTCTTCGCCTTTCATTACTGAAAGAGGGATCGAAGCGTGTCTTGCTTGTTTGGCCATGGTTAGAATATTGGTCATTACTGTCCTCCCTGATCAAATGTGGTTATTCCCGCAGACGGAAAAGCCTTCACACTATTCTTCCTGATTGCTAAATTTAAGCTGAGCGTCCGCATAGTCTGTAAGGGTATCAATGTCAATACAGTCGCCGTCCGGAACGTGCACATACAATGGTTTTCTTATATGCAGCCATTCAAGAAAGTTGCCCAGATATTCCGGCGAATGCAGATTGAGCAGATATTCATCCACCATGGGCAAGGTGGATCGCTCGAAGAAATAAAGCCCATAGATAATCAGATTTGATTTTGGTTTGGCGGGTTTCTCTTCAAGTTCAGTTATAAAATGATCCGGATCTGTCTTCGCGATCGCGAATCTACTCAGATCCATACCGCTTTTGGCTCGCTGGCCGCATACCACATCGGTACCAAGCACAAGGTAATCCTTCAACACCTTAGTCAAATCAAACCGGATCAAAGTATCACCGGCGACAACCAGGACATCGTCCCGGATTTCACATTTATTGATGCAGTAGCCCAAATCAGCGACCGCTCCGTGGCGGTTTTCCTCGCTAACTGTCCCATTGCTTACAATCGTGATCTTCAGCCCCGACCGAAATTGATACTCTTCTTCCCAACGGATGAAGTGGTCTTCAAACTCATCATTTGTGACAACAAACACTTCATCAATTTCCTGAATTTTCTCAATTTCATCGATCAGGTAGTTTATGATCGGACGTCCGATCACAGGAAGCAAAGCTTTGGGTTGATCTTTCGTCAAGGGGTAAAGCTTATCTGCATATCCAGCAGCGAGTATGATTGCCTTCATTCATTTTCTCCGGTGGCAGACTTAAAGTCTGCGCGTGTTGTCCGCAGCGGACGGTCGCCGAGGATGACGATAGTATTGATAAAATTGGCATCTAATCATACCATTATACAGTTTTCGCCTGCGATCTGCCCGCACACCAATTTCCGACTCAAAGTCATTGTTGGATGTTATGATTCCCAACCTGACACCGAACTGCAAGCCACCATTGGTAAAGAAATTCTCACCGAGCGCTTTGTGTATCGCAGACACCTCTTCCTCATCCCCCATTCGTTCGCCATAAGGTGGGTTGCCGATAACCAGACAGCGTTTGAATTCCGGATGTGAACTTAACCAATCTCGGCCTGAAATGCGGTTGGCGTCTCTTCTGGAAAAGCTGATGAACTCACGGACATTGACTCGGGTCGCGTTCTCCACCGCGAGCGAGATGGCATCTTTGTCAATATCTGAAGCGAAAATAAACGGGTTGTCCGGCGCAGCGGTATCCATCTCGTCTCTACCTTTTTCTCGAGCTCTTTCGAAAGCGGAGGTATCAAGAAACGGATATTGCTCCGCTGCGAAACGACGGTTGAGTCCGGGGGGCACATTGGCGGCGAGCATCGCAGCTTCAATCGGGATGGTTCCCGAGCCACAGAATGGGTCAAGCAAAGCCTCGTCCGAGAACGGCTCCCAGAGCATGATTTTAAGCATGGCGGCGGCCAATGTCTCTTTCAATGGCGCGAAGTTCGATACAGGGCGATAGCCTCTTTTATGAAGACTTTCTCCGGATGTGTCGACCAAAAAATGAACGACATCTTGAAGAATTGAAAACTGAATGCGCATAATGCCCAAATCAGGATCTTCGGGAACAACACCGCCGATTGAATTGCCGCTCCGTGAAAGCAATCGTTCGATGATACCTTTTTTGATTGTTCGCTGACAGGCCGGAATTCCGAACAATTCAGACTTTCGCGAATAACCTCTGACATGGATCGCCCATCCTTGCGGTATCCAGTTTTCCCAATCCAGCTCGCGCACACCATCGTACAGCTCGTCAAATGTTTTGGCGGGAAACACCCCCGCCTCGATTTGTACGCGCTCACCGGTACGTAGGTTAAGATTGATGTTCGCCACTGCCTCAGACAGCGCCTCGCCGGTATCATCGACTTCCAGGTAAACTTGACCATCATAGACCGTTATGCGGTCTTTATCGTAGCCCATTTCCTGCAATTCTTTTGAAATAATGGCTTCCACGCCCAACAATGAAGGTATTACAATATTCATACTCTGATTCTTCTCTTTCCTGTCCAAAATGTGTGCGCCGTCAGACCGTCTCGACAATCAACTCATCAAGAAACGCGTCCAGCGATGACAGCAGATTCTGCAATCCTTTGCCCGTTTTGGCAGACACCGGAAATACCGGCAGCCGTCGATCACTTCTGCCCAACGCGAAAATTTCCGGCGCTATGTCACTTTCGTTAATTCTATCTGTTTTATTGACAATCGTCACCCTTGGAATATGTCCTGCCTTCAACTCATCCAACAGTTCCAACGTGGTCTGCAGCTTCAGTGCGGCGGATGGGTCAGCTCCATCGACCACCAGCATGATCAGATCCGCATGGACAGTCTCATCCAGCGTCGACTTGAACGAATCGATCAGCTGATGAGGCAGCTTATTGATGAAGCCGATCGTGTCAATTAAAACCGTGTCCAGCTTCCTTCGCGAGTTGCCCGGAAGCCACAGTTTGCGCACACTGGAGTCCAGCGTGGCAAACACTTTGTCCGCCGCGTATAGATCGGTTTCACACAGTTTATTTATTAACGTGGATTTTCCGGCGTTGGTGTAGCCAACTACCGCCACAGAGATCGTCCCTCTCTTGCTCCGTGAAGAGCGCAGTCTGCTTCGATGTTCCGAGACATCGGACAAGTTTTTACGTAAGGTTGAGATCCGCTGACGAATATATCGGCGATCCGACTCCAGCTTGGTCTCACCGGGACCCCTGGTCCCAATCCCTCCACCCAGCCGGGACAGTTCACCAATTTCCTGGTGCAGCCGTGGCAATTTATATTGGTACTGAGCCAGTTCAACTTCCCATTTGCCCTCCCGCGTCACCGCGCGGTTCGCGAAAATATCCAATATCAACATTGTGCGGTCGATCGTGCGCAGCCCGGTGAGTTTTTCGATATTCCTTAATTGGGAACCGCTGAGCTCATCATCCGAGATCAGCAAATTCGCATCCAGAGCGTGGGCGGCCTCTTTGACTTCCTCCAGTTTTCCCTTGCCAAAATAGGTGGAGGCGACCGGTCGGTCTCTATGCTGAATCGCTCGTCCGACCACGATGGCGCCACAAGATTCCGCCAATGAAGCGAGCTCGTCCAAAGAGTGTTCCGATTCCGCGCGACTGTTTTCGTCGCCGAGGGAGATCCCCATTATGATCGCCCGTTCCTTCTCACCGTCTCCCGGTTCAAACATATTGACCACCCATTCCGTTCGTTTTCCTTTACATTAGTTAAGAGGATAACATAATTTCAATTTTAACATGTGATCTTATCGACCATGGTCAAACTTTCCTTATCCGGCCCAATCAGGTTGTCGGCGATTTTGATCATTTAAAAATTTAAAGATTAATTTTCATAATTATGCTATATTATTAGCAATTTTACTAATAATATATCGGATAATACGAATATTATTCATACTAATCGAATATAAGATTGTTAATTTGAAAGGAGAATGTCTATGTACCCTAACGCCTCGATAATTGGAAAACACGTAAAAGAAATCAGAGAAAGTTTGGAAATGACCGGACTCGAACTTGCCTTTCGCTCAAAGATCAATCGAACCTACATCCACGATATCGAAAAAGGCAACTCAAACATAACAGTCCACAAACTGATTCAGATTTGCAAGGCGTTCGAGATTCCGTTGTCAGCGTTTTTTAAAGACATCGAATAAATGATCGGGGGCGAACGACACGCTTCGAGACAAAGATATCGCCCGGATTCGGTCGACCGGACATCGCACACCCGACGACCCATTGTTTTAGTCGTGACCTATACCCGCGGTTGATCCCAAACCTCAAACCATCGGTTCGCCTGATCCGAGGCGGTCGCGAATGATGTGCATAGACGAACAAGGTGATGGGGCCCATGCAAACCAAAGGCCAATAGTTCCTCCGCTGACGGTATGCTCCATCTTTCAAACTTAAAGGTTTGAGCCATATGTTGTTCCTGTTCCGGTGTCAGAATTACGAACACCTGATTTCCCGCGTTATCCACCCACAAAGGAATTTGTCTTTGACGAAATCCCACACGCAATTTTTCCGCCTGCTCATTCGCGTGCGCGGCCGCCGCGAAATACAGTCCGTCGGTAAATAGACGGTCAAACTGCAGACCCAGCAGTCGCCCTTTCGCCAAACGTCCACCTTTTTGTTTTAGTGTCCAGTAAAAGTCCTTTACGTAATTCGCAGAAGGCTTGCGGCCGGTAAACACAATCGCCTCACCAAACAGCGCGCCCATTTTCGTTCCGCCAATCGTGAACACGTCAACCAGCCGTGGCAGATCCTTCATGCGCAATCCATCGCCCGCCGCCACCAAGGCCGTTCCCAACCGCGCTCCGTCCATATAGATCGGCAAATCATGGCGATCGGCGATCGTGCGGATTCTATCCAATTCAACGGCGCTATAAAACGACCCTTGCTCATTCAGATTGGACAGATAAATCATACCCGGCTGCACCATGTGCTCGCGGGTGGGCTCAGACCAAAACTCGCTCAAATAGGTCGCCAGACAATCAGTGTCAATTATTCCGGAGTGAGGATCCGAATGGATTTCCAGAATTTTATGCCCCCCGGCTTCAATCGCTCCACTTTCGTGGTGATTGATATGCCCACAGGCCGCCGACAACACACCTTGGTGCGGTCGCAGCAGGTGGGTGACAACCGCCGCGTTCGCCAACGTTCCTCCGGTAGTGAAAAAAACATCAATCGACGAGCGTTCAACATCCAGCTCCATCGCGATCCTCCGGGCGGCGGATTCTGTGTAATGATCGATGCCATAGCCGGATGTCTGTTCAAAATTAGTTTTACATAAGCAATCTAATATTTCCGGAAGACAGCCCTCACTATAATCATTTTCATAAGACAGCTTCATGTTGAATTCCTCATTTCGTATTCAAGATGGTCGGTTTTTCGCTAGCTAGTTTATTATACGAAATAATAGCAATCATAGGATTCATATGCTAAACTGTATACAGTTTGGTAATATTGTGCACATTTATATTGGAGGTTCATATGAAAATCGCTTTGATAATGGAATACAGCCAATCAGGAAAGAACGAGTTGATCTATCAGGTGTTGAGCGCCGTCGCCGCGGAACACGGACATACGGTTGTCAACTATGGCCAGTTCGACACCGCTGACGAGCATCTTACGTACAACGAGGTTGGACTGATGACCGCGTTGGTTCTAAACGGAGGAGCGGCCGATTTTGTAGTCACCGGCTGTGGAACCGGCATAGGCGCGATGTTGGCCTGCAACGCCTTCCCGGGCGTTGAGTGCGGACATGCCCAGGATCCAACAGACGCGTTTTTATTCACTCAGGTCAATGGCGGTAACGCGTTGGCGCTTCCGTACGCGAAGGGATTTGGCTGGGGCGGCGAACTGAACATTCGCTATCTCTTCGAGAAACTTTTCATCAAAGAATTTGGCCTGGGTTATCCTGCTGAAAACGCCGCTTCGGAACAACGCAACGCAAAAATATTAAATGACATGAAGAAAATCACGCATAACGATATGATCACGATTGTCGATCAAATTGATTCAGATATGTTGCAACATGTCCTGCGCCGCGAGTCCTTCCGCGCACAGTTTCTGAGTGATTGTCAATCCGCCGATCTAAAAGCCGCTGTGGAGAAAAAAATCGCTGAAGCAGGTTTTTGAGGAAAAGGAACGCGCATTGAAAATCTTTTGCCAACATTCATATATGTATTAAAATAATAATGCGATGGTTTCTTGATCAAATAAAAAAGGAGAACGACTATGCTAGACAAAAACAAGGTTCGTATCGGCATCGCCCCAATCGGGTGGACCGAAGATGACATGCCCGAGATGGGCGCGGACAACACGTTCAAGCAGACAATTAGCGAGATCGCGCTGAGTGGCTACGTCGGCACGGAAATCGGCTGTCAGTATCCACGCGATCCGGCGATCCTCAATAAAGAATTTAAGCGTCGCGGCCTGTCCGCCATCACCGCCTGGATCAGCACATATCTGAATAACGATCCTTATTGGAAGAACGAGCGCGCGTTTGTCGATCATTGCTACTTTCTAAAGGCGATCGGCGCCACGCTTGTCAATACCTCCGACCAGAGCTTCTCGATTCAGCATTGCTGGAACACGCCGTTCGCGGAAAAGCCCATTCTAAATGATGATCAATTTGAAGAGTTATCTCAAGGACTCAACAAACTCGGCAAGATCGCGGACGACATGGGGATGAAATTAATCTATCACCACCACATGACCACCACGGTGCAAACCACAGAGGAAATCGACAAACTCATGGCGTTGACCGATCCCAAATATGTCAATTTGCTTTATGATTGCGGCCATTTGACTTTCTCCGGTGAAGATCCGATTGATATTTTAGACAGACATTTTGACCGAATCAAACACGTCCATCTGAAAAATGTGCGGCCGGATGTGCTGCGCCGGGTGCGCGACGAGAGGCGTAGTTTCCTGCGCTCCATCCCTTCCGGTGTGTTCACCATTCCCGGAGATCCGGATGGCATGGTTGATTTTCCGGCTATTTTCAAAATATTGGCGGAAAGAAGCTACGAAGGCTGGATGGTGGTCGAGGCGGAACAAGATCCGGATATCGCCAATCCCCTGGATGTCGCCCTCCGGACCCGCGCCTATGTGCGTGAGCAAACCGGATTGTGAGAATCTGATTGAACCATCAAACTCACGGCAAAGAGTCGCTGACTGACTATCTCGAATCGGGAAAGGGGCTGTCTCAAAAAGTGAGACAGCCCCTCTTTGCTAAAAGCCTCGCACTGTTCGTGATCGGCCGCGGCGGTCCGTCGCCCGTCAGTATCGGGTAAGCGTGCCGATCGTTTTCAACAGAGTGAACTTGTATTGACCGGCGCTCCATTCGATATCGAAGAGAATGATTTTCCCCTCATCGACGGATTCCGTGGCGAATTGGATCGATCCGCTTTCCTCTTGAAGATCTCCGCCAATGGTGACCACGTAATTCAACTGTCCGACAAGGTAGTTGCCATACTGATCCAAATCATCAGAGATGGTGCTGCTGCGATATTGATACATCTGCGACATATCCCCATTGCCATCGACTTTCGTCTCAAACCCGGTCACCTGCCTGGTGCCGACAATCCTTCGAATCGACGGAATGTGATCGTCACCAAAGCTGTAGGTGTCGATTTCCGCCATTTTCTTTAGAGGCGCGCCGCATGCCACTAAAAATAACAACATCGCGGAAAGAATCAGCATTGAAACTCGAGCGCTTGTTTTTTGTTTCATGATCACTTTTCCTTTAAACAAAGCGATTGACCGGATCGGCACGCGAAACATGATTGAAAAACTATGCTTGGTAACCGAGGCGATCAACCGCGTCCATGAAATATTTATTTGATATTGCTCTCAAAATTTCCGTTTTTATAAGACATGGTCGACTCTAATCCCTCCAGGAAATCCGCTCGGGAAGGAGCGGCCGGGTCGCCATATAAGGCGGGTGGCTGCTTGCTTGAACCAAAGCCCGCAAAAACATCTCCATTGGTGAGCACGACCATTCGGGTCAATGTCGACTTCTCGACATTGTACACACTTTTCGCTGCGTATTCGTCCGTCAGGAAAATATCCATCACCGTTCTGGTTGATCCATTCAGCTCACTGGTCAGCTGGGCGGTGTTTTTTCCATCGAAGCGCAGTGTATAGACCATGGACTCCTCTTCAGAATTAGTAAAACTCATTCTCGCAGTATCACCTTTGGTCTCGTACTTAAAGTTGGATCCACCAAACATCCCAAAGACAAATGGTAGGACTTCAGCAGAGTCCGCGGCGAAAAAGGCTGAGGTGAAGGCCATTTCAATGTCTCCTTCCATCAAGGAAAGGAAATGCAGTCCCAACATCGGATTGGACTCGGTAGCCGCCTCGATCAGCGCGTTGGATCCCTCAGACATCCGCTCCATGTAGCGCTCATAAAAACTAGCCCACCCCGAGGTGTCTCCCGCAGCATTACCTTTTGATGGCTGAGATACCTGGGTCGCCTTCGACTCGGAGCTGTCCTCCGTGCGCCAACCGTTGTCCGCCGAATCGATCGTCTCTTTTGTTGTTGGATCATTGAGATTCAATCCCGGTAAAGATGGCAATTTTCGTAAAGGGGAACAAGCGGACAATACCAAGGTCAGCGCAATCGCCGACACAATTATTTTAACAGTCCTTTTCATAGTCATAACCCCCTCTCAAATGTTACAAGGTTTTGGAGAACCGTTCCACCAGTTTATCCGCCAGTTTTCCAATCACCGGCAGATGATAGGCCTCGTATTTATAGGCCTTCACCACCGCGATAATTGAGAAAATAAGAATCGCCAGCGAAACCAGCACACTGAGGAGCGATATCAGTCCCAAGGCGCCAAAACCGACGCCTATACGATATGGATTGTAAAGAGCGCGAGACACCGAGGCTGAAATAATCGAAACCACAATGCTCAAAAGCGATCCGATCAACTCCAGCAGAGTAGACTGCATGGCGTGAAACTTAACAAATTGACTGCTCTTTTCCAGAAAGAAAAAGACAATTGGCAGCGCCCACGCGAAGTAGCGAACCAACGGAATCCAAGCCAATACAACCGGCGCCACATATACAATCAATGCGATGATGTTGGCCTTTTGATTACCAATTGAAGAAACATGATCTTGATATACAATTTTATTCATTTGATCACCTCTCAATTCTATTAAACTCATTTTCGGGTGCGAACCGAAAAGATACTGATTGGTTTCATTATACACTATAAATGTGAATTATGATACCTCTTAGATACTGATATTGTTTATTAATCCCGTGTAATCTGATCACATATTCAATCAGAAGCGCTATTCGGATTTTGTAACGCGTTGGAATAAGGCGACTGACGCGCATAATCCTCCACCGCTTTGGCGGCCTGCCTGAGAGGAGCAAGCGTGCCCGCGCCACCAATGCAGCCACCGGGGCAGGCCATTCCTTCAAGTAGGTGACCATCATATTTATGATTCTTAGCGAGAATCAACATTTTCTTACAGTCCGCCAAAGAATCGGCATTGACCGTCTTTATATCTTCCCTGTCGGGCGCAAGTTCCTGAATGCACGAAACAATCGCGGACGAGACATTGGACGCGACGGCGTACCGCCGCCCGGTCGTTGACGCCATGGGGGACTCGAACTCGTCGGACATTTCGGACAATTCCACCTGACGCGCGACCAACATACCCATTAACTCTTCGTAGGTCAGCACAAAATCAATGAAAGGACGGACATCCTCCCTCATGCTCTCCGCCTTTTTCGCCACACAGGGACCGATGAAGACAACTTTCGCGTCCGGGTGCTGCTTTTTAATCAATTCGGCGCTCGCCACCATCGGTGTCGACGAGCCGGAGACATAGTCCTTCAAATCTTCCGGCAACACTTTCTTGGCGAAGCTGGCCCAGGCAGGGCAACAGCTGGTCGCCATGAACGGTTGTTTTTCCGGAACCAGCTCTAAAAACTCCTTTGCCTCATGCATGGAACTGACATCCGCTCCATTCGCGACCTCGACAACGTCGGCGAACCCAAGCGCCTTGATGCCATTGAAGATCTTATTTGGAGTCGCCAGCGGACCAAATTGACCGACAAAAGCCGGGGCGATTTGCGCCACCACCTTCGTGCCGTCCCGGATGGCGTTAATCACCTGAAAAATTTCAGATTTATCCGCAATCGCGCCAAATGGACAGTTGGCCATGCACAGACCGCAGGACACACATTTGTCATAATCAATCTTGGCTCGGCCCAGCTCATCGCTCCCTATCGCGTCCGCTCCGCAAGCTTCGGCGCAGGGACGCCCAAACTCGATGATCGCGTTGTAAGGGCAGGCCGCCATACAGCGGCCGCATCGGATACAGACATCTTCATCAATGACCGCTCCTGATCGTTCGATTGTGATACAGTTTTTAGGACAGACCGTGGTGCACGGGTGCGCGGTGCAGCGTCTGCAGTTTGAAGTCACACGGTATGTTTTCGTTGGACAGGCCTCACAGGCGAAGGTGATCACGTTCACAATCGGTTCGGTGAGCGCCGTCTCACTTTTGTCAATCTCATCAAAGCCGGTCGCCAGGTCTAAATATTCATTTACCGGGCGAAGCGGCATACCCACCGCAAGACGGGCGCGTTCCCGGGAGACCCCCCGCTCGACCAGCACACTGTCTCTATACTGTGGTTTTTCTCCAGGGCTGATTTGATAGGGGATCGCGTAAAAATCGCGGAAAGTGTCCACATCGCGGTCGCGCTGATAAGCATATCGCGCCACGGCCGTAAACACATGACGCCGAATTTTTGTCACCGCTGTAAAAACACCCTGCATACTTTGTCTCATGCTACACCTCTCACTGACATGATTAAAAAACTTATGTATTCCGCCGGTCACTCCTGTTGGGATTGACGAATCACTTCCTCCATGATGGCTGCCGACTCGGCCTTAAAAATTTCCTTGCCGTTCACGATGACCAGCGGGGCTTCCCCATCGTCTTTTGTCAGTTCAGGTCTGGAGATATTGACCAGCTCTATGTTGTAACGTAGATTGTCCTCCTCATCCACTTCACTTTGCAACAGCAGGATATCCTGAGCGATTTCCATTGACCCCACCATGGAACAGCGTGTGCAGGCGCACACTTCAACTTTCACCAATTTCGTCATAATCCGCCCTCCCGGCATGAATATTTCCTCGACTCTCACTTGAGTGAAGAAATGGCGACAAACACTCGATTTTTAAGCGTTTTGCACTATTTTTCGAACAAAAGACTTCCTTTTTTCTGCTATCTTCATCCTACCACAAAGATGATTTTTACGGTATATTGTGTTATACTTTAAGATAGTTATATTGTCTAATTCCAGCTGCCTTGATAATCGTTGTTGAACGTGGCAGTCAAGTTCATGCTTCTTTTACTTTGATTTAAGAATTTATGATTAAGGAATTAACACCGATTGTATATCGGTGTTTTTTTGGGGGAACACCCCGATGACAATCTTTGAGCGAAAGGAGGACTCATGTTAGTTGTTGAAACCATGGTCGAGAAGAAACGTTTGAAAGCAAGTACGGGCAAACCAAGAACCGTTCAATCCGAACGTACAAAAGGGTACATCTGCCCGAAATGTCATGCTTTGATCAGCTACATTCCGGTTCGCAGCATTCACCAGTGTTCTCACTGCAACACTGACATCGAATGGAGCTGACGCACGTGTGTTTTCATGTGAATTCTCCATGACTCCCATCAACATGCATCTGAACGTGAAGGGTTGAACAGCCCTTCGTCCGGCGGACGCGGGTAGTTGGCCATATGTTAAGTGAAACAAAAATCCACCTCTGCGCGGAGGCGGATTTTTTATTTGATGGTATGTTATTAGGGTTGGTCAGCGCGCATTGCGAATCTGCGCCTGCGCGGCCGATAATCTGGCGATCGGCACACGATATGGTGAGCAGGACACGTAATCCAGTCCCGTGCGGTGGAAGAAATCCACCGAAACAGGGTCTCCTCCATGTTCGCCGCACACACCGATTTTTAGTTTTTCCTTGGTGGACCTACCGTTCGCCACAGCGGCCTTCACAAGTTGACCCACTCCCTTTTCGTCGATGGTGGAGGTGGGGTCGGCTTCAAAAATCTGTTTGTCGTAATAGACATCCAAGATCGGTCCGGCGTCGTCGCGCGACAGTCCATACACCATCTGAGTCAAATCGTTGGTGCCCATGCTGAAAAAGTCCGCCTCGCTGGCGATCTCGTCCGCCAGCAGACAGGCACGTGGAATCTCCATCATCGTGCCGATCTGGTAGTCAAGGGACTCGCCCGATTCGGCGATCAACTCGTCCGCCTTGGCTGCGATGACCGCGCGCAACATTTGGATCTCACGCAATTCACTGATCAAAGGAATCATAATTTCCGGATGGACCTTCACGCCTTCAGCCTGCACTTTGAGCGCGGCGCGCACAATCGCGGTGGTCTGCATCTCGGCGATTTCGGGATAGGAAATCAGCAGACGACAGCCTCGAGCGCCCAGCATCGGGTTAAGCTCATGCAATTTCTCAATGCGCGCCCGGGTTTCATCCACACTGTATCCCAAAGCGTTTGACAATTCCCGGATTTCTTCTATTTCCTGTGGCAAAAACTCATGAAATGGCGGGTCCAGCAGTCGGATGGTAACCGGCATGCCATTGAGCTCGCGGAAAATGCCCTCAAAATCTTCTTGTTGGTATGGCAAAATCTCATTCAGATAATTTCTGCGGTTGGCCTCGTTGTCCGCCAGGATCATCAGGCGGAAGGCAAAGATTCGCTCCAGATCGAAAAACATGTGTTCGGTCCGGCAAAGTCCAATGCCCTCCGCTCCCATTTTCAAAGCCTCGCGGGCGTCGTTCGGCGAATCCGCGTTGGCGCGGACCTTCATGTATCGGGTCTCGTCCGCCCAGTGCATGATCGTGTCGAAATTGCCACTAATGGTGGCCTCTTGTGTCGGCAGCTGTCCCGCGTAGACCTGACCAGTGGAGCCATTCAGGGAAACATAATCTCCCGCGCGAATCACCAGGCCATCTTTTGTCGTCATGGTTTTCGTGTCCGCGTCAATCGCGACATCGGAACAACCCGACACACAGCATTTACCCATGCCGCGCGCGACCACGGCTGCGTGTGAGGTCATGCCGCCACGGGCGGTCAGAATACCTTTGGAGACATACATGCCCTGAATGTCTTCCGGAGACGTTTCCAAACGACAAAGGATAACCGACTCACCGCGCTCATGCGCGGCCTTGGCATCTTCATAATTAAATTGCGCGACGCCGCTCGCTGCGCCCGGAGACGCCGGCAGGCCGGATGCGATGGGCCGCGCCTCTTGCAGCGCTTCCGGAGTGAAAGTGGGGTGAAGCAGCGAATCCAATTGCGCCGGATCAATCTGCAACAGCGCCTCTTCCTTGGTCAACAGACCTTCTTGTACCAAATCGACCGCGATCTTGACCGCGGCTTCCGCCGTGCGCTTGCCATTGCGGGTTTGCAACATGAATAGCTTACCTCGTTCGATGGTGAACTCCATGTCCTGCATATCTTTATAGTGTGTTTCCAGTGTTTTTGCGATATCGGCAAACTGCTTGTACAGCTCCGGCATCCGGTCCTGCAGATGATCAATCATCTCAGGTGTGCGAATACCCGCCACCACGTCTTCTCCCTGCGCGTTGATCAAGAACTCGCCATATAGCTTTTTCTCACCTGTGGAAGGGTTCCTGCTAAACGCCACTCCCGTGCCCGACGTCTCACCGCTGTTGCCAAAGACCATCTCCTGCACGTTGACAGCGGTGCCCCAAGAACTCGGTATATTGTTGTGTCTGCGATAGACAATCGCTCGTTCGGTGTTCCATGAACGAAAGACAGCTTCCACCGCGCTGCGCAACTGTGAAACGGGATCTTCCGGAAAAGCGGTTCCTTTCGCCTCCAGATAAACATTTTTAAAGCGCTGCACAACCTCGCGCATCGCTTCTTCCGAGACATCGGTGTCGTCTTCCACTCCGAGTCTCTCTTTTACCGCATCAAACTCTTTATCAAATTTCGACTTGGGGACCTCCATCACAACATCACTGAACATTGTGATAAAACGACGATAGCTGTCATATGCGAAACGTGAGTTTCCGGTCAGCTCCGCCAGTCCTTCCACGACTTGATCATTCAGTCCCAAATTTAAAACTGTGTCCATCATACCGGGCATGGATGCGCGTGAGCCCGAGCGAACGGACACCAACAGCGGGTTGTGCTCACTGCCAAATTGTTTGCCGGTCTCTTCTTCCAGTTTTTTCAACGCCGCCTCGATCTGCTCGAGCACCACGTCGGAAACGACCTGGTCGTTCTCGTAATACTCAGTGCAAGCTTCCGTACTGATCGTAAATCCGCGTGGGACCGGCAGGCCCAGACCTGTCATTTCCGCCAAATTGGCGCCCTTGCCGCCCAGCAGTTCTCTCATCGAGGCATCGCCTTCCTGAAAACGATAAACAAATTTCTTCATTTAACTCTCCTTAGATGAACATAGAATCCTGTAGTGATTTTACACTTCGGGATAATTATAGCCTATCTAACAACGTTTTTCATATTATTATACAAGCGAAAAATGGATTATCCCATTGTCTTTCAAGTCAATTCGTCGAGTAGCCCTGGGGAATTTCACAAAAATCAACGCACAAAAAATGACCGGCGTGGGGAAAGCTCGCGCCGGTCATCCATAATTATCGATAAATGAACATATTGTGCACATTGATTTGGATTTAGAGAGTCTCAACTCATTTCCGACAAGCGACGCAAAATAGACCGAGCGGCCAAAACACCGCTGGCTCCGGCCTGGGACAGGCCACGTGTCACTCCCGCTCCATCGCCAACTGCGAAGAAGTTCTCGAGTGGAGTCTCAAGCTCACTTGTCAGCGTTACTCTACCGCTGTAAAACTTGACTTCAACCCCGTACAGCAGAGTATCCGCGTTCGCCATGCCGGGTGTCAGGTGATCCAGCGCGTGAATCATCTCGATGACATTGTCCAGATGACGTTTCGGCAGAACCAGGCTCAAATCGCCCGGAGTCGCGTCCAGCGTCGGTTTCACAAAACTAGAACTGATGCCGCGCTCGGTGCTGCGCCTGCCGTCCAGCAGATCACCAAATCGCTGCACCATGACGCCACCGCCCAACATATTCGAAAGAGAGGCGATGTGCTTCCCATAGCGGTACGGTTCCTTAAACGGCGAGGTGAAGCGGTTGCTGACCAACAGGGCGAAGTTCGTGTTTTCACTGCGCAATTTCGGATCGGTATAGCTATGGCCATTCACTGTGATGATGCCGTCGGTGTTCTCGGTAACGACGTACCCATAGGGGTTCATGCAAAATGTTCGGACGACATCGCCATATCCGCGGGTCCGATACTTAATCTTCGCCTCATAGACGGCGTCGGTGACCTCTTTGAAAATGATCGCCGGCAATTCAATCCGCACACCGATATCAACCTGATTGTTCATCAAAGGGATGCCCAAGATCTTGCACTGTTCGCTAAACCACTCCGCTCCGGAGCGCCCCGGACCCGCAATCAAATAGGGGGCCTCAAAGTCGCCTTTGTCCGTTGTCAGTCGGTACCGGCCATTCGGTAGACGCTCAATGCTCTCCACTTTGGTTTTACACAGAAGATCGATATGCTCATCCAACCAATCGTACTGTCTAATCAGGATTTCGCGGTTGCGTTCGGTACCCAGATGTTTACAGCGCGCGTCCAACAAATGCATGTCGGCCGCCAACGCCTTGCGTCGAATGGCGTCCGCCGCGGGTGAATATGTCGAGTAAAATTCATCGGTGGCGCCAAACATTTGGTTGACGCCGTCGACGTATTCAATTAAATCCATGATCTCATCGTCCGGTAAAAACTCATTTAACCAGCCACCAAATTGTGTTGTGAAATTGAATTTCCCGTCTGAAAAAGCGCCCGCCCCGCCGAACCCGCGCATGATGTCACAGGTTGGGCAGTCGATACACTTAGGGGTCTTTTGCTCGACGATCGGACAAGCGCGGGCGGCAATCGAAGCTCCGGCTTCCAACAGCGCGATTCTCAGGTCCGGCCTTTGTTTCGCCAACTCATACGAGGCGAATATCCCGGACAATCCTCCACCGATCACAAGCACGTCATACTGATGCAAAATCCACTCCTCCAATAGCCGACAGCCAAGCGACGTCTGATCAAAAATCGGCGCGCCGCGCACAATAATATTTTATATTTTAACATCATGTGGACCTCCGCGCGAGAGCGGACAATTCCATATGATTCTCCATGAACGGACCACTTTCATGATATTATTATGTGCAGAACAGATGAGGAGGCATTTTATAATATGGGAAGCATAACATCTCCGCTTGGGTTTCGCGCCTCAGGTGTGAGTTGCGGTCTGAAAGACGGCGACAAATTGGATCTCGCGTTGATCGAGTGTGATGTTCCGGCGATCACCGCCGGTGTGTACACCAGCAATATAATTAAAGGCCACAGCCTGCAATACACGATGGGTCAGGTCAACGATCGCCAACTGTGTCGCGCGCTGCTGATCAATTCCGGCAACGCGAACGCCTGCGTGGGCGAGATCGGCGATGAAAACGCCCGGGAAATGGCCAAACGGGTCGCCACCGAAATCGATTGCGACCCAGGTGAGGTTTTGATTGGCTCCACCGGAGTGATCGGCGTGCCTCTGGACATGAAGAAAATCGCGCTCGGCATCCAATCCGCCTCCGCCGCTCTTGATGACAGCGAAGAGGCGGGGCAAAGGGCGAATCAGGCGATCTTGACCACTGACACCGGAACCAAACAGGCGAGCGCCCAATTGAAGGTACAAAAGAAGACCGTGACGATTGGCGGCATGGCAAAAGGATCCGGCATGATCCATCCTAATTTGGCGACCATGATCGGAGTGATCACTACCGATGCGCGGATTTCCGCAGGCTGTCTACAGCGGCTGCTCTCGGACGCGGTTTACAACACATTCAATCGTATCACCGTCGATGGAGATTCGAGCTGTTGTGACATGGTCATTGTCATGGCTTCCGGCATGGTGGGGCATCCTGTGATCAGCGATCCAAAAAGTCCTGATGCGCAACTGTTTCGTCAAAAGCTGATAGAGGTCTGCGATGAACTGTCGCGCAAGATCGCCAAGGATGGCGAAGGAGCAACCAAGCTGGTGGATGTCAGGGTGATCAACGCCGCCAGCGAAGAGGACGCGTACAAGGCCGCTCTCGCGGTCGCGAAATCGCCTTTGGTCAAGACCGCTATTTTTGGCGAGGACGCGAATTGGGGACGAATCATCAACGCGGTCGGCTATTCCGGCGCCCGGTTTGATCCGGACACGCTGGACATTCAGATCGGCGGGATCACAGTCTGCCAACAAGGTAAAGCCGGCACTTACGCCGAAGCGGATGCGGCGGCGGCCTTGCGTGAAGATGAGGTCGAGATCGTCATCGACATGAATCAGGGAACGTTTTCAGATCATTTTTGGACATGCGATTTTTCCTATGACTATATAAAAATCAACGCCAGCTATCGTTCATAACCCTTTGGCTCAAATGACGTTTCAAGACGCTCGCGCACCATTTAGCAAGCCCTCCGCCCAACCAACAATCGAGCGGAGGGCTTTTTTGCCACAGAACTTGCAGGATCGGCTAACTATTTCCACCCTTGCCGAGCGAATTCATGTCAAACGCGCTTCAAAAAAGCGACCGGGATAATCGGTCGCTTTTTATGAAATTCACGTGCCGGTCAGCTTAAATCACACCCTGGCAATATTCGCAGCATCCACTCCTGGTGGGAACCGTAGCTGCTCCGCAGTGAGGACACTTGACTTGCTGTTTGGGCGCGTTCGCCTCTTCCACTTGAGCACGTACATTCGTGTGAATCTTTCTGATCGCCTGTTCAATTTGACGACCCAGACTCTCCGCCTCTTTATACTCCGGTGAAGACTTTTCGGTCACGGAGCCGGTTGTCAGAGGAAAGGATATTTCATTAAACCAAGGAGAGTTGATGTGCATGCGCATCGTGAAATCGTAAGAATACTCGTAGCGCGGAGGATTAAAACCAACTTCCTCACCCGTTGCGTTCTTCCGCTTCAACTCCGTGCGACTCTCGTCAACATCGACATGGCAGCCGGTCACCTGAGAAAACTCCATGATGTCCGGATTCTCGTCCTGCCAACGGCTGGAACGACTGACCAAAAACAAACCTTTGTCCTCGTCGATGTAAACCTTGACCGCATTGCCTAATGTCTTGGTCGTGTTGAAATCCTTAAGTTTCTCTTTATTCTGCTCGCGATAGTCCAAATGTGATTTGATCTCGTCAACCGAAGATTGACGTCGGTCTTTCGTCCACGGGCTCAATTGCTTGGCGCAGTTCTTGCAAAGATTGCCGTCCGACAATTTTTTATTGCCCATCAAACCAATTTTAGCTCCACAGACATCACAATATTTCTTATCAAACAAAGCCACGGTTCTTCACCTCTGAATCTTATGTTTTGAACATCTTCCAAACGAATTAAAGGTTCAACGCTTTCTTCTTCTTCAGGCTGCCGATGACACAGAGGATCGGCAGGACAGCCGAGCTGATGATACTGATAATGATCGAGGAAACCGGATTCAGTCCCTCAACTCCGGCAGCGGTGGCTGCGCTCACTCCGGTGCCCAGCACAATGTTGGCAACAATTGTGAGAATGACCACCAGCGCGCACAACACGATGACCGCGATCGGATTGACCGGTTTTTTCGCCTGCACGGTGGCGATGATGCCAACCGCCAACACAACTATGCCCAGAAGAATAAAGATCGTGTAGGCTGATCCAATCTTGCCACTGGCTTTTTCCAGATCGCCCCCCGGCTCATACGCGGCGGACAACAAAAGCAAGAGTGTCGTCGCTCCTTTGACGACCAAGCTGGAGATGATTGAAAGGGCCCCCGAGATAATCATCAAAATGCCTGTCACCTTCATCATTTTCGAACCTGGGATAATTTGTTCATTCATAACAATTCCTCCTTATCAAAAGTCCAATAAAATTCAGAATACGCACTTCAACACGATTACTTCGTATTATTCGTATCATTCGTATCCTGTCGTTTAATTCTATCATATCATTAGTGATTATCGCAATTAGTCAACACATTTAGGCATAAGGCAAAAAGGGCATGATCCTCAGTTTTAAAAATCCAGATTCTTTTAATTTGTTATTATATAATATGAATGTCAGTGACATATGAGAAACACATAACCCATCACATTTGAAATATTAAAGAAAGTGATAGCCGACGACTATGCCCACTCATATAAAAAGCAGGACGAGACGAAAATCAGCGTGGTTTCCCGCTTTGCTCGTCTATTTCTTTTGTCTGTTTTTAAGAATTGCGGAAGTTGTGTTGTTACAATTGGATCAAAGCCCATTGGGGGTGAATCTGATTCACGCGATCGCCGGTATCGCGGTGCTGGCATTAGCACTATGGGCCAACCGCCTGAAGTGGACAGACATCGGCTATGAAGACCGCGCATTCGCACGGCGCTGGTGGACGGGTCCCGCGCTGGCGGTCTTCTGTGTATTTATAGTGTTTCTGGCCGAATACCTAATGTTGTGGCAGCAAAAATCAATGCCAAGCCTCATATTCTTCATCGCAAATATTTCTTTGACCGGAGAGCAGGTTCGCCAAGCCGGCTGGTTGCCTTTTGTCTGGACCGCTTTGGCCACGATAATCGTGATATTTTTTGAGGAGAGTCTGTTTCGTGGGTTGCTGCGTCAATTGTTCAACAGCAAATATGGGCGCGCCGCCGGTATTTGGATTCCTTCCACGCTTTACGCGCTTTGGGCGGTCATCCTCACAGTGCGTGACATCACATTCACGACCGGGTGGAACACAATCGGCGTTTTAACGCTGGCCTTCCATTTGTTGACGACTTTTCTCATGGCCTTCTCGCTTGGTCTGCAACGAGAATCCAGCGGATCGATTTGGATGCCTCTCGGCTGTCATTTCGCGATCACTTTCTTGCTTCAGATGGTACATATCCGGATCGACACCACAATCGATCATCTGCTGCCTGTCCGCCGGCTGTTTGTCATTATTCTATTGTTCGTCAGCTCATCATTATACGATTCGCGGAAAAGGAAAAAGAGAAAAGCAGGGTATCCAACAAACTAAATCTCCTTTTCAAATCCCGCTGCGTCAGAACGCTCAGCTAGCCCCTCCGAAAGTTCATCCCTTAGCCGGTTTGACACAGCGAGTGAACCATCTGTTTGCAAAAGTCACAAAAACGTTTCACACCGGGATACTCTCGTTCCGAATATGCGATCATGCCCGTCAAGGTCCCGAATGTCAATTGTAGAAACTGCAAGACCGCCTCTTCCGGATGAACTCTAAGCGCTCCCTCCAGCGCGACCACGACTGCGCTCATCGCGAGCAGCGCCGCTCCAAAGCTGACCGGTTGACGGTACCAGTCCGGTGGCAGCTGACGCACAAACTCAGCGCTGGCCCGGGACAGATCTTCCGGCGTGAACTGTTCCACCGGTTTCGGCAGCGTCTCAGGGAACAGCACCGCCCGGAGCGTCGGAATGTTGAGCACCGCGATCTGCTCGCGCGCCACAAATGGCTCCGGCTCATCCGCGTAGATGTCGCCCTGTCCATGGCCAAACAAATCACTGATGAACGCCATCATGCCAACAATTAAAGATCCCCTCTCGCTCGCCGGCACATTCATCAACTGTTTCGAGTGAGCTTTGACAAGGTCGGGCGTGCCTCCTTGTGATGACTCCGCTGACAGCAGTCCGCTCTCATCACACATCGCCAGCATGCTATGCTGTTTTAACAGTTCCTCGACGATTAATTTAAACGAGCGTGGCTCATCCATTTCATGAGGCGTGTACATACGGCTGAAATAATAACGATTCTTCGCCAATGTCATGTTGACTCCGAGCACATTGACATAATCGTCCTGCGCCTGCAGCGCGATGAGCTTATCCACACGCTCGCCAAAGTCATCGGGGAAACGATTGCGCAGCTCAATCATATGTTCAGGAGAAAATCCTTGCCCGTCGATGCTGAAACAGCGGTCGACCAACGGCTCGTTTATCGCCACAAACTGTGCCACATTCCCCCCTTTTGAATGGCCCGAAACCGTGACATGAACCGACTCATCCAAATTCA
The DNA here is from genome assembly GCA_040772065.1 of Oscillospiraceae bacterium. Taxonomy (GTDB): domain Bacteria; phylum Bacillota; class Clostridia; order Saccharofermentanales; family Fastidiosipilaceae; genus JAXGYX01. The sequence goes on along the minus strand of JAXGYX010000001.1, from coordinate 389,921 downwards.
AGCGGGCGCGCATCTTGTAAAAATAATCCAGTGCCTCCGCCTGTCCCTGGCTCGCCTGCTCCTCGACCATAAATTCTTCGATCACCTCGCCGTCACTGTCATAGGAGCGATAGCGATTGTTTTGTGTCATTCCATTCATCGCCACGCCATTATCCAACCATTGGCCCCGATTCGTGCCGGCGTAGATGAAATAGGCCCGATCGCGCGCCGCGTTCATGAACGTCCGCGCCCTCATCCCATCGGTGTCATAGGTAATGGTTCGATTCATCAGCGCCAGGCCAGCAAGCTCCGGATCGCGCCTCACCGCCAGTTCCAGATAATCCAAGGCGAGACTTCGCTCGTGGAACGCCCATGGCTCGGCGTCCAAAGCGCGGGCTTGCCGGTAATGCGCGACCAGTTCGGCAAGCGTTGTCTCACCTTCGACAAAGTCCACTTCGACTTCAAGTGGCATCTGTGAAAAAAAATTTAAGGAAAAAACACGTTGCGCCTCGGCACGCAATTCAGGGATCATTGTGTTTGGTGTCATAAATCGTCCTCATATTATATAATTCGAAATACAGTGGATGGTTGTTGCCTAAGCGATTGTGTCACGTCGATCAAATTTTTACCATCATATCATTGTAATTCAGTCGCGCTCAATCATTGTGATCCGGTTGAACCGGCACGGAGAAATAAATGTACACAATAGATCAGACACAAGCCATGTTGGAAGAGCTCAGCGAGCAAATCCCCGATGTCTTTTTTACCAAACTGAACGGCGGAATCTGCCTGCTGGAAGAAGAAAAGCTCCATGACGAGTCCAAACCGGGCTGCCCTCTTTATATAATGGGTGAGTATCATCACAATCGGCAGATGGGATCATATATCAATATATACTATGGATCATTCATCAAAGTTCACGGTGGATTGTCGGAAAGCGGTTTTAAAGAAAAGCTGTTTGACACCTTGCGCCATGAATTTCAGCATCACATCGAACGTCTGGCCGGCGACCGCACGCTGGAAATTGATGACAAAGTTCGCCTGATGCGCTACCGTGGGGAGCTCCCCCGCGATCAATCGATCAACTGATCAATCAAGCAACTGAATCAATCGATCAACTGATCAAGACCCCGTAAGGGCATCCATCAACCGCATGTTGGAATCGATGATCAGACTCACCAATTTTTTAGGATCTTTGTCAAATCGTTTGTAGCCGGTCACCGCCACATGCGTCCCACCCTCGTTAAGTCCATAACCGACCCCAAAGCCATCTTCTTGAACCGGTGGAAAGGCGAAGTGGGCGATCGCCTCGCCGGGCAGACCGCTGGTTGTTAGCGCGGCGCCTGAAAGCATTTGATAAACTTTGTGCGAAAATATTGCCGGTTCAGGTGTGTTCGGTCGATACATCTCATGTACCGCGCGCAAGGCGGTAAAAAAGCGACCGGCGCCCGATGCTTTCATAGCCCGTTCCAGCGCGGCGCGGTGCGCGCGACTCGCCTCACTTAACAGCCGGCGGATCACCTGCACGGGCTCACCTCGTTCCAACGCCCTCAGCAGTGAGACAGACTCCGGGGTGACCGTTCGAATGTCTTCCGTTCTGCCTTGATGATAATGACGTGTCGAAACCGCCTCATAAATCGAATCAAATCGTCCTTCCAGTCGATAGTGAGCGGATTGAAACAGCAGCTGGACATAGGCGTCAGGACTACAATTAAGCTTTTTGATAATGGGACCACTCACGTTGGGCAACCGATGTTGACAGATGTCCAACTCATCGCGCCAAATCTTTTGTTCCTGCTCAACCCGCTCCAATTCCTCTTTCAGATCGTCATCAACCATCCATTTCAACCTGCGCGGACATGGACAACTCGGACCGCTCGAAGTGGTGTCGGATGTCGGCGCGGTTTTTCTGTTTCCAATGATCTTGTCGCATTGGCCAATGATATAGTCCCACATTCCACCATCGCAGCCGGAATGCTCCAATTGCAGGCCGAGATGATCTCCCGAGCTGATGACTTGCAACGATTTGTCATAAAAGCGGTTGCCCGCGTCGCCCGCGATCAGATTCAAGCCAAACGCCTCTTCGTCGCGCACTTCGGGGTCCAGACAAATGACAAACATCGCCTGCTCGATGTCTGCGAGGTTGAGTCGGTTGAGCCGATAGCGGCACAATCTCCCGCGCAGCCGCAAAGCCTCATCCCTGTCAGCCGCGGTATACGCCGAGACACATACCGCCTCACCCGCCTCGCCGGCCTGAGCGCGGATCGAATCCAGTTCAAGCATCAGGTCTTCCGTCGATGTCAAGGCACCGTCCGACGTCCGTAGAGCCATGATAAACCAGTGCCCCCGACACACCACCGCGGCATTGAGTCGCCCGGTAAGTGGCTGCAGATACAAGACATCCCGTTCGGGCGCGGGCACTCTCGTATAAATCATGCGATTTAGCGTATCCATGCTGAGGTCGACTTTTCCTTTCTGACGCGGCAGTGTTTCTGCGCGGATCCGCAGGATGATCGAAGTCAGCGCCCGAATCAATTTGACAAGCTCATACGGCCCCCAGCGCCGGTGATTCAGCTGTAGCGTGTAATTGTAATGTTGGGGCAAAGGCAGGCGTGAACGAAGGTAATTGTCATCCCAAATGGGGCGCAACCAGCTATCATTGTCCGGCAATCCGCGGGCAAGACCATTGACTTCGCCATATAAAATCGTTCCATCCGTTGCAATGAACTCATCCAAAGCATCGCAAAACTCCTTGAACGACTGTTCGCTGACAATAGGGCGGGCACGCTGTTTTAGATCCTCCACAACTTCGTCCAGATCCGGGACCGGATATTTTGGCAAAAAAGCATCGTCAGTGAATAAACTCATCAAGAACCTCCGTGTATCCAACGAGACACAATCCGAGTGGCTTGTGAGCGACAGTCCGGGTAGTGTCTGAAAACAAGCCCATACAACCATCATTGTAGCTCAGGTATGAATTTCTCGTCACCTCATCGACTCGTCGCCCCATCGCCGATTGGCTTGAAGCGCGGACGGTTTGGCGATGAAATAATTTTAAGTGATGATATACTGGAAAAATCGAAGATAGAAGGAGCTTAAATCATGAGAGATAAGAGAAGCAGGCAGACAACCAACATCGTCCGCCGAAGCGCCGAGGTGACGGCCGATCCCGATAAAAAAGTCATGTTGGTCGTTAGTTTTGGCACCAGTTATCTACACAATCAAGAAGTGACGATCGGCGCGATCGAAGAATCCCTCGCGCACGAGTTCGAGGACTTTGATATCAGGCGCGCCTTTACCAGCCAAATGATCATCAATAAATTAAAGCGCGTAAACAACATGCTCGTCGACAACGTCGAACAGGCGATGGATCACGTTTTGGAGGAAGGATATGGAACGGTCGTCGTTCAGCCGACCCATATCATGAATGGACTGGAATATGATGACATGCTGGACGCGCTGCGACCATACCGAGAGCATTTCCCCGCATTCGCGGTCGGCGCTCCGCTGCTGACCGAGACCGACGATTTCGCTGAATTGGTCAAGTCACTGATAGCCGAAATCCCCGAAATCAAAGAACCCGGCGGCGCGGTTGTGTTCATGGGGCATGGCTCATCCCACTTCGCGAATTCGGTCTACGCCGCACTTGATTACAAGATGAGTGACATGGGCTATCAGAACGCGGTGGTCGGAACAGTTGAGGAGTATCCCGATCTGGCCGCGGTCAAGCGCCGCCTCGCGGACTGTGAAGCGCGTAAAGTCTATCTGTATCCCCTGATGATCGTCGCCGGCGACCACGTTCACAACGACATGGCCGGTGAGCACGAGGATTCCTGGCAGACGCTGTTGGAAGAAGCAGGTTATGAAGTCGTCAGCGTGTTGCGTGGTATGGGCGAGTATCAAGGAATCCGTCAGATGTTCGTCGACCACGCCCGCCTGGCCGTCGACACCCTGGACAGCTGATCATACAATTTTCACAAGCTATCGAGGCACGCCACTCATCTGTCAAAATCCGAATGAGAATTGGCGAGGGTGGGAAAGGTGAGCGAACCCTGTGAATACAACAAAAATCAAACGAATGGAATTCATCGCCGGCTTGAAGGTGGCTTTGCCGGTGATCTTGGGTTTTGTCCCGGTCGGCATCGCCTACGCGGTCATGGCCGGGCAGGCGGGCATGAATGTCAGGCAGACAATTTTGATGTCTGTATTTGTGTTCGCCGGCGCAAGCCAAATGATGGCCGCCGGCATGCTGGGCGCAGGAGCAAACCCGGCCGCCATTGTCCTAACCACTTTCATCCTGAATTTGCGCCATGTGATCATGAGCGCCTGTGTGTTCAATCGCATGAAGCCGGCCGGTTTGAAAGCTCGATTGCTCGCCTCATTCGGCATCACCGATGAGTCCTTCGCGATGTTCACGACCGCCGAGGCGGGACATGAATCGATCTGGTATTTTTTCGGCATGCTGACGGTCACATATTCTTCCTGGATCGCCGGCAGCGCGGTTGGCGCGCTGGTGACCGGAATCCTGCCGGAGATCATCAACGACGGTCTGGGCATCGCGCTGTACGCCATGTTCATCGCTCTGTTGATTCCCAACATCAAACAAAATCTGAAACTCGCTCTGACCGTCGGTCTGACGGCGCTGATCAATCTGTTCGCCCGTCTGGTCATACCCGCGAGCTGGGCGCTGATCGTGGCCACGCTGGTGGGGGCCGCCGCGGGAGTTTGGCTGACCGATGACAATCCGACAATCTCAACCGCCGAGGCGATGAGAACCGAATCCCAAGAGGTGACGTGCGCGGAATCTCACAAGGAGACGCGCGAAGAAAAGGAAGGCAAGCGATGAGCGTCTATTTATTGATTTTCTTGATGGCGCTGGTGACCTTCATCCCACGCATGTTGCCGGCGGTCCTGATTGAAAAAATGAAATTCAGCAACAAGGCTGAGAAATTCCTCGGATTGATTCCCTACACCGCGATGTCCGCTCTCATTTTCCCGGGCGTGCTGTGGGTGGATCCGAATCATATTCAGGTCGGTGTGATCGGAGCGCTCGCCGCCGTCTTGCTGTCGTTGATCAAAAATATCCCGATTTGGGTGGTCGTGTTGATCTCGGTCGGAGTGACGGCCACCGCGAGTTTTGTGTTGCAAACTTGACACCCATCCAGCTGTGTGACAGTATGATGCGGGTTTTTTTAGACAAAGGGAGGATTATATGGACGATTCGACAGCGATCTACAGCGTGAGGCAACTTCCAAAATTGAAGGTTTTATTGTTGGGCATGCAGCATACATTCGCCATGTTCGGCGCGACGGTGCTGGTTCCGCTGCTAACCGGACTCAACATCCAGACCACATTGCTGATGGCGGGTGTCGGAACCTTGCTCTTCCATCTCATCACGGGTGGCAAGGTCCCTGCGTTTCTTGGCTCATCATTCGCGTATCTTGGGGGGTATGCGATGGTCGCCCCCATGGTCGACGGAGTCGCCGATATAGAAAAACTCGCCTACGCCGGTGGTGGCGTGGCGGTTTCCGGACTGGTATATCTGGCGCTGACCGGCTTTATCAAATTATATGGTGTCAAACGCGTGTTACGCTTTTTCCCACCGGTGGTGACCGGTCCCATCATCATTTCTATCGGTCTGATCCTGGCGCCGTCGGCGATCCAAAGCGCTTCGACCGACTGGCTGCTCGCGGTAGTCGCTGCCGGCATCATCATTGTCTGCAATATCTGGGGAAAAGGCATGATTAAAATCATCCCGATTTTGCTCGGCGTGGTTGGCTCCTATGTGCTCGCTCTGATCTTAAACAGAGTCGACTTCAGCGCGGTCCAAAACGCCGGGATCATCGGTCTGCCACCTATCACTCCGGCCAAATTCGACCTCAGCGCGATCATCACAATCGTCCCGATCTCACTTGCCACCATGATGGAACACATCGGAGATATCTCAGCGATCAGCGCCACCACCGGAATCAACTACATCAGCGATCCCGGTCTGGCCAAAACACTGACCGGAGACGGATTGGCGACAACGCTGTCCGCCCTGATTGGCGGACCGGCGAACACAACTTATGGCGAAAACACAGGTGTGTTGGCCTTGACCCGCATTTACGATCCGATCGTCATGCGCATCGCCGCTTGTTTCGCCATCGTCTTGTCCTTCGTCCCATTCCTAAGCGAGGGCATCCGTACCATTCCAGTGGCGATCATCGGAGGGGTTTCTTTGATCCTCTACGGCATGATCTCGGCGATCGGCATCCGCAACGTCGTCGAGAACCAGGTCGATTTCACCAAAAGTCGAAACCTCATCATCTCAGCTGCGATTCTGGTCACCGCGTTGGGTTTCAACACATTGGGCGGTTTGACGATTCCCATCGGAACCTTTGAAATCAACCTTTCCGGCCTCGCGATCGCCGCGATCCTCGGAATCTTGCTAAATGCGATTTTACCCGGCAAAGACTATGTGTTCACCGAAGATGAACCTCGTCAAACCGGCGTGGATTTTGACGCCGGTCAGGCCGCGAGCACCACAAAAGAAGGCAAATCAGCGAGCTGATCCCGGCCAAGCCAAATCTGACAGCGGCATCCATGACGCCGAATTAAAACACACGAATTGAAACACATTAAAATAATAAACGGTTTAATCAAACAAGTGGCGGCGGTCAAGCGAACCATTCGGTGAACGCCGCCACTGTTTTTTCCGCGTCCGCCACCTCCGCCTCAGAGTATTCATAGATAAAATCGAGGATCCGGCGGCTCATCTCCCACTCATCACCCTCTCGTATTCCGACATGCGAGATGCCGATCACGCCGGTTCGCAGGCGGTCTTGCAATTCAACCTCGCTCACCGAAAGATTATACCGATGGGACAGCGCGTCCACCAGTGAGCGAACCACACGCCGCTTATCTTTTAATGAGCGCGACCAGGGAATTGAAAGAGTGATTTTCATAATCAGCACAAACATAGGTAAACTATACACCACGATTATGATATTTAGCCTAACTTCTCTTTATTTTTGATTTTTCTTAACGTAAAATAAAAATTGATTGTCTATTTTAAATATATTAGTAGTGTGTGCAGATTGAATTAGTAGTAGGTAGATTATTTGAGGAGAACACTATGGACTTTTTCAGTATCCTGACCCTCATTGGGGGGCTCGCCATGTTCTTGTACGGAATGGATCTAATGGGAAAGAGCCTGACCATGATTTCCGGCAATAAATTACAGAGCACTCTGGAACGTTTGACATCCAATAAATACAAAAGTGTGTTGCTGGGCGCGGGCGTCACAGCTGTCATCCAATCCTCCTCAGGCACCACCGTAATGGTCGTTGGCCTGGTGAACTCCGGCATCATGCAACTTAGACAGGCGATCGGCGTGATTATGGGAGCCAACGTCGGCACTTCGGTCACCGCCTGGATTTTAAGTCTGACCGGTATCAAAAGCTCCAATTTTTTTATCAACATGTTGAAACCAACTTCTTTTTCCCCCATTCTGGCGCTGATCGGCATCGCCATTTTGTTGTTTGACAAAAGTGAGCGGCATGTCGGCATCGCCAATGTCATGATCGGTTTCGCGCTCCTGATGTTCGGAATGGAGATGATGAGTGGCGCCATGGCCCCGTTGGCGCAATCCCCTGAATTCCAAAACGTTTTCATGAAATTTTCCAACCCTTTGCTCGGCGTGCTGGTGGGAATGCTATTGACCGCGATCATCCAAAGTTCCTCGGCGTCAATCGGTATTCTGCAGGCGCTTGTCATCACCAGCTCCATTCCGCTGTCCGCGCTCATCCCGATCATCATGGGACAAAACATCGGCACCTGCATAACTGCCCTGCTCGCGACCTTTGGCGCCAAACGCAACGCGAAGCGCGCGACCGCAGTCCATCTGATCTTCAACATCCTCGGCACGATCATCTTCATGTGCCTGTTCTATATCGGAAACGCGCTGTTTCACTTCTCGTTCGCCGAGCAGACAACAACCCCTGTGCTGATCGCCGCCGTGCACACCTCGTTCAACGTCATCAACACCCTGATTTTGGTCAACTTCACCGGTCTTTTGGAGAAATTGACCTATCTGGTTTTGCCTGAGACCGAGGAAGAACGAAATGAGAAATTCGATGAGTTTCAAACCCTGGACGACCGTCTGCTTGACACCCCGAGCATCGCGCTGCAGCAGACCCGATTGAAATCTGTGGAGATGTTCGAAAAAACCAAGACGGCGATCGCCATGTCATTTGACCTGATTGAAAAATATGACGAGGAAAATTACAAAACGGTGCGCAAGATCGAAAAGAAAATCGATCAGTACCAGGATCGTCTGGGCAGCTATCTGCTCAAAATCAACAGTCTGACGTTCAGCGAAAAAGACAATCAGACCCTCACGATCATTCTGAACATCATTAGCGACATCGAACGCATCTCGGATCACGCCAAATCGATCGCCGAAGCCGCCAACAGCATTCATGAACAAAATTTACAGTTTTCCAAGTGGGCGCTGGACGAATTAAAAGTATATAAGAAAGCTGTGCTGGATATCGTCAATCTCACATTGACCGCCTACCGCACGGATAATCTCAATCTCGCGCGCAAAGTCGAGCCAATGGAGGAAGTCGTCGACCGCATCAACAACGCTGTCAAGGTGCGCCATATCGAACGTCTGAGAGTTGGATGCTGTTCCATCGAGATCGGAATGTTCCTGGTCGACATCTCCACCTCCCTGGAGCGGATCTCGGACCATTGCTCCAACATAGCGGTCACGATGATCGAAATTCGCTCCGGCATGTACGACGCCCACAAATATTTAAAACGCCTGCATAAAAAGGATCCAAAATTCCAAGAGCAGGTTGAATATTATCTGAAAGTCTATCAACTGCCCGAACCCGAACTTAGTGGCCTAAAATCGAGCGAGACGGAACAGATGCTGCTGCCCGGCCAAACATGAACACCGATCGAATAATCGGTTGTCCAGGTTAGTCGGACGGTCGCCAATTCAGAAAAGAGGAATATCATTTGTCAGAAATTTTCGCAAAACTAAAAGAAGTGCTCACATCCGTCCTACCCGTCACCGCCATCGTCCTGATTTTGAATTTTACCTTCACCCCGCTGGACTCCGGTCAGCTGCCACGGTTTTTAATCGGGGCCGTGCTGGTCATTGTCGGACTGACGATCTTTCTACTCGGCATTGATCAGTCCATCGAGCCAATCGGACACGCGATGGGAGGTTCACTGGCAAAATCCAAAGCCTTGCCGATCGTCATAACGATCTCACTGACACTTGGTTTCTTCATTTCCTATGCCGAACCCGACCTTCACATTCTCGCCGGTCAGGTGGACGCCGTCACCCAAGGACAATTTGGAGGCGTGCTGATGGTGATTGTGGTCTCGATCGGCCTCGCTGTCATGATGACACTGGGGCTGTTGCGCATTCTTTCGGCGGTGCGCCTGCGCTACGTCTTCACCTTCGCCTACGCGCTGATCATGATTTTGTCATTCTTCTCTCCGCCGGATTTCATCGCGATCGCGTTTGACTCCTCCGGCGCCACGACCGGAGCGATCACAGTCCCCTTCATGTTAGCGCTCGCCGGTGGTGTCGCCGCGTTGAAAAGAGACAGCAAGGCCGCGGAGGCAGACTCTTTTGGATTGGTTGGCATCGCCTCATCCGGCGCTATCATCGGCGTGTTGGTTACCGGGCTGATAATGGGTGTCGAAAAGCTCGAAGGCACATTGCCCGAAAGCCAGGCCATCAGCAGCAGTCTGCTCGACGGATACTTTGGAGCGCTCTCCCAGCTTGCCTTTGAGACTTTTATTTCATTATTGCCTATCTTGCTGGCCTATCTGCTGTTTAATATCATTGCGCTGCGTCAGAGGAAACGTGAGATTTGGTCCAACATCCGCGGACTCATCATCACATATGTTGGGCTGGTCACATTCATGCTGGGCGTCAACGGCGGATTCATGGACGTCGGAACTCAAATCGGCGCGAGTTTGGCCAATCTGGACAGCAAAATCCCCGTTCTGATCATAGCGTTGGTGCTTGGTCTGGTCACCGTGTTGGCCGAACCGGCGGTACACGTGCTGACCCACCAAGTTGAAGACGTGACCGGCGGACATGTCCGCCGACCACTGGTCCTTGGCTTTCTTTCGGCCGCTGTCGGCCTGGCGATTTTTATGTCGGTATTAAGAATTCTTGTACCGGGGATCGAACTGTGGATGTACCTTTTGCCCGGATTTGGTCTGTCGGTATTGCTCGCTTATTTTGTCCCCGATTTATTTGTCGGAACGGCTTTTGATGCGGGTGGCGTGGCTTCCGGTCCGATGACCGCCACTTTCTCACTCGCCTTTGTCCAGGGGATCGCTGCGCAGATTCCGACCGCGGACGTCGTCACCGACGGATTTGGCATGATCGCCATCGTCGCGATGATGCCGATCATCTCGGTTCAATTATTAGGAGCGATCTATCAGAGCAAAACCCGTAAGCTCCGATCTCAGAAAGGGAAAGAAAATGACTAGACAGCCCGCAAACTGGAGACTGCTGACACTCATCACCGACGCGGACAAGCGTCACAAGGTGGAGTCCATCGTGGGGCGTCAGGAACCGCTCGCCTACTTCAGTGTCAGAGCCAAAGGTTCCCTACCTCCGAGCTGGTTTCGTCAGCTTGGAATCAAAGATTCCGCGAAGATGCAGTTTGAGTTTTTGCTCTCACCGGAAAGAGAAGAAGAATTAAGGCGCGTGTTCGCCGAACGGTTGAAAATAGCGAAACCCGCTCATGGCATCACATTCAGCACCGAAGTGCTCTTTCATATTGGAAAAAATGATAAACTCAACAAAGAAGATTTGCTCAGTTTTTGCCAAGATATTTGTCGTCTGAAGGAGAAGCAAAATATGTATAAGAAGGTTTGTGTCATCGTCGATTTGGGTCTGGGTGACGACATCATCGAGGCCGCGCGCAAAGCCGGCGTGCGAGGTGGGACAATTATACGCGGACAAGGCTCCGCCTCGTCCGAGCACGCGACTCTCTTCGGCATTCAATTGGCCCCTGAGAAGGAAATGGTCATCATGCTGATGCCCAATGAAGTCGTCAATCAGGCAATTTTGGAAATCAACGAACAGTTCAAACTGGATGGAGTCGGCAACGGAATTCTATACGTTCAGGACATTTTACATTCTCAAGGTCTGGTCGAGGAGCATTTAACTGAATGATCAGCCCGGGATAACCGATCGTGAATCGCATGTTCACGATCGGTCTGTCACCAACCATAGTCCCCAACCATCTCGACAAAGCGAACCTGCGCCAACACTCGTTCGCCCACATTCCCTTTTTCATCCTTCGTTATCAGCAGTAAATCCTGTACGGAAGGTGGACCGACCGGCACAATCATCCTGCCATTCACATCGAGCTGATCAATCAGCTCAACCGGCATCGTCCCGGCCGCCGCCGTGACGATAATTCGGTCAAACGGCGCCCGCTCTTGCCAACCGGAGCTGCCATCGTCAACTTTATAAAACACATTTTCATATCCCAGCTCCCGCAATCTGCTCCTGGCCTGTCTCGATAATTCCTCAATCCGCTCCACAGTGTAGACCTCGCGCGCGAATTCGGCCAAAAACGCGGTCTGATAACCCGACCCTGTCCCAATCTCCAGCACCTTGCTGTCCGCCTCCGGAGACAGATGCTGAGTCATGGACAAGACCAACGACGGTTGGGAAATTGTCTGTCCGTGACCGATGGGCAGCGGAGCGTCCTGTCGGGCCCACTTTTTGTTTTCCTCGTTCAAAAAAAAGGAGCGATCCAACCTCAAATAAAACTCCGCGATCGCCTGCTTACTCATCTTCACCATCTCCAATCACATATAACAGAATATCTCGTCTGTTGGTCGTCATAAAAATCTCCGGACTCAAAACCAGTCTTTCTTCTTAGAGTATATCAGGATAGAGATGATGAAAACGACGCTGACCACAATCACGATTGGATAAGCTAAAGCCGATGTTCGTTCCGGCATCTTGAGATTCATGCCATACCAGCCCGCGATCAGAGTCAACGGTAAAAACACAGCGGTGATCACGGTGAAAAAGCGCATGGTCTCGTTCAGACTGATATCCATCTGGTTTTGGAAGGTCTCGCGCACCTGAATTAAATACTCCCGCTGACCCAGCACGATACCCAACAGTCGCTCGCTCTTTTTCTTCAATGTGCGAAAGACCTGAAGCTGTCCTTTGGAGAAAATCTCATTGTGATTTTCTTCCAGCTCCGCGAGCAGGTTAAACAACGACTCAAAATATTTTTTCAAAACAAACAGTTCTCGATGTAAAGATCGAATCGCCGCGTTGTGTCCTTCGATTTGCTTCAACAGCGAGCGCTCCTGCAGGTCCTCCATCCGGGCGTCAATGTCCGCGAGCGCATTCAAGTACCGATTCAGGATATGGTCCAGAAGGGCATATAATGCGCGGTCCGCCTCTCCGTCGCCCGGATCATCGGTCACCAACTCATCTTTGAAACGGCGCAGATCGGCAGTCTCGGCAAACACAATCAGTGAATCCGCGGTGATATAGAGTTCCACCAGGGAAGGCTTCACCGTTAAATCATTCAGGTTGGGAATGTGAAGGGTCGCGTAGTAATATTTGTCTCTCGCTTCAAAACGGATCGCATCGCTTTCCGAGGCAGGAAAACGGCTGTTATTCTCGATCCTCAGTGCGCTGAGAATCTCGTCTTGGTTTGCGACGTCAGCAAAAATGACAGGTGACGCGGTTATCGGACGGTCACTTTCAGAAGTTTTTTCATTATCAACAAAATCAATCATATCCTCACCATCGCCTGACTCCTCACTCTTCTTTCTCTTCATCATCTTCAAGCTCTTTGATCTCGCGGTTCAAAAAGTAAGAAAGTACCGTGCGGATGGCGACAATCGCCGCCAACCGCAACAGATCGTCCAGAGCGGGGCGCACGATCGTCTCGATGATGTCCGCAACGATCAGGATCTCCAAACCGAGCAACACAAACCCGGCCAGTTGGATTTGCGCCTGACGAAACCGGGTCATCCGTTCTGACTTTGAAATCTTCGAAAATGGTATAACAATTAAATCCCGGGCACATAAAGCCACACCGACGCACAACACCAAAATAGAGAAAACATTGATGATTTCCTTGATCACTTCCACAATCAGAATCAAACGTTCCACTATCATTCCTCCTTGACCCATTCCCCATAAAGACCGGTTAAAACTAAATGATTCAGATGTCCAATCGCTCCAGCTCTTCCGCCGTGCATCCACGAATCACCTGTGGAGCCATTTCAAACGGGAAAGGTGCGTTTTCTTTTGTGAAAAAATCGATATCCATCACCCGCGCGACCGCCTCACCTCCCCCGGCGGTGGGAACCAGCACATAGTCCCCGACTTCGATCATCTCGTCATGCGCGCGAAAATAACCAAAGGTGTCATCCAATTTCAGACGCACAGCGCAGAAAACATACTCCCCATTTCGTCTGTGCGCCTTGCAGTACACTTCTGAATTGAGGATCTCTCCCGGCTCATAGAAATCCATGAACGACGAAATCAGCCGCATGAATTCCGGCCATCTCTCCGGCAGATCACGTCGATCATAGATGCCCTCCGCCACCCGATGCGGAGCATGCGCGAAATCCACTGTGATCATAAAATAATTCGTTTCGCTGATGTCTGTTGGCGGATCAGGCGATACAGTGACAAGTGAGTCAACGAGCGAGCTTAAATCGGGATGATCCAGCAGATCGGACACACCATCCTCCACATAAAAATCGCGAGTGATGACACAGCCTTGACCGTGGCGCTGCATATGATTGATTCGTTGAGTTCCACGATCGATCAGCAGCCGCTCAAAATAATTCCAGTTCAACGTGGGGACATCATCCGTGTCCATCTCTAGCCGATTGACGGTCACAGCTTTGTGATAATCGATCATGACACGTTCGATTCGATCCGTTCGTTCAGTCCCCATACCTTGCCTCCACACAGTCTGTTCGCTTCTGTTAACTTAATAAAAAAAAGAGATCTGAAATGCCTTTGGTACAATAGTTTCACCACAAAACAGGTACCTCCCTAAGGAAAGGAGCAAATCAGATCTCATGAAAAGTATACCATCTAATCTAACTTGTCCCCGCTGTTTCTCTAAAAGCCTTTACCACTTCGGTAAAGATAAAAAAGGTAATCAGAAGTTCCAGTGTCGCAATTGCATGAGACAATGGGCGGGAGTATCAGAAACTTTGTGTATTCATCAGTAGTAATCAAATGGTCATGTGTCAAACCGCCTGCCTGTTGCCTGTTTATCAGCGTTAGGCAGGTGATTTTACGTTAGCATAGTTTAACAGGAGCATGTGCTGCCCGTAAAGTTAAACAGTATCTGAATCTGCAATCAGTTGTAGTCTCCCGGCTGGATACGGTCTTCAAAGATAATCATCAGCTGCCCAAATATGCCGGCCCAGCCTTGAATCTTACCCCATTTTGCGGTGATGTCCTGAATCGCCAGATACAAGGATTTGAGCAAGGCGGTATCGGACGGGTAGGCGGCCTTGCTTTTGGTGACTTTTCGCAGGCCTCGATTGAAACTCTCAATTCTGTTCGTCGTGTAAATGAGCTTACGAATTTCGGGTGGATACTTAAAAAAGGTGCTGAGCTCTGTCCAGTTGTCACGCCAGGATTTCAGGGCTGCCGGGTATTTTTTACCCCATTTTTCCTCAAATGCGTCCAGCTCCATCAGACCGACTTCTTCCGTTGGCGCCTGATAAATTCGTTTCATGTCTGAGGTGTAGAGTTTCAGGTCTTTATAGGGGACATAACGCATGGAGTTTCGGACCTGGTGTACGATGCATCGCTGGATATCCGTTTGGGGATAGACTGCGTGAATCGCCTCATTAAATCCGCTCAGACCATCGACTGAACAGATCAAAATATCGCGGACACCGCGATTTTTCATTTCGTTCATACAGCTCAGCCAATATTTGCTGCTTTCAGCTTCGCCAATCCATAGGCCGCAAACGTCTCGCTCACCGTTCATATCCACGCCAATCGCGATATAGACGGCGCGTTGTCGCACCATGCCTTCTGTCCGTACCGGATAGTGGATCGCGTCAAAGAACATCAGGGCATACAACGGCTTGAGTGGACGATTCTGCCATTCCTTAATTTCCGGCAGAATTTTATCTGTGATCTTGGAAATGGTTTCCGCCGAAATTTCCGCTCCATACAAGGATTCGATGTGAGCTGAGATATCCCTTGTACTCATGCCTTTGGCATACATTGAGATGATCTGTTTATCCAGACCTTTGATCTCCCGCTGGTGCTTGGGAACGATCTTTGGCTCAAATTCACTTTCACGGTCTCGGGGAACAGCGATTGTTACATCGCCATATTCCGTGCGTAGCGTTTTCGATGAGCTGCCATTTCGACTGTTGTTTGTCTTTTTGTTCTCTTTGTCGTGCTTGGCATAACCCAGATCAGTTTCCAGTTCTGCCTCCATCATCGTTTCTATCGTGCCACCAACAAGGTCTTTTAGAGCCTCTTTAATGTCGTCAGTAGTCTGGATGTCATAGGCTTCTATGAATCCCTGTAGCCACCCTTCTGGTAGTCGGTCTGATTTTCGTTCGCGTCTGGCCATTGTTCTGTCCTCCAACTAGTTTCTATTTTACCAGCTGATGACTTACACAAAGTTATTTATACACGGGGGTGCGGACAAAAAGCTAGACTATGCCATTTCCTAGGCCGCAACCTTCACTCGATGCTCAAGTATGCTACAGCCAAAAGCCAGTTTGATTCGTTTTTCATTATACCAATGCAGGCAGTTGTCCAAATAGGCCATGAACGCTTCAAGGGTATAGTCCTGAAAGTTCCTGCCATAGAAAAACTCATTCTTAAAGCGACCAAAGAAACCCTCACAGGCGGCATTATCTGGCGAACAGCCCTTAGCCGACATGGAGCGGGTCATTTGATACTGTTTTGTGATCTCGATCCAGCCTGGCCAACGATAGTGGCCTCCGCGGTCAGTATGGACGACGGGGCGCTCATCACCACTCAATGTTTTGGCGGCTTGAATCAACGACTGATTGGCCAGTTCAGCATCCGGGCGCTCCGACAGCTGCCAGGAAACCAGCCAACCGTCCCAGCAGTCAAGAACAGCTGACAGATAGATTTTACCAGCGGGTATGGCAAATTCAGAGATATCGGATAGCCATAATTGATTGGATTTTTCAGCATGAAAGTTCCGATTAATCAGATTCTCAGGTGCCTGAGACACTTCACCGACATACGATGAATAATGCCTTTTCCGTTTACTCTTTGGTTGGAGACACAGCTCCCTCTGGATCCTCCGTATCACTTTCTCAGAGATAACGATGCCCCTGGTCCGAAGTGCCAGCCAGATTCGTCGATATCCGTAGCTTTGCCGGCTCTCCTCGTAAATGGCTTTGATCTCTGCTTTAATATCTGCCAGAGGATCTGACTCCAGTTTGGAGCGGGCAGCCTGATAATAGTAAGAGCTACGCTTCAACTGGAGTCGCTCGCAAAGTTCATGAAGATTATATTGTGGGCTTAAGGCGTGAACCAAGTCATACTTTTCCTTGTTCTTCAGGGCTTTCAGGTCCACACCTCGGTCTTTTTTTAGGATGTTCATAGCCTCCTTCAAAATATCAACATCCATCTGCAGATCCCTAATTTGTTTTTTCAATGCTTCGATGTTCGCTTCATCAGGAGGATTAGTGGGTTGCTCTTGCTCCAGAGGCTCACGCGGTATATGGTCCTTGCGTTTATTCATAAGTCCAATGTTTCCTTCCTGCAGATAGATCCGCCGCCACTTGTAAATCGTCATTCTAGTATAACCGATTTCACCTGCTACTTTGGTGATCGATTCACCCTCTTCAAAGCAACGTTTCAAAGTGGCCAATTTGACAGAGACATCAGCAGGGCAATTTTGATTGATCTGTTTATACGGCCGCCTCTCCAGTGTATCGATGGAGGCCTGATATTGATTGATCCAGGAATATAGCGTTTGCCTAGTTGGATAACCCAAGATTTGTATGACTTTTCCCACTGATTGATACTGCTCATAGATCTCTAATGCGTGCTGGATCTGTTCCGTTGTATAATTCACGTTGAACTCCTTACTGGCAGTCCAACTATTTGTCCGCACCCCCCACTCTCATCACCGGAAGGTGAATTTACACCAACATTTGGGACTTGACTCAATTACATCAGCACTAAACTTATAATCAACTAATCTTTTAAACAGGAAATTGGGACAACTAAAACGCCATCTTTTCTTTTATACGCAAAGGGAGCTATGCCACATAAAACCATTAAAAATGATGGTTTTTTCATTTTGTCAGTGTCAATTTTAGAAGCTAAATTTAGTAATGTTTTTGCACCTGCCTCTATATGAGAATCACCACCTAATTTGATTTCAATTAATCCATAACTTCCATTTCTTAAGTGGACAACAGCATCACATTCTAAGTTAGAACTGTCTCTGTGATGGTATACATTTCCAAATAAGCTATCTGCGTAGACTCTTAAATCTCTAATGGCTAAATTTTCAAACAAAAATCCCATAGTGTTCAGGTCATTAATTAAGTCCTTCGGCCCAACACCTAAAGACGCTGCCGCTATAGATGGATCTACAAAATATCGTGTATCCGTAGTACGTATAGCTACCTTTGACCTTAAATTTGGATTCCATGCTGGAGAATCCTCAATGACAAAAATTTTAGTAAGTGCATCTATATAAGAATATAAAGTTTTTTCATCAAAAGTTCCTATGTCATTTGATAACATATCTTGCCTAATCACTTCATAGGAAGCTTGACTACCAACATGCCTCGCATATGACCTTAGCAGTCTTCTAGCCTTTTCTTTATCTCTAGAAACATTATCTGCTCGACTTATATCTTGACTTATAATTGCCTCATGATAATCAATCGCCTGAAATAATGCTGGCTTGTCTCCTAATTTGACTGATTGTGGCCATCCTCCTCTACAAATCCAAAACGCTAGCTCTTCAATCGTTGTTTGACTGTGTCCACTAGGGACATCCCCTTCAAACAATTTACTAAGAGATACTTGCCCATTAGATTCTTGTGATTCAAACAAGCTCATTGTTCTCATTTTTAAACGAGATATTCTGCCTGTACCTGTATGAAAAGAATCATCTAGATCTGGAGGTACAGCCGAGCCAGTCAAAATAAATTGTCCCATTTCATTTCTTCGGTCTACTTCGTATCTTACTGCATTCCATAAATTTGATGCTATTTGCCATTCATCAATTAATCTTGGTGTTTCCCCCTCCAATAATATCTGAGGATTTATCTCCGCCATATCTTGATATTGTTTTGTCATGTCAGGCTGATCCATTGAAATCAAACTATTGGAAAACTCTTTAGCTGTTGTAGTCTTGCCACACCATTTAGGACCTTCTATTAAAATAGCTCCTTTAGCATCCAATCTTTCATCTAAAAGTTTGTCAGCCACTCTAGGTAAATATTGCATCTTATACCTCCTAGAATATAGTTACGCATTTGTTGACAGTTTATTGAACGAAAACAACATGCGACAATGTCTACATGCAGTGTGAGTGTCACCGAGTTTTACCTTGGGGTTTATCCTCGTAAAGGAAAGTGGTGCCTCACCTCTTGTGGCAGTTCACGAATGAGCTGGATGTTGAGGTTAGAAACCTACTCCGTCTGTCCAAGGAGGTTGTGAGCCGCAAGATGCGTGGGGGAATCACCTGTAAATCTATTTTTGTGAGGTGTTTCATGTACTACCTAGGCATTGATATCGGTAAGAATAATCATGAAGCCGGCTTAATCAAGAGTGATGGAAGCCATGTTGGCCGCTCCTTTCGTTTCTCTAACACAGAGGACGGCTATCAAGCACTACTGTCTTTCTTGGAGAGTCATTTACCCGAAGAGGAGCCCTTCAGCATAGGGATGGAAGCAACGGGGCACTATTGGTTAACTCTCTATTCCTTCTTACTCAAACAGGGATTTATCTTACATGTCATTAACCCGATTCAATCGGACAGTTTAAGGAATTTTCACATCCGCCGACAAAAGACGGATGCGGTCGATTGTTTCCTTGTCGCTGAAACAATTCGTTTCGGCAATTTTGCCGAGACAAAATTAGCCGGTGAAGATATTCTTGCGTTACGTAACTTAGCTCGTTTCCGCGAATCACTAAAGGACTCATGTGCGAACTACAAGCGTCAAGTCATCACCTTGCTCGATCAAGCTTTCCCCGAGTACGATCAACTGTTCTCGAACCTTTTTGGTGAGAACTCCAAAGCCTTCCTTAAGAGCTATGGCACGCCTGAGCAAGTCATCGATGTCAACACGAAGTCTTTGGCGACGTTGCTGAGAAAGGCTAGTAGAGGCCATCACAGCACCGACAAAGCCAGAGAAATCAAGTCACTGGCTGCTCGCTCTGTAGGTGTATCGCTATGCTCCGAAACCTTTGCTTTTCAAATCAGAATCCTAATCGAAGAAATTGAATTTACGGAAAAGCAAATCAAGGAAATCGATAAACGGATCGAGAAGCAATTGACTAAACTGAATTCGGTCATCTTAACCATTCCCGGCGTTGGTCCTGCAACGGGCGCCATTATCCTTGGTGAGATTGGCGATATCGAGCGGTTTCCGAATCCCAAAAAGCTTGTCGCTTATGCCGGATTGGATTCAACTTCTTACCAATCAGGTAACTACAGCGGAGCAAACAACCGATTATCCAAGAGGGGATCCCCCTATCTTAGACGAGCCGTTTGGATGTCTGCTGTTGTCGCTTCGCGCTGGGATCCAGTTTTCAAGACGTTCTATGACAAGAAACGCAGCGAAGGTAAGTCTCATAGTACGGCAACAGGTGCTGTGGCAAGAAAACTGCTCTATACCATTCACGCTGTGCTGAAGTCTAATCAGCCTTATGAAGTGCGATTGGACACCATCGAATAATTGCTTTTGCTGAAATTCTCTTGGTAACATTTTTCTCCTTCTTTCACGAAGGAGATAATCGCATGCTCTTCTCGTTCAATATTCTGTTTTCAAGATGCATTTCTGTCTGTTTTCCAGACTGTTAACCTGCTACAAAATCGCTCAAATTATTGCTTGACATTTAATAGCTGGTCTCCTCTCTTAAAAAGATTATATCATAATTCCTGTAAATATGTATTTTTTATTCCTGTATTTAATGGTTTAATCCCCCTGTGAATATGGGTTTTAACTTCCTGCATTAGTATCTAAATCAATTATATTTCATTAATTTTGAAAAAATACACCCCTTTTCTTTATTAAAGATTCAGGGTGTATTTCATGTTTGAGCATTTTCTAACCGAAACAAATTCATTTATGGATATTTGAAAGAAATATTTTAATAACTCCTCGCTTATTTTAAGCCACTCGATACTACTCCCACTCAATCGTCCCCGGCGGCTTGGGCGTCGTGTCATACATCACACGGTTGACCCCCTCGACCTCCGAAGTGATCCGCAGCGTCACCGTCTTCAGCAGCTCATACGGAAGCTCCGACACATCCGCCGAAACCGAATCCCGCGACTGGACCGCGCGCAGCACAATCGCCTCGCCGTAGGTGCGTTGACCGTCCACCACGCCGACCGAACGACATCCGGGACAGACCGCGAAATATTGCCAAATCGTCTTGTTCAGCCCCGCCTTCTCGACCTCTTCGAGGAAAATGGCGTCCGCTTCCTGAACCATGCGCACCTTGTCTCGGGTGATCGCGCCAACCACGCGCACACCCAGCCCCGGGCCCGGAAACGGCTGTCTCCAGACCTGCTCGCGCGGCAGTCCCAGCGCCTCGCCAAGTTCTCTAACTTCGTCCTTAAACAGATATTTCACCGGCTCACAGAGCTCGAAGCGCATATCCTCGGGCAGTCCGCCCACATTGTGATGCGATTTCACATGGCCATCGCCCGACGCACTTTCCAACACGTCCGGGTAGATGGTCCCTTGCACCAGAAAATCGATCCGCCCCAGCTTGGCGGACTCCTCCTCAAACACCCGAATGAATTCCTCGCCGATGATCTTGCGTTTGCGCTCCGGCTCGTCGACTCCCTCCAGCTTGCCCAGAAAGCGCTCCCGAGCGTTCACCGAGATCAAGTTCATGCCGTATTGTTTATCAAAGACCCGATCGATCATTTCCGGCTCGCCTTTGCGCATCAGCCCGTGATCGACAAACATGCAGACCAACTGATCCCCGATCGCCTTATAGACCAACGCGGCGCAAACCGAACTGTCCACTCCGCCGCTCAAAGCACACAGCGCCCGCTTGTCGCCAATCTGATCGCGCACCTGCTCAATCAGCACATCGGCGTATTCTGTGATCGTGCCGGCGAAACCGGTCCTTTGCTCCAATGATTCCCTGCTCATAAAATGCCCCCTTGCATTTCTGGTTATTTCAGCCGACGCCGGCGAAATTAATGATTCACGCATACCATTAATCGCGGATGCGATCGTGTGCGCGATCGCGGTATCTTCAATTGACAAAATCCCATAAAGCCCTATGGGATCGACACAAAAATCAGCTTAGATCAAGATTTATACTATCACATTCATACCGTTTCAAAGAAAAAATCATCGCCGACAGCAAAAAATTAATCAAACATCGCCACGATTCAAACGACCGTCCATTTTATGATTCTCGCGACGATTGACCGACCTCGAGCATCGCGTCGTCCATGGCACCGACCAACACTCTTTTTTCTTCCTCTGTAAACCAAAAATGGGAAGACTGTTGCAAAATCATCACACGGGCGTCTGGCCTCAGCCGGCGGATGACCTTTGTCGCCGAATGTGGCACCGTTTCGTCCGCCATGGAGTTGACTACGGTGAGTGGCACGTCCAGATCCGTCACGGTCTCTGTCGTTCGCCTGACCAGATCGATGCGCAGCCGTTTCACATTGGGCAACAAGCGTGCGGCGTTGAGCCAGGTCACATCGCCGACACCGCGCAGCTCGACCGCGGCGACGACACGGGGATCCTTACTTTGCTTTTTCCCCAGCAGCGCACTCAGATTGATCCGAATGCCGGTAAAAGACAGGCGCAACCGGATCGGCAGAGCGATTGCGACGATTCGTCGGATTCGAGCGGAATTTTTCGCCGCCGCAATGATCGCCAACATGCCACCCATCGAGTGCGTCCAGATCACAATGTTTTCATATGACCGGCGCAGCTCTTCCAGGCAGTCCTCGACCGCGGAAATCCAGACAGCGGGTCCGGAGGTGGCGAATTCTCGCACTCCGGCGCTGTGCCCGGGCAGGAGCAGGTTGCGCACATCCCAACTTTGATCGTCCAAAGCCGCGAGCAGATCATCAAATTGCCGGGGTGATCCCATGAAACCGTGGACGCACAATATGACATTTTGACTTTTCATAAATCGTCCTGTCCTCTCAGTATTGTGATAGTTGCTCAATTTTTCATGAACTTGTCGAACTGACGACAATCCGGAAGTTGTTTCAAGTATAATGTCAGGCAAATTAATCATGGCAAACAAATCATCATGATCTGTTACATTCTACTACTGCTGATGAGGATATAAAATGAAAAAACTGGTGACCTTGTCTCTTGCCATTTTGATGTCTATGAGCCTGACCTCCTGCCAATCCACCAAAAACGATTTGAGTGAGAGCGTTCAGCATCAAAAGGAAGAGGTGAATCAAGAATTGGAATCCGCGGTCAGCGAGTTGGAACGGATCGGGCAGTCCCTGCAAAGTGATTCCGCAACGCGAAAAGAACAAGATAAGAACAACTCGATCAAAACCGGCACGCGATAATTGGATTGACGTCGCGACGCCCGACCGGCGGCGCCGCGCTTAACTTATAAAGAGACGGTTCACACCACTACAAGGCGAACCGTCTCTTTTGTTGTTTGAGTATGTTGGGTGGCTGTCGCCCTTCAATCGGTTCGGCACCGCCGAAGCCTAGAGCGCGGCGAGCGCCTGACCCAAATCCTCCAGCAGATCGTCGACGTTTTCGATGCCGATCGAAAGGCGGATCAGATCCGGTTTCACGCCGGCCTCGAGCAGCTGCTCATCACTAAGCTGCCTGTGGGTGTGGCTGGCCGGATGCAGCAGACAGGATCTGCTGTCCGCCACATGGGTAACGATGGAGATGAATTCCAACCGATCCATGAACTTCACCTCCGCCTCTCTGCCGCCTTTTAACCCGAACGCCATCACGCCGCAAGAGCCGTTGGGCAGATATTTTTTCGCCAGCTCATGGGAAGGATCTTGTTCGAGATCAGGATAGTTGATCCAGGCGACATGCTCGTTGGCGGCCAGCATCTTGGCGACGGCGAGCGCGTTTTGACAGTGGCGCTCCATGCGCAGGTGCAACGTCTCCAGCCCGACATTCAAATAAAAGGCGTTTTGTGGAGACTGAATCGCCCCCAGATCGCGCATCAGCTGAGCGGTCGCCTTTGTGATGAATGCGCCTTTGCCAAAACTCTCGGCAAAAGTCAGGCCGTGATAGGACGCATCCGGCGTGGTCAACCCCGGGAAACGCTCTTTGTGCGCCATCCAGTCAAAGTTTCCGCTGTCCACAATGCAGCCACCGACTCCGACCCCATGACCATCCATGTATTTGGTGGTCGAGTGGGTCACGATATCCGCGCCCCATTCAAACGGCCGGCAGTTGATCGGTGTCGCGAAGGTGTTGTCCACGATCAGCGGCACGCCATGGTCGTGCGCCAGTTTCGCAAACTTCTCAAAATCGAACACGCTCACGGTCGGATTGGTGATCGTCTCGCCGAAAATCAGCTTGGTGTTGGGCCGAAACGCCTTGGCCAGCTCTTCGGCCGGCGCGTCCTGATCGACAAAGGTGCATTCAATGCCCATTTTCCTCATGGTCACACCGAACAGATTGTAGGTGCCGCCGTAAATCGCAGAGGAGCTGATAAAGTGATCGCCCGCCTCGCAGATGTTGAAGATGGCGAACAGATTCGCCGCCTGACCCGATGAGGTGAGCATGGCGGCCGCTCCACCCTCCATCGCGCAGATCTTGGCCGCCACCGCGTCGTTGGTGGGATTTTGCAGGCGGGTATAGAAATATCCACTCGCCTCGAGATCAAACAGCGCGCCCATCTCCTCGCTGGTGTCATATTTAAATGTTGTGCTTTGATAAATCGGAAGCTGTCTCGGCTCTCCTTTTTTTGGCTTCCATCCTTCGTGGATCGCCTGAGTTTCAATTCTTGTCATACATTTTCCTCTATTCATATCATTTGTTGTCGCATGGTCGCGCTAAAGGGGCGCGATGCCCGTCTATTAGTTTACTATACCGTTGGATCCGATGAATCATCTTTTTTCAAAATCAAATTTCTCAAGGTCAGCATGGAGCGATCCGTCGAGGCGAGCTCGTTCGCGCACCGCCTCAGCTCCTCTCTCATCTGTTCCTCATGCGCGACATTTTTTTTATATTTCAAGGTGTGTTCCAGGCTCGCCCAGCAATCGATCACCAGCGTCCGAATCTGCACTTCCACCAACACGCCCGCCGCGACACCGGTGCGCGGACGGATCACAAGGTGATAGCTGCGATAACCGTTTGGTTTGGGATAGGCGACATAGTCACGGTCCTTGACGATCTCCCAGTCTTTGTGTTGTTTGAGATAATCCACGATCCGATAGATGTCATCGGTGAAATAGCAGACCACGCGCACGCCCACCGCGTCATTGACCGCCGTCAGCGCTGTCTTCCGATCGATCGGCAACCCTCGTTCCAGAAGTTTTCGTTTCATGCTTTGCGGCGCCTTGATGCGCGACTTACAGTGATCGATGGGATCAAAGCCATCTTTCACCTTCCGATTCGAGCTAAACCGCTGTAATTCATCGAGCAGCATCGCTTCGGCGCGGCGCAGCGCCGGCAGCGCTTCGCCATAAAACTCGCGCGCCGCCCGTTCGGCCGCCTCCACCTCAAATGGATCCAGTTCGGTGACCTGAATGTGCATGATGTCTCCTTTGTCGATAAACGGATCGGGTTGCTATTATTGTATCGATTCAAGAGGGTCGCGGAAAGTCATTTGAATGTCGATCTGAAATCAGCGCAGATCGTTAAATAATAATCGTTAAATCAATTTGTTGGTCTATAATGTCAGAAGAAATCTGTCGAAATGAAGTCGGCCAACGCGGCTTTGACCGTCCAACACCCGCGGACGGCCGGATGAGAATAAACAGGTGGGGGAGAAATTTTGTCAGATCAGTCTTCGGCGCCGAAAGGCCGGGTCCATCAACATGTCGTGATCATCTGTGTGTTGATCGCCGCCCTGGTCATTCCGTTCAACCGCATGGGTGAACGAAATGGCTCGGATCCCGCCGCGAGCGGGGCCGAATCGGTCGAGCCTTCGTCAGCGGCTGACGAATCGGACAACACGCTCATCATGGGAGAGGCTTTTAACCCGCCGTATCCACAGTCGGTCGGATTGCCGGGTGGCACAACCGTTTCAACCGAACGCTATCCTTCGCCTCATTCAAATTCGAAAAGCAATCGCTTGAACGGCGGCGCCAGCGTAACCGCGGTGGGTGACTCTCTGATGGTCGGAGCGACGCCTCACCTTGGAGCGGCGTTAAAGGACTTCAATGTTCAGGCGGAAGTGGGCATCCAGATGGACGAGGGAATCGCCTTTCTGCGCGGGATCGTCGAACAAGACAAGCTGGGCGACATCTTGCTGGTGTCACTCGGGTCGAATGGTCCGATCGACGACGGACAAATCGACACCATCATGGATCTGGCCGACGGACGGAGGGTCTTCGCGATGAACGTGGTGGTCGCCCGCTCCTGGGAAGGTTCGGTCAATCAAACCTGGGCGAACGCGACGAAGAGGCACGATAATCTACACGTGGTCGATTGGCGCTCATACGTGTCGGAGCATCCGGGAGTGTTGCGCCCGGACGGCGTGCATCCGACCCAGTCCGGCTACTCCTCCTACGCCCAATTGTTGTTGGACGAGCTGCCCGATTCGTGCAAGCGATGAGTTGGCAGGCAGCCCAACCGGACGCCGATCGACGAGGCGAAACTGTTCCCCCTGTTACGGCATGATTTGCCGGTCATGATATAATGTGGTGCAAAAAAATATTTCTGAAATTGTGAGGTTGTCATGGCGGAAGTAATGAGAGATTTGGTTCAAATCGACGAAGAGAAATGTAACGGCTGTGGGATTTGTATATTGGCGTGTTCCGAAGGCGCCCTGCAGATGGTCGATGGCAAGGCGAAACTGGTTTCCGACGAGTATTGTGATGGACTGGGAGATTGCCTGCCCGAATGTCCGACCGGGGCGATCACGGTTGTCAAACAAGCCGCCCGGAAGTTTAATTTGGAAGAGACCGTGAAGGCGCTCGAAAAAGAGGGCAAAACATTGGAACACGATCCACGTCTTAAAATGGAGCCCGGCACCTATCACGGCACACCCGAGGGCCCCGCTCCGGCTGCCGCTCAAGCTCCTTCGGCGACAGATTCAGCCGCCGCGCCCGCGCGCAAGTCGCAGCTGAAGCAGTGGCCGGTCCAGATCAAGCTGGCGATGGAAAACGGCGATTATTTTGACGGAGCCGATTTGCTGATCGCCGCCGACTGCACCGCCTACGCCTATCCAAGCATTCATGAGGATTTCATGAAAGGCAAGGTGACCTTGATCGGCTGTCCGAAATTGGACGCGATCGAGTATCAGCATAAGTTGCAGCGTATTTTTGAATTGAACGACATTAAGAGTGTCACCGTGCTGCGTATGGAGGTGCCCTGCTGCGGAGGAATTGAATACGCCGCTAAGGAGGCGCTCAAAGGGAGTGGCAAGATGATTCCCTGGCAGATCATCACACTCTCGCTCGATGGCGAAATCCTCGCCTCTTCTTTTTAAGATCGCTCCTCCCGGAGCCGGCCGCCAAGTTGAGCCAATCCCCCGGCGACAGATGATTCACACGATCCAAGCCGCGTCCGATCCGGGCGCGGTTTTATTCCGCCCGCAGGATTGTGGCGCCACCCACCACAACGTCGCCGTCATACATCACGACCGACTGTCCCGGCGCGACCGCCCCATGGGGGTGGACAAAGCTCACCCGAATCGAGGTGTCGTCCAACTGTTCCACGACCGCCGCGCGCTCGACCTGGTGGTAGCGGGTCCGCACGGCCACCCGGGTCGGTTCGGCCAATCGCTCGCGATCGATCAGATTCAGCTCATCGGCGATCAGAGAATGGGTGACCAGGTCGGCTTTTTCCACCAATGTCACGGTGTTGTCCTCGGCGGATTTCGCGCTCACAAACAGTTTCTCGGAATGGGACACGCCCAATCCTTTTCGCTGGCCGACGGTATAGCGGACAATGCCCTTGTGCTCACCCAATTCCTCGCCATGTTTGTCGATGAATTTCCCGGGCGGATATTGGCTCCCTCTATAGTCGGTCAAAAACTGAACATAGTCGCCGCCCGGGATGAAACAGATGTCCTGACTATCCGGGCGATTTGGATTAACCAGGCCATGGGCGACAGCCAGCGCCCGCACCTGTTCCTTATCGTACTCGCCCAGCGGCAGTAGCGTGCGCGCCAACTGTTCCTGAGTCAGGTTGTAGAGCACATAGCTTTGATCCTTCGACTCATCCTTCCCTTTTTTGAGCAGCCATCTGCCCTTGTCGGGCGCATACACGACGCGGGCGTAATGCCCGGTCGCCACGTGCGAGCAGCCCAATTCGGCCGCGTATTCAAACAGCTTGCCAAACTTCATATCCCGATTGCAGTTGACGCAGGGGTTGGGTGTGAGACCCTGTTCGTATGCTCTAACAAAACGCTCGATGACTTGTTCTTTAAACTCTTTTGTCAGATCGTGGACGTGGAACGAAATGCCGAGTTTGTCCGCCGTCGCGCGGGCGTCGTCCACGTCGCGGTTTTCGTCGGTGGCCGATTCATGCAGCCGCATCATCACGCCCACACAGTCGTAACCTTGTTCTTTTAATAAATAAGCCGTAACAGCGGAGTCTACCCCGCCGCTCATGGCGATCAATACTTTTTTCATATCGCTCCTCGCGCGCAGTTCGCTGACAATCGTTATTATCGCAATTGAAAATTATATACCAGATCCATGATAAAATGATGATCCATAGACAAAGAAAGAGGACCGGTCAGATGCCACATTCCGATTCGACGCCTAACGACCCGCGACAAATGTTAACCGAACTGCGAAAACTCCTGCTCGAGATGGACGGCGCGCTGGTCGCGTTTTCCGGCGGAGTCGATTCCACATTTTTGCTAAAGGTGGCCCATGACACATTGGGTGACAAAGTCGTGGCTGCCACCTGTCGCACAACCACATTTCCCGACCGCGAAAGCGAAGAGGCGCGCTTGTTTTGTGAAGTGGAAGGCATTCGCCAGATTGTGTTCGACCTGGATGTCTTCGCGATCGAGGGCTTCGCCGACAATCCGCCCGAACGCTGCTATCTTTGTAAAAAAGCGATCTTCAATCAGATTAGTAAAATCGCCGTGGACAATCGTCTGGCCTATGTTATCGAAGGGTCCAACCTCGATGACAGCGGTGATTTTCGGCCGGGTCTGCGGGCATTAGAGGAGCTGGGCGTCCGCAGTCCGCTCCGCGAGGTCGGCCTAAGTAAGGCAGACATCCGCTC
Source organism: Oscillospiraceae bacterium (assembly GCA_040772065.1). GTDB lineage: Bacteria > Bacillota > Clostridia > Saccharofermentanales > Fastidiosipilaceae > JAXGYX01. Next base: position 361,322 of record JAXGYX010000001.1, on the reverse strand, counting down.
ACTTTCCGAAGAGCTTGGGCTGCCCACGGCGACCAAACCCTCTTACGCCTGTCTCGCCACCCGTTTCGTTTACGGCGAATCGATCGACGAGCAAAAACTAAAGATGGTGGGGCAGGCCGAGCAGCTTTTGCTCGACCTTGGCTTTCAGCAGGTCAGAGTGCGCACGCACGGCGAACTCGCCCGTGTCGAATTGTTGCCCGAGGAGATGGGGCGGCTGTGTGCGTCCGGCCTCGCCCGCGATGTGTCTCGAGCGCTGACGGAGCTCGGTTTTTCCTATGTGACATTGGATTTGGGCGGCTATGAGTCCGGCAGCATGAACCGGGTTCTTCCGAAATAGGTGGAGGCGGAAATGGACAATCAGTTTTCGAGGACCGAGTTGCTGTTTGGCGAGGCGGCGATGCGCAAACTTCGTGACTCCCGCGTCGCGGTGTTCGGCATCGGCGGTGTCGGTGGCCACGCCGTCGAGGCGTTGGCGAGAAGCGGAATCGGCGCCCTTGATTTGATCGACCACGACAAGGTCGAGCTGTCCAACCTCAATCGCCAGATCATCGCCACCCACCGGACGGTTGGCCGGTTCAAGGTCGACGTCGCGGCCGAGCGGATCGCCGACATCAATCCCGCCGCGGCGGTGCGCGCCTACAAGGTTTTTTTCACGCCCGAGACCGCCGCTGAGTTTGACTTTGGCCAATACGATTACATCATCGACGCCATTGACACAGTCACCGGAAAAATTGAGCTCGCCGTCCGGGCGGAGCAGGCGGGTGTCCCGCTGATCAGTTCAATGGGCGCGGGCAACAAGATCAATCCCACCGCACTTGAAGTCGCGGACATCGCCAAGACCTCGGTCTGCCCGCTGGCAAGAGTCATGCGTAGGGAATTGCGCAAGCGAGGCCTCAAACATCTAAAAGTTGTCTACTCCAAAGAGTCTCCCCTGCCTGTCGCCGACAGTCATCAGCAATCAGGGTGGCCCGTCGCTGAAGCTGCGACCGGTGAGCCGGACACTTGTAAATCCGTCACTGAGGCAGTGGCCGAAACTGTGGTTGAGACCGTGACTGAAACGAAAGAAATCCGACGTCGACAGCGCGCTCCGGGCAGCACCGCCTTTGTGCCGGCGGTCGCCGGCTTGATCCTGGCGAGCGAGGTCGTCAAAGACTTGACAGGCATCCACAATCCATGAGCGGCAACGCTTATACCGCCGACTACCGCGCGCCTTGACGTGGCGGCCAACGCTTTATTAGAGGTGATCCGATGATTTATTATTTTTCCGCCACCGGAAACTCCGCCTGGGTGGCTCGCCAAATCGCGGTCGCGACCGGCGATCGCGCATGCTCCATCATCACCGACGCCGGCGACCTTGCGGCGCCCGAACCGATCGCGGCCGATGAAACATTGGGGCTGGTCTTCCCGGTACACGCCTGGTCGGCGCCCGGCCTATTTCTTGAGTTCATCGATCGACTTTCGGTGGATCCGGCGGCCTTCGTGTTCGCCGTCTGCACCTATGGCGACTCCCCCGGCGCGGCGCTCAGATGGTTGGCCAAGAGCATCCGCCTGGACAGCGGCTACGGCATCGCGATGCCCAATTCATATATTCCATTGTTCAATGTCGACGAGCCCGAACTCGCGGCGAGGAAAATCGCCCGCGCAAAAGAAGCGCTGCCGGCCATCTGTGCGCAAATTAGCCGCCGAGAGCCGGTCTTCCCGGACCGTGACAAAGCGCCGGATAGGTGGCTGACCCGCTTCATCCCACCTCTATTCAAGCTGATCAGCAAAGATAAGAAATTCAGGGTAGATGACAGCTGCGTCTCCTGCGGGCGCTGTGTGTCGGTCTGCCCGACGCGCAACATTCATCTGGATCCAATAAAACCGGTCTGGAACGGGAACTGTGTTCACTGTATGGCGTGCATCCATCACTGCCCGGTCGAAGCGATCCAATACGGAAACCGAACCCGTCGGCGCGGGCGGTATGTCTTTTCCGATGATGGAGGCGATCCTCGTCCATAACTCCTGATGGAGGCGATCCGCGCCCTTACCACCTGATGAGGGGCGGCCCAATCTCATAACGCCAAGATCCGTCTCACCTGTTCCGCCATGGCTTCGCCCAGCGTCTGATGTGCCGCGGCGTCGAGATGCACGCTGTCTTTGCCTGTGTCCACAAGCCGGGCGGCGTCCAGGAAATCCACCCCTTCCTCGGTGGCCACCCGTTCATACAGCTCCGCCAGCTCGGCGGATTTTTTGGCGGATGATTTGGAGAACAACATATTGAGCGAGGAGCGTCTCAGGTCATCCCCCAGTTTTGCCGGAGAGACCACCAGGACGCGGGGCATCCGCTCCTGATCTTTTCCCCAGCGCGTGTTCCGCGCCAACTTGACCAGCAATCGCATACCTTCGGCGACATCCCAGGCTGAGTGGTTGGAGAACCGATCCTTGCAGTCATTGGTTCCGAGCATCAGGATGACCAGGTCCAGCGGACAACTCACATCCAAAACCGGTTCCAGCGCCAATCTGCCGTTTCGTCCGGGCTCGACATCGTCGGTGAAGGTCGTCGTCCTTCCGCCCAGTCCGTTTTCGTACACATGAATTTGATCCGGCAACTCACGTTGCAAAACACCCGGCCATCTTACATCAAAATCGTAGCGCGGCGAATCGTCCGGCGAGGCTCCCCTCGTGTTCGAATCCCCATAGCACAATACGTATTTCATCCCTTCGTCCGCCTTTCCTCTTCATTGATTGTTTGACCTTAACAAAATCCATCTAACTGCGCCACCCTTGTCCGGCGCCACCCAGGTTTTCAATGATCGCGTATTCGGTCTCTTCGTACAGACGCTTGGACTCGCGCTCACGCTGATTTCGGTCTGTCCGGTCGCTCCCAAATCGAACGGCACCTGATCCGACTCACGGTGGTTGATCGCTGCGATGATCCGATCACGTGAATTCATAGTGTCTCTCATTTTCTATGATTCTTGCTTTATTCATTGACCAAGTGGTCCTCCTCTCACTGTCATCATAGTGAATCCGGATGAGTTCACCACAAACAAATGAATTGTAAAAACATAATAATCTTGCTCAATTTTTGTTATAATTGAAACAACAACTGTCGGGGGGAGGTGTACCATGCTTGCGAATGAACCCGGCGTCCTGCCCGGATCAGATTATTACATCGTCGGTTCCAACGATATCGATCGAAAAGATATCTTCCCTTATCTTGCCCTTTGCGGACATTATTTTTGTCAAAAGGGATACGATATCAACCGTGCCAGCTATGAGCCAATGTTGCTCGCCCACATCAACGACGGGCAAATGTTTCTGGAATACGATGATCAACACTATGAGCTGACAGCCGACTCGATGTTCATCATCGACTGTCAAAGACCACATCGCTATTACGCGGGTGACTATGTGAATTTTGTCTGGGCCCATATGGCGGGTGGCGACAGCCTTGAAATCTGCCACGATATCCTCGAAAAGTTTGGCCCGGTCGTGCGCAACGCCCATTCCAATGTCGTCAAAGAAAATCTGATATCGATCATCTCGTATTTTCGCAACGATCAGGTGCCGTCCGGCTATCAAATATCCGCCGACCTCTGTAGCTGCCTTTGTCATTTTTATCCCCCAAGCCCTGTAGACGTGCGGATGGACAAAAATGAGCTGATCAACGTGTCCATTGAGTTTATGAAATTCAATCTGGCCACCGATATCAGCCTTGACTCCATCGCCGGTTCAGTGCATTTGAGCAAGCATTATTTTTCCAGACTGTTTCGTCAACATACCGGCACATCGCCTTATGACTATTTGATCAAGTTAAGGATGGACCTCGCCAAGCACCTGTTGACCACAACCGACCTACCGGTGCATGAGGTCGCCTATCGGTCGGGCTATAAAAGTGACATGGGGTTTAGCATCGCGTTCAGCGAGAAGGTCGGCTGTCCTCCCGGACAGTACCGCAGCTTCATTGAACATTCCAAAGTCATTCGAAAGTGAGATATTTCATGAAAAGTTATCGTAAAGAACTGCATTTCAACCTGCCACGGCGACGCGGGCTGGTCAACATCACTCACCAAGTGCAACAGGCGATCGACGAAAGCGGCATCAAGGAAGGACTGGTGCTGGTCAACACAATGAACATCACCGCCAGCGTGTTCATCAACGACGACGAGTCCGGGCTACACCGCGATTTTGAGCGCTGGCTGGAAGGCCTGGCTCCCGAGAAGCCATACAGTCAATATGATCACAACGGTTATGAAGACAACGCAGACGCTCATTTAAAGCGTACCATCATGGGCCGGGAGGTGGTCTGCGCCATCACCGGCGGGCGGTTGGATTTTGGCACCTGGGAGCAGATCTTTTACTACGAGTTCGATGGCAAGCGCGACAAGCGCGCGCTGATCAAGATCATCGGCTCAACCGATTCGTGAATCAAGTCTGAATACTGAGAGCGCAATCACGGAGGGGCAGAACGCTGAGAGTGCGATTACGGAGAGGCCGAACACTGTGAATGCTGATCGCGGAAGGTTCGCTCACTGAAGGTTCGATCACTGAGCAAGCGCACAATGCCCAAACGCACGCATATTGAATTGACAGGCGCGGGGATATCACGATCAGCGGCACCGCCGGAGCTAATGATATCAACGCCGGTTCACGTCGCGAAATTTTGGAGTGAGGTTTGATTTGAGTCAGAAATTCCCAACTGCTTTAAGCACAAAGATCGGTAGACGGTCCGCGATCACTTTGGGCGCGCGAGTGGCGCCATCCGCCACTCAGGTGATCATCCGGATTCTCGTGCTCTTGCTGGCACTCGCTGTGATCTATGTTTTGACCGGCCTGAACAGCCAACACAAGATCGCGCCCTACACCATTTTGTCCGACAAGGTCGACGGCGCAGTTCGCTTCGCGCTGATCACCGATTTTCATAGCAACACCTATGGCGACGGTCAGTCCGAACTGCTGCGCTCGCTCGAGGAGCAAAACCCCGACGCAGTGCTGATCGGCGGTGATCTATTTGATGAGCGCAAGGCGCACCGACCGTCATTTGAGCTGATCGGCGAGCTGACCCGCGCCTACCCTTGCTATTACGTCACCGGCAATCACGATATTTGGACGCTGGAGTCAGACAGCTTGATCAGACGGTTAAAAGAGGCCGGAGTCAACGTGCTTCAGGGGGAGTGCCAAAATTTTGACGTGCGTGGTCAAACGATCGCGATTTGCGGGATCGATGATCCGGAAGCTGAGCTTTATTTTGCAAAACCGACCGCCATCGAACAACAACTTGAGACTGTGGCGCGGGCCACGCGGGGCGGGCGGTACACAATTTTGATCGCGCATCGGCCGGAACAGATCGGCCGTTATTTGAATCACCCTTTTGATCTGGTCGTCTGCGGCCACGCGCACGGTGGACAATGGATCGTGCCGGGGCTGATCAACGGCGTCTACGCCCCTCATCAGGGGCTTTTCCCGCACTACGCCGGTGGACGATATGACTTTGACGGCGCAACCATGATCGTCAGCCGAGGTCTGGATCGCGAGATGACCCGGATCCCCCGTCTGCACAACCGCCCCGAGTTGGTCATGATCGAGATCAATCCGGGCGGAGGTGACAACAAAAAAAGGGACGATTGAACATCGTCCCCACTTGGTTTAATCGCGCTCACTTTGATGGATCGCGCCCACTTTGTCGGATCGCCCCCACTCTTGATTGTCGGTGGGCAGAATCGCCGCGTTGACGCGTTAAATCAGAGCCGTGGCGGTTTGATCCGGTTTTCTATTTTTCGATGAACTTGACCGGCAGTGGCGGGCACTCCATCGCCTCGGCCGCCTGGTGAATCGTCTGCAGGCCTTGCGTCACCAGCATCTTTGACGTGCCGTACGCGAGCAATTTTCCACTTTCAGTTTTGACCGTCGCGCTCGAAAAACAAATCGTGCGCCCCGACTTGATCAGCTTGCCCTCGACGATCATCTTGTCTTCGTCGGTGGTCGACAGGTTGTCGACCTTCAGATCCAAGGTGATGAAACCGTCTTCCTCGGGGATGCTGCCATAGACCGCCCAAAACGCCGCTGTGTCGATCAGAGAGGCGTAGACGCCTCCATGCAGCGCGCCAAAGGGATTGAGGTGTTTGCAGTCGATGTCGACCTCCATTTTGCAATAGCCCTCACCCAACTCGGTCACTTTCATCGACAGCAGTTTAAAGTACGGTCCTTCATTTATGGTTCGGATAACCGCGCTGATGTGATCCGGATTCAGTTGTCTCATGAGCCACCTCCTTATTTGTTGTCTATCATACACCATGAGCCGCCAATTCATTGATTTCGTGTCAGCCCGGTGAAGTTCAATTGACCAACACGCCGGTCAGCAACAACACCATCAAGAGCGCGGACAGTCCAAAACGATAGAAGGCAAAACCACGTAATTTATGGCTGCGCAAAAATCTCATAAATTGGTTGACCACCAGCAAAGCGACCGCGAATGCGACCAAAAAGCCAATGATCAGGGCGATCCATTCAGGCGAGCTCAGACTGGCGAACGACACCTTGCGCATGCTCCATCCCGATGCGCCAAACATGATGGGTATCGCCAGAAAAAATGAATACTCCGCCGCCAGCGAAGTCGTGAATCCACATGCCCAACCGCCCATGATGGTGGCCGCCGAACGTGAAAATCCCGGCCACAGCGAAAGACATTGGAACAGACCGACCGCCACAGCCTGCCGGGGAGTGATCTCCTCCAGTGTTTTGACTTTGATATTTTTACCAAAATGTCTCTCCATCAGAATCATCATGATGCCGCCCACCACCAGCGCGGCGATGACGGTCGGCACCGAAAAGAGGTGCTCATCGATGAAATCGTCGGCGAGCACACCGATCAGCGCAGCCGGCACACAGCCCAGCACCCAGATGATCATGAAGTTGCGGCCTTCTTTCTCACCGCGGAAAAAAGATTTTAATTTGTCCCATAATTTTGGCCAAAACAAAATCAAGACCGCCAGGATCGCGCCCAGCTGGATCACCACCGAAAACATTTTTGTAAATGCATCGCTCGGCCAGCGCAACACATTCTGCGTGATGATCAGATGTCCGGTCGACGAGATCGGCAAAAACTCAGATAAACCCTCCACAATGCCCATAACAAGCGCTTTGATGACAAACCAAATCTGTTCCATATCAATCCTTTCGTATCCATTCATTTCACGTTTCGATCGCGCGGCTGATCACTTCACGAAATTACGCAGCGCGCCAATTTCCTCGATCGTGACGGTAACTATATCTTCCGATATGATCGGACCCACACCTTCCGGCGTGCCGGTCAGGATCAAATCCCCCGGCATCAAAGTCATGATCCGGCTGATAAAAGAAACGAGTTCTGCCGGAGAGTGGCGCATGTCTTTGGTGTCTCCATCCTGCCTCACTTCTCCATTGACCTCAGTTTTGATCGACAATCCACGCTCGAGTTCGGGTTTGGTTTCCAAAAACGGCCCGACCGGCAAGAACGTGTCAAAGCCTTTCGCCCTCGTCCACTGGCCGTCCACTCTTTGCAAATCCCTGGCGGTCACGTCGTTGGCGCAGGTGTAGCCCAAAATACAAGTCACCGCCTCGGCCGCCGTCACATCCTTGCAGCGCCGACCGATCACCACCGCCAGCTCGCCCTCGTAGTGCACATTTTCGGACATCTTAGGCAGCTCAATCGTGTCTTCCGGTCCGATCAGCGCGGACACCGGTTTCAAAAAAATAATCGGCTCGGGATTGACATTGGAATCCAACTCGGCGGCATGCTCCAAATAGTTCACACCGACGCAGACCACCTTGGTCGGCTCGCAGGGCGCCAACAGACGAATCTCGTCCAACCGAAAGCCGCTCTCGAAAAATTGAATCTCCGCCGCGAACGGATCAGATTTCAAGACAGCGACCCGTTCATTCTCGACCTTTCCCCACTCGATTCTCCCCTTATGTTCAAATCGACATAATTTCATTACCGCCACCTTTCGTCCGCAGATCATTTTGATCGCGCGGTTGCTTCGTCTTATTTCCCTAACAATTGAGTCCATCTTCCACCGTACTATATTCGCACCACACGGCGGATCGACGGCGCAAGATCATTTAACCATATCGCAGGATGTCGCGCACCGCCCGCAGCAAAGATTCCCGATCATTTTCTATGTTTTCCGCCATGACTTCCTCAATCAGGGTGCGCAATATTTCGCCGATCTGTTCGCCGGGGCGCACACCGTAGCGCATGATGGCGGTTCCATCGATGCGCAGGCCGCCGATTGTGTGAGGCACCTCTGAATATTTCACCTGATTGACCGCGCGAAGCAGGTCTGAAAGTTGTTGTTCGTAGCCGAAGCGCAGCGCCACCTGTAAAATATCGACCGCGGCACGACAGGAATCCGCTCCGTGCTCACGCATGGCGCGCCGCAGGGCGTAACGGGTCCCCCGCTTGGTCAGCTCCTCGGTCCGTTCCGGAATTTTACCGGAATAATCGCCGGGATCCATGCGCAGGGACACCGGTTTGCGCAGGTGTTTCACATGAGGGGGGCGGTAGTCGAACAGCAGGCGAAGGATGTCTCGCAGCGCGCCGGCGGTCCGGAGAATATGATTGTAGCTGTCGTTGGACAGTCTCAGACAATTGAGCAATTCCGCGATGCTGTCATCGTCGCTTTCCATGATGCCGCTCATCGGACCGGACGGAATGAAATGAGCCTCCTCAGTGGGTTGGGCGAATTGTGAGAGCAGCAGAAAAAATGCGGGGAAGCGCACACTTTCGAGCGGAGACAGCATGTTGAATATATTCCACGAAATCTTTGCGCGGATCTCGGAAGGGCTCTCGGCCAAAAGAGGGAAAATCGCCTGCCAGATCGGTTGAAAATCCGCCCATACCGCGCCGGGGTTGGCCAGAATGATGCGTGAGACTTCCTGAGTCACGCGCTCGATGGAAATAAAACGCAGCAGGCCGACGTTGGCAAGCATCGCCTCGCGGGTGGCAGGATCGATGGTGAATCTTAATTCCGAACTGATTCTCATGGCGCGCAAAATGCGCAACGCGTCCTCATTGAAGCGTTGGCCGGGGATCCCCACCGCGCGCACCACGCTCTCCTCAATGTCCCTCACTCCATCAAACGGGTCAAACAGGCCGTTGAACGGAGACCAGGCAATCGCATTGATGGTGAAATCGCGGCGTGCGACATCGTCCTGCAAGCAATTGGAAAACAAAACTTTCTTCGGGCGGCGGTGGTCGGCGTACTCACAATCTTGACGAAAGGTGGTTACTTCCACCGGCAATCCGCCGCTCAAAACCGTGACGGTGCCATGTTTCAATCCGGTCGGGATGCTGCGCGCGTTACCAAACAGAGCAATGATCTCGCGCGGTTTGGCGTCGGTGGTCACGTCATAGTCATTCAGCGGGCGACCTAATATGTTGTCGCGCACCGATCCACCGACCAGCCACGCCTCAAAGCCGGCTTCTTCCAAAGTCTTCAGCACCGCCATCGCGCGCTCATCAAAAAATTCCGGGGACAGCCGGAGTTCTCGATTCCAAGGATTGATGGGCGGGTCGTGCCGCTGAGATTGTTTTTGATTCATGAACTCTCTACCGGGTCGGCGCACTCTTCCTACACAGTGTACAACATGTCGCCGTAACTGGGGTATGGCCACAAATCGCGCGCCACGATCTGTTCGGCGGCGTCCACGATCACGCGCAGCTTGGCCCGCTCATTTCTGACATCGGTGCTGAACGCGACCGCCTGAGTCAGGCCGCACGGTTTGGCTTCGGCTTCCAGCAACGTGTCTTCCAACACCTCCAGCTGTCTCTTCATATCCGCGGTTAAGCCGTTCAACTCTTCGATCATGTCGCTAAGATAATCCGCCTTCAATCCGGCGCTCTCCAGATTCAAATAAGTCCGCGACAGCTCGGACAAGGCGGCCAGGCAGGCGGGCAGGATATCCCGGCGAACCATCGAGAGGCTGGTGCGCGCCTCGATTGCGATGACCTGCGAATAATTATCCAGCAACATGTCGTGCCGGGAGATCGTCTCGGCCGGCGTCAGCACGTTTTGCGCGGCCAGCACATTGATGTTCAGCTCATCGATGAAGTTATGGATCGCCTCCACCGCATTATCCAGGCGTTTCAATCCGCGCCTGGACGCTTCTTCCGACCAGGAGACCGCGTAATTGTCGCCGTTATAGATAATTCTCTTGTGTCGCATCATGATACTTTTGAAAATACTCAGGGCGTGGGCGGGCACATCCTCCGACTCCGCAAGCTCATCGGCGATCTCTCCCAAGGCCTGCGCCACGATCGCGTTCAAAATAAAGCAAGGTCCCGAGATGTTCAGCGAAGATCCCGGCATGCGAAATTCGAAGCGATTGCCCGTAAAAGCGAACGGCGAGGTGCGGTTGCGATCGGTGGTGTCCACCGTGCACAGCGACATGGAGGCCACGCCCAAATTAGTCGAGGCGGTGCCGCGGCTGCGCAGTGGCTTGTCTTTCTCAATCGCCTCGATCAAATCCTCAAGTTCCTCGCCGATCGAAATCGAGAGGATCGCCGGCGGCGCTTCGTGAGAACCCAGACGATGCTCGTTGGCCGCGGTCGAAACCGAGGCCAGCAGCAGGTCGGAGTAGGTATCCAGCGCCGCGATCACCGCTCCAAAGAACAATAGGAAAACATGGTTTTCCGACGGACTGGGACCCGGATCGAGTAGATTCACGCCGTCGTCGGTCGCCAGCGACCAGTTGACATGTTTGCCGCTGCCGGAAAGCCCGGCGAAGGGTTTTTCGTGCAACAGGCAGACCAGCCCGTGACGCAACGCGATCTTCTTCATCATCTCCATGGTCAGCAGGTTGCGATCGGACGCGACCGCCGAAGGATCAAACACCACCGCCAGCTCGTGCTGGCCCGGCGCGACTTCATTGTGTTTTGTTTTCGCCGAGATGCCCAGCAGCCACAGCTCGCGATCCAAATCTCTCATGTAGGCGGATATGCGGTCGGACAGCGCGCCATAATAATGGTCAGAAAGCTCCTGGCCTTTGGGTGGGCGGGCGCCAAACAAAGTGCGACCGGTATAACGCAGATCCGGACGCGCCTTGTAATGCTCCTTGTCGATCAGAAAATATTCTTGTTCGGGGCCGATTGTCGGCACGATCTTGCGGGCGGTCTTGTTGCCCAAGATGCGTAAGATCCGCATGCCCTGGCGATTCAGCGCCTCGACCGAGCGCAGCAGCGGCGCTTTTTTATCCAGTACTTCTCCCGTGTACGAGAAGAAGGCGGTCGGGATGAACAATGTCCCCTCTTTGACAAAGGCCGGCGAGGTGCAGTCCCAGGCGGTGTAGCCACGGGCTGCGGCCGTCTCTCGCAGTCCGCCGGACGGGAATGAGGAGGCGTCGGGCTCGCCTTTGATCAGTGCGTTGCCTGAAAATTCAAGGATCACCTTTCCGTCACCGGTCGGCTCGATGAAAGAGTCATGTTTTTCACCCGTCGTGCCGGTCATCGGCATGAACCAGTGCGTGTAATGGGTGGCGCCTTTCTCGACCGCCCATTGTTTCATGGCGGCGGCGACCTCTCCCGCGATCGATGAGTCCAGCGGTTCGCCGGCGTCGATCGTCTCTTTTAGCGAGTGGTAGGTCGCGTCAGATAGGCGGGTGCGCATCACACAATCATTGAACACCCGATCGCCGAAAAAATCAGTGGGATCGGTGTGTGCGGCTGAAAGGTCGTATTTATCCCGATTAATATCCGTTCTTTCATTCATCGTGTGTTCTGCCTCGTCTCTTTCACGTTTAATGGTCGGTTCAGTCGCGCAAGATCGTTGCTGATGAGCGCAATCGTATGAATTATAACAAAAATCAGCGCAAAAAAACCTCCGGGCGCCGGACGACACACGTGGATCGCTCCGCCATCAAGTGGGGAGGCGCGCCAGGGTATCAGGCCGGCACCCGGAGGTGATATTCATTGTATTGTTCGCTTTGACTTCGCGTCGTGACTTAGAGTCCCAGCAGCTGCATCAGTTCCTGCTTCGGACGCGCACCTACGGTCGTGGCCTCCACGCGGCCATCTTTAAAGAGCATCATGGTCGGAATGCTTTGAATCTTGTATTGCGCGGAAGACTGCGGATTCTCATCCACATTGACCTTACAAACCTTCGCCTTGCCCGCGACCTCGGCCGCCACCTGGTCAAGGACCGGAGCCATCATCTTGCAGGGGCCACACCAAGCCGCCCAAAAATCCACCAGAACCGGAAGGTCGGACTTCAGCACTTCCGAATCAAACGTCGCGTCAGTTACTTCAATTACACTCATTTCAAACCTCCAAATCATGCGCCATGCGCGGCGAACCATATCGGGACGACGCACGGTCGTACCCATCAAGCTACGTCAATTTTACCATGTTGGCGGTAAAATCTGAACGGTCGATTCGCATTTTTATTTTTCAACAATACAGTCATTATAACATGTTGACTGTGAAATTACGTAACATTTCAAACAAACATTCAAACATTCGCATATTTACACGAAAAGTGTCCAAATCGGAGTCTTCCGACATGTCTCGGACCGGGGTTCAACGCCGATTCGCCTCTTCAAACAACACCTCGCCCGGTTTGACCATGCCGAGTTGTTCACGCGCGATCTCTTCAATGTACATCGCCCGAATCTCCTCGTCCACCAGGCCGCTGTCCTCGAGTCCGAGTGAGATCGACACACCCGGCGCGTCCTCATTCGCCGCGTGGGTGGGCTCGGCGCCACTCGAATCGGAATCGGTGCGCACCATGGCGAGTTGATTGTTCAGTTTTTCATTTTTTTCCAACAATTCCTGATATTCAGCTTCCAGCTCCGTCACCATAAGCTGGGTGCGCCAATAATATTGGTTATGGTAATAATAGACGATGACGCCGGTGATCAACATCAGAAGAAGCATCAGTACCGCAAACGCGCGCATGAAGCTCACGTGGCGGTTGACCCGTTTAGCTGCTGAGTCGACCCGTTTAGCTGAGTCGACCCGCTTGGCGGAATCAACCCGCTTGGTGGAACCGGCACGCTTGGCGGAACCAATGCGTTTGTAGGAATCGGCACGTGTCGTGGTCGATCGCTCGTTTTTTTTCAATTGTCCGCGCCCTCGATTTATCTGACTCATCCATTCTCCATCTTCCTCAGAGCGGCTCGTACAGCTCAGCTGCCTCCTCTTTACGCGCGTTGGCCGCGAGTCTCACGACACGCACGCGCACGGGTCCACCGCCAAAGCTGATTGCCAACACATCGCCTTCCTTGAGCGCCGTTCCCGGCTTGGCTACCTTGTCATTCACCGTCACACGTCCGGCGGCGCACATCTCATTCGCCACCGTGCGACGTTTGATCAGCCGGGAAACTTTTAAATACTTATCCAGTCTCATTTGGTTCGTTATTCTTTCTTTGCTTGATTCCAAAGGTCGCGCCAGTCATCCGGCGACAGTCCTTTCGTTTCCTGATCATTTCCCATTATAGCCTTCATCCGGTCAAACCGTTCTGTGAACTTGGAATTCGCACCGCCAAGTGCCAGTTCCGGGTCGACATCCATCATATGCGCGACGCCCACCGCGGCGAACAATAAATCGCCCACTTCCTCCTCACGCTCGGCCTGCGTCTTGGCGGCTTGGCACTCGCACGACTCTTCGACCACCTTGGCGATGGCCTCCGCCCTGTCCGGCCATTCAAACCCTTGGGCGGCGGCCCGTTTCAACAGCTTGGCGGTGCGCATGGTCTGCGGCACATGACGCGGGACGTCATCCTCCAGCGAACGGACAATCTCCCGCCGGTTTTCCTTCGCCTTGTTGCGCCTCCATAGCTCCCCCACCTCGTCCACGGTGTCCGCGGTCTCCTCGCCAAAAACATGGGTGTGACGGCGGATCATCTTGTGGCAAATCCCGTTGACCACGTCCTGTAGATCAAATGTTCCACTTTGTTCCGCCAAAGCGACGTGAAAGGCGATCTGCAGCAGCACATCGCCCAGTTCCTCACATAGATTTTGATCATTTTGATTTTCGATCGCCTCGACCGCTTCCCAGCTCTCCTCGATCAAATAGCGCCTCAGCGTGTGGTGATCTTGTTCACGGTCCCACGGGCAGCCATCGTCACTGATCAGGTATTTCATGATATTGACCAGGTCGGGCAATGTATAGCGGTCATCCGATAGTTTAAAAGATTCCAAAACCTCTCCCCTTTCAGGAAAGCATCCGCAACATCATGCGATCAAACAAAACCTGCTCGTCAAATTGTTCCCGCGTAAACAGGGTCTGATGAAACGAGGCGAATTCTTTGGTGTTCTTGCTGAGCCAAAGTGGAATTGGCGCGCCGAGCTCCCGGCAAAGGGAAATCAGACATTCTTCCAGTTGCTTGCTAAAACCGCGTGAAGTGTCCCGCGGCGCGCGGGTCATCTGTCCGACAATGCGATTTTCCACGTACAAAGTCATCTCAATCAACAAGTTCATCACCTTTATCCAGAATAGTTCATGATCTGTTAACAGTTTTGGTGCATTTTTGCTACATTCTATGAATATCATATAAGTGTCTCAGATTGCTGAGACGATTGATTTCACACCCCCCTCCTTTTTATGAACCCGGCGTCCCCCCGCCGGGTTGTTTTTTTTGGGGATTGTGACCTCATATTAGGGATTGTGACCTCATATTGGGGATTGTGACCTCATATTGTAACCTTATATGATAAATTCCTGCCAAGCGGCGTCGTCCGCCGTCTGTTTTCTTTTTTTTGAAAAAAATCGCCGGCCCTTCGCCTCTTCCTCATCGTCGGAATGTGTCACCGGCTCAATCAACTTCCAAGGATCCCTAATATAGCTTTCCATTGTTTTCAACGTCTTGATCAGATAATAGCCATCGCAGATCCGTTCATCAATTGTGACCGCGATGTCCATCATGCGCTTCCACTCCAGACTGCCATCACTCGCCTTGGCTGGTTTGTCGTAGGCGCGTCCGATCGTGAGGAAAATGGAGGTTGTACCAAATTCATACAAATGATGATAGGGGGCGTCCGCTCCGATGCTGCCTAAATGTGAGATGAACGCGGACGAATAGAACGGTATGACCTTGCGCAGCACATTCGGCAAAATATTGTGAAAATCCATGAAACTCAACAAATTGATCACGGAGCGCAAAAACCAGCGGGGCGTCCGGCCAAAGAAGGAAAACAACTTGTCATCGCCCTTGTCCGCGCCGGTCTGCACCGCGCTGATATGAGTGGTCATTTTCTCGGCCACGTCATAGATGTTTTCATTTTTGTCAAAATTCACCTGAGCGACCACTTCGGGCGCGTCATCATCCAGCGACTCCTTGACGACATAACTGACATCGAAGCTGTGGCGCTGATACAGCCTTCTGCCGACCACAAATCGATTGCTTCGCGGTCGCCGATAGATCGCCTGCAACAAAGCCGCTACCATCACGTTCATCATGGTAATCCGCTTTCCCGCGCGACGGTTTTCCCGAATGAACTCTTGAGCCGGCGCCGTGTCAATCATGATGCGATAATAGACAGCCGACTCATT
Source organism: Oscillospiraceae bacterium (assembly GCA_040772065.1). GTDB lineage: Bacteria > Bacillota > Clostridia > Saccharofermentanales > Fastidiosipilaceae > JAXGYX01. The sequence goes on along the minus strand of JAXGYX010000001.1, from coordinate 345,810 downwards.
TCTGCGTTTCATAATATAGGGCATCAACCTGCCCATCGGATCGGCGTCACGAACCAACTCGCCGTCGCTGCGTCGTTTGCTAAAAAGTGCCATGGCTTCCTCATATACCTTCTTTTAGATCCAGTCACCGACCGCCATTTCTGAATCCGGGCCAATCATTATTTGCTGTTCGCCACCGTCGCCAGGGCGGTGCCGATCAGATTGCTGTTTTCCACCTGCACAAACTCATAATACCGTCCCAATGACTTCTGAACGAACGAGTGCATGTAGGCGACCAGCATATCTTTGAACAATTTTGATTTGTCATAGGTGGTCCCCTCGATCGTGATCAGACAGGGGCGGATCGGCGATCGACCGGCGTCCATTTTGGTCAGAATCCCTCCGAGCGCCAGCGCCACCAGGCAGGCCGCCCGTTCAAAGATCGCGCTGATTAATATCGTCAGGATTTCCCGATCCGCGTCCGATTCACAAAGCTCCGCCAGTCGATTGGCGCCGAACGGACGGTAGAGGAACATGTCCAGATCACGGCTGGACAGTGATTCACAGGCCTTGAACCGTTCGGTGAATGTCTTTGAGAACAGCCCTTCCGAAATCGCCGCCGTGATCAGCGCATGCCCGATCGGTCCTTGATATCTGCCCGCGATCATTTTTTCGAACTTATGATAGCCCGGCATGTTGCTGGCCTCATCCAGTTTTTGATCGATTGACGAGCGGTTCACAATGGAGTAGCCTCCCGCTTCCATGTTGATGATCATCGTGTCACAGTAGAACCCTTGTTCCAGTTTCGCGACGCGATCGACGGCTTCGACATAGGCGGCGTTCATGCCGGTGCCCATGATGATGCCGATGTAGTTGTCGAACACACGATCTCCGCGCGCTGCGGCTCCGCCGAGCAGTGCGGCGACGGTGTCATTTAGCACAACCACTTTGATGTCGCTGTCCAGGCCGCGTTCATTCAGTGCCGCCCGCAGGCTTTCGCCCAGCAGCGCCCCTTCCATCTCCGGCACTTCGACCTCTTTTGTGAAATGCAAAATTCTCCCATCATGATTGGGCAGGATTTCCACTTCATAAGAGAAGCAAATACCAACGCGATCACTTTCACCAAGGACCGGGCGCAAGAACTCCACCATGCTATCCAAAAACTGTTCCTTGGTGCAAGGGGAATTTGACCCCGGCATCTCATATTTTTGGAAATGACTCAGCTCCACCTCACCTTCCCGGTTGAAGTCGGCGACTGCGACACGGACATTGGATCCACCCATGTCCATCACAATCACCTTTTCTTCCGTGGGAAGGTTGTTCGGCGGTCCCAGCCAGGTTGGAATCATTTCCATGCCCTTCGGACCGGCTTGGAGCCCTTCTTCCATGGATAGAAGAAACAGTCCCATCTCCTTTTGCATGTCGATATGACGCACGCCAAATTGATATTGGTCCAAAAATTGATTCGCAAGCTCGCGGTTCATATATTCCCTCCAACTGATACTGTGGCAAATCCGGTCATCGATCGCGGCGGAAGCACCGCGTATTTTATGTATTCTATCGCATTCACAGAACAGACCGCAATGAAAGTGATTGTATACAAAATCGCCAGGGGCGTTCGCTCTCAGCTTGACAGCGTCGCCTGAGTTTAATCTAATACCATATATAATGGACAGAGGAATAAAATCGGCCTTTTTCGAGAGACATGAAGAAAGTCAAGGGCGCAAATATGCAATACAATCTCGCTTTGATCGGCTGCGGCAGAGTCGCCGAAAAACATCTGAAGGCGATCCGCCACAACAAGGAGCGGCTAAACCTGATCGCCGTGGTGGATCTGGATCCGGCGAAGGTGCGAAACATGCTGGACCGCTTTTTGCCCGGTCGGATTCGCGGCGCGCGTGTTTTCAGCGACGTCACAGAAATGATGGAGGCGACGCGCCCGGATATCGCGGCCATCACCACACCCAGCGGTACCCATTACGAGATCGCCAAACAGATAATTCAAAAAGGTGTTCACGTGCTGATTGAAAAACCAATGACACTCGATATCGACGAGGCGCGCGAGCTCACCGAACTGGCCAAAGAACACAAGGTCCAAATCATCATGGGTCACATTTACCGCTACCTTCCTCTGACCGACCTGATCCATGCGGATGTCGCCTCCGGTCGATTGGGCAAAGTTTACAGCGGCGACGTCAAGGTGCGTTGGGGGCACGGGCAAGAATACTACGATCAAGCCGGTTGGCGCGGAACCTGGGCGCACGATGGCGGCGCGCTGATGAATCAGACCGTGCACGCCTGTGATCTGATGTGTTGGCTGATGAACGATTATCCGGTTCAGGTTTCGGGCATGATCGAACGGATGGCTCACCGTATGGAGGCAGAGGACTATGGAGCCGCGGTCATGCGCATGGCGTCCGGAGCGATCTGCATGGTCGAAGGGACGACGAACAATTCACCTCGCAACAGAGGGGCGACATTCTATGTCATCACCGAAAAAGCCGAGATCGAGGCCGGCATCCACAGTGGCAAGATTCATTTCAAGGTCATCGATCATGAGGGCAAAAAACAAACCCGTAAGTATTATGGCCGATTGTTGAGACAAATTGTCAAAAACGGCGGATTGCGCGCGCTCAAGCGCCTGATCAATCCTCATTCAGGCATCTACTTCGATCTGATCAATTGCATCGACAACAACGAAACCCCGCGGGCCGACGGGCACAGCGGGGTGCAAAGTGTGGAAACGATTTTGGCGATCTACCAATCCGCGGTGCGGAGCGGCCAACCTGTCGCGTTGCCGTTGGAAGGGTTCAAACTGGAAGACATGGATGGTTATTTCGACAGCTGTTCGGACAGTCGGGACAAGGTGTGACGGTAGTCAAGCAAAGTCCGTCGCCAGTTCTCCAGGCAGTTTCTGCCATCGCTCGAAAGCGAGTAGACACCGTCATTCTCGTGCAGATAGCCCTTCTTTTTCATATTCTTCAAATATCGGTAGGTCGCGGACATGTCCGGAGTGCGATCCTCAAAGGTCGCGTACGCGCCAATCCGCTTACAGACACCGTATCCGTTGTCGGGTTGTTTGACCAAAGAGTGCAAAATTATAGGCTGCATGAACTTTTCCAGATTCACACCCAGGCAGGCGCAGCGAATGGGTTCCGCGGCATTGTCTTCCGCTTTGTCCACAGACAAATCGATACCCACATCCGCCTCTTTCACCTCTTTGTTTCCGGCGACGCTCATTTTCTCACCCCTCAATCAATCTTCTTCAGACAGGATGCGGCTCACCAGGTCCAAATCTTCCTGCGTGTTCACGCCCAGGCCCTCATATTCCCCTTTGGTGCGGAAAATGCCGATTTTCCCTCCCCGGCGTTGAATCCAGGATGGCACATCGGTCAAATAATACTCATTTTGCGCGTTGTCGGTACTCAGCTGTGACAGCCCCTCGACCAGAGTTTGGGCATCAAACACATAGACACCGGCGTTGAGTTCGGTGATCTTTTTTTGTTCAGGCGTGCAATCTCCATCTTCCACGACTTGCTCAAAGGCCCCCGTCTCATCGCGCACAATGCGTCCGAACCGCATATCCTTGTCGCTGACATAAGCCAACATGGTGCAGGCGTTGCCTTCATTGATATGGGCGTCCAACATGCCTTTGTATGTATCGCGGGTGATCAGCGGCATGTCGCCCGAGCCCACCATCACCGGACCGTCATAGCCTGCGAGCTCCGGCACCGCCTGCATCACCGCATGTCCGGTACCGAGCTGCTCGCGCTGCCAGGCGTAACGATAATCCGGACCCGCCGCCTGTTCAACCAGCTCTCCTTTGTAGCCCACAATGATGACGATGTTCTCTTTTTTTAAGAAAGACACTCTGTCCAGGATGCGCAACAATAGTGGCTGTCCCGCCGCCTCCCGCAACACTTTCGGCATCCGGTGCTGTTCGGAATGAAGCCTCGTCCCTTTGCCCGCCGCCATGATGATCATCTTCGCGTTGGCACTGTCATTTTTCATAAAAAACCTCCGTTTGGATCACCCGCGCCCGCCGCGCGGCGTGACGACCGGTGACCATCAGCGTCCACGGTCCGCCACATCTCATCCTGTTTGCCTCAGTCTCGCGCCATGCTCAAGGATCGCCCTTTCACACGGCATTCACCGATCCGTTCCTCATCGTTCAGCCACGATTCAACAATCGGTCACTCAGCCACGACTCAGCCGCAACCCTGACAACCCGCGCACGAGCCCGCGCACGAATCGTCGACCTGCGCCCGCGCCTTGATCGCCTCGATCTGTTCGGGAGAAAAGGGAATTATCGCGTCGTTCAAATTTTCGACGCCGGTGTATTCCATCAGTTCATCCATCGACGGATAGCGGCCTTTGACCGCCAACTTTCCGTCGACCAACAGGCAGGGGAAAGCCTCGTCTCCGTCCGAACGGAGCAAACCCGCAACCGTCTCATTTTGGATAAACGCTTTGGGGTTGTCGAAGAGGTTGTGGCGTTCAAATGGGTAGTCCCAATGGACAAACGTGTTTTGCAAAAGAGCCATGCGGATCAACACCGGATCATCTTCCCCGCCGGTCAGGCCGTCGGGCGTGGCCATGCCACTTTCAAACAGCTCTAGTTTTTTGTATGACGCTCCCTCGGGAACCATATGTTTTTTATCATTTTCCATCATTCACTCACTCTACCGGATCCACCGGCCCTTTCAAAAACTCAACCGCCCGCGCGGTTGACAATCGCTTTTGTTGATTATTTATTATTGTGACAGTCCCTATTATAGCAATCCTCGGCTTCTGTTGCCCCACCCCGCCTAAACTCGTATAATTCATGAGTAATGAAGTCACGGACGTCCCTTCGGCGTCCATTTTCAGGAGAAATAAAATGGAACGTACATTGGGAACGGTTGTCCGCGGCATCCGCGGACCGATTATCAGCAGCGGAGATGACGTGGCGCAAATCGTCACTTCCTGTCTGCTCAACGCCGCAAAGACCGAGAACTTCGCCATCCGCGATCGGGATATCATCGCGGTCACCGAGTCGGTGGTCGCGCGCGCTCAAGGCAACTACGCGACTGTGGACGATATCGCCAACGATGTGAAAGCCAAGACAGGCGGCGGCGCCATCGGCCTGGTCTTTCCCATTTTAAGCCGCAATCGGTTTTCAATCTTGCTTAAGGGAATCGCGCAAGGCTGTGACAAGGTGGTTATCCAGCTCAGCTATCCGGCCGACGAGGTCGGCAACCATTTGCTGGACGAGACGCTGCTTAATGACCGGGACATCAATCCCTGGATCGACACTTTGAGTGAACGACAGTTTCGCGAGGCCTTCGGCTATCCCAAGCATCGCTTTACCGGCATCGACTACGTGGAGTTCTACAATGAGGTCGTGGCCGCTTCCGGCAGCGAATGTGAGATTATTTTTTCCAACAATCCTAAGGCCATCTTGTCTTATGTCGACACCGTGGTCGCCTGCGACATTCACTCCCGCGAGCGCACCAAGCGTTCTTTGATTGAGTATGGAGCGAGGCGGGTCTTCGGACTGGATGATTTTTTAAACGAGCCGAGCGAACGGCATGGTTATAACGAAGAATATGGTCTGTTGGGATCAAATCTGGCCACCGGGAACAAGATCAAACTGTTTCCGCGCGACTGTCAGGAGTTGGTCGAAAAAATTCAACTCATGCTGAACGAGCAGACCGGTAAAACCGTCGAGGCCATGGTCTACGGCGACGGCGCGTTCAAGGACCCTGTGGGCAAAATCTGGGAGCTGGCCGATCCTGTCGTGGCGCCCGCCTACACAGCGGGGCTGGAAGGAACACCCAATGAGATCAAACTGAAATATTTGGCGGACAACATGTTCGCAGATCTGACAAAGGAAGAACAGAAGATCGCGATCGGCAAGGCGATCAGCGAAAAGGGGACTAATTTAAAAGGTGACGTCATCTCGCAGGGCACCACACCGCGCCGCATTCCCGACCTGTTGGGTTCCTTGTGCGATTTGACTTCCGGCAGCGGAGACAAGGGCACACCCTTTATTTTCATTCAAGGATATTTTGACAACTATGCGAACTGATATGAACGAAACGGTGACCAAGGGGGCCCGCACCCATATCGCCATCATCGGCAGACGAAACAGCGGCAAATCCACCTTGATCAACACGTTGACCGGTCAGCAGACCGCGCTGGTCTCACCGGTGCCCGGCACCACCACAGATCCGGTGCGTCACGCCATCGAACTGGACGCGCTTGGCCCTTGCATGTTGATTGACACCGCGGGGTTCGATGACGAGGGCGACCTGGGCGCGCAAAGAGTCGCGCGGACCGCGCGGATGATGGAGCAGACCGATCTTGCGATCCTTGTGCTCTCCCCCGCTCCGGAACAGGACGATCAGCTGAAACCGGAAAGAGAATGGTTGGACCGTTTGGACGAGCACAACATCCCGTTTTTGGTGCTGATCAACACCGGGCTGATCACCGATGGTCAGGTTGTGAAGGATTCGAAATCAAGTGATCTCGACGCCGACGCGGATTCACCCTCGGTTAAGAATCTGATTGACAAACTTGCGGCCGCCAAATTTCCACCCGCGCTGCGGGCGGACGTCCGGGATCCAAAAGTGCGCGCCTTGCTGATCGATCACCTGCTTCCTTTGCGGCATCAGGCTCCGCTTCAGGATGATCTGCTGGAAGGCTGGATCCGCCGCGGTGATCTCGTCCTGTTGGTCATGCCCCAAGACAAGTCCGCGCCACAGGGGCGGCTGATCCTGCCTCAGTCACAGACAATCCGCGCGCTGGTCGCCGGCGGCTGCGTCACGCTCAGCGTCTCCCCGGAACAATTGCCGGCCGCGCTTGAATCACTCACCCGCCCTCCGGATTTGATCATTGTGGACTCACAGGTGCTTGCGCGGATCCGCCCGCTTTGCCCTCCGCAAAGCCATGTCACCACTTTTTCAATTTTGTTCGCTGCGCAAAAAGGCGACATCCGCGTGTTCGCCGAGGGCAGTCGGGCGATCGCCTCGCTGCGTCCGGACGATCGGATTTTGATCGCCGAATCTTGTTCGCACGCCCCAAAAGAAGAGGACATCGGCCGGGTCAAGATACCCGCCATGCTGCGCAAGCTGGTGGGAGACACCCTGGAAGTGGACGTCTACACCGGCGTGGATTTTCCCGCCGACCTGTCTCCCTACGCGTTGATCATTCAATGTGGATCTTGCATGCAAAACCGCGCGTTCGTCCTCAATCGTCTGCGGCTCGCCAAAGAACAGCGGGTGCCGATGACAAACTACGGAGTGGCCATCGCCTACCTTTCAGGTATACTTGACCAAGTCGATTATCTGCCGCCGTATCTTTAACAGTGCGGCGATTTCATTCCTTAACAGGGTGGCGATTTCATTTAGCCAATACTGATTAACTAATTACCAAACCAGCATTCAACCGATTCGGACAACCGACTCTGCGAAAGGAACACTTGTGTCACAATCGAAATCTTCCTCCCTCAGTTTAAAGATGGGAAATAAGCCGATGGGGAAATTACTCATCGGCATGGCTTTGCCACTGATGGCGTCCATGTTGATTCAGGCGTTGTACAACATCGTGGACAGCATGTTTGTCGCGCGTGTCGGGCAAAACGCCCTGAACGCGGTCTCGCTCGCCTTCCCCGTGCAAAATATTCTGATTGCGGTCGCGGTCGGAACCGGCGTGGGCGTGAGCACCCGCATGTCCCACCAATTGGGCGGTGGCGACACAAAAGGCGCCGCGCGCACCGCCCAGCATGGCATGCTCTGTGCGACCGCCAGCTGGATTTTATTCGCGATTCTTGGCGTGCTCTTTTCAAAGCCATTCATCGCGATGTTCACCGACAATCCCGAGACCATTCAGATGGGCACGGACTATCTGGTTGTCGTCACCACCCTTTCGATCGGGGTGTTCATCCAGATCATGATGGAGCGGTTGCTGCTCGCCACCGGGCGCACCACCTTGACCATGTGGACACAGCTTCTTGGAGCGGTCCTGAACATCGTCTTTGATCCCCTGTTGATCTTCGGCATCGGTCCGTTTCCCGAAATGGGCGTGCGCGGCGCGGCGATCGCGACGGTGTTGGGGCAGATCAGCGGAGCGCTGCTGGGGCTTGTTTTGAACCTGACTAAGAACAAAGAGATCTCACTGAGTTTCAAAGGATTTCGTTTCCGTGCCCAAGCGGTTGGCGAGATCTATCACACCGGCTTGCCGCAGATGATCATCATGGCCATCGCCTCCGTCATGGTGGGCGGACTGAACGCGATTTTATCCGGGTTCAGCCCCCTGGCCGTCAACGTCGTGGGTGTCTACTTTAAGGTCCAAAGTTTTGTTTTGATGCCGGTGTTTGGCGTTACCAACGCGATGATCCCGATCATCGCCTATAATTATGGAGCCGGTAAGCGTAGTCGCATGCTCAGGGTGATGCAGCTCTCATTATCTCTGGTCATGCTGGTCATGGTGCTGGGCACGCTGGGTCTTAATCTTTTCCCCAGACAGATTTTGGGGTTGTTTGAGGCGACCGAGGAGATGTACGCCATCGGTGTTCCGGCGTTGCGCATCATCAGTTGGAGCTTCCCGTTGGCCGGCGTGGCGATAACGACCAGCTCGACCTTTCCTCCTCTTGGCAAACCGCTTTATGGATTGGCCACCTCGTTCACCAGACAATTGGTTGTGCTGCTGCCCTCCGCCCACCTCCTATCCCACCGGTTTGGCCTGGGCGCCACTTGGTATTCCTTTATCATCGCCGAAATTGTCAGCGTGGTGATGGTGCTGGCCTTGTTCCGACTGCTACACAAAAATCGGATCATGATGATTCCCGACCAAATCGATGACGAGATTGAGGCCTTTTGACAAAATCGGTCCACTTGCGGAATCGACCCGGATCATTTTGGATGGTGTACGTAGTCTATGGTGATTTTTTCTTTCATATCAAGGGGTTGTGTATAGCGGAAAAAAGGCGGGGGAAATTGGTTCTCAGCTATATGGTTTTGTCGATCATTATAGAAGAGGCAAATACATGGACGCCCCCGCTCAATCATTGTTTATCTATCAATTGATGACCGCCGCGATGTCAAGAAGCATCAACAAAGCCCCCAACGAAGACCCAATTGAAATCACAGTCAAATACATCCGTGAAAATGTGGGAAAGGCGATCTCACTTGATCAGTTGGCTGACATGGCCTGCCTAAGCAAGTATCATTTTTCACGACTATTTAAAAAAGAAACCGGCTATTCTCCGATGGAGTTTGTCATCGGCACACGGTTGGACCGCGCGAAAATCATGTTGAGGACCTCAAATAAAACGATCTCCGAGATTGCCACCGAAGTCGGTTACGACAACCCGGGCAGTTTCATCACTCTATTCTCAAAAAAAGTGGGCCAGTCGCCCAACACGTTTCGTAAAAACTGACCGATCTTCGCTTGATTCAAAAACCCGAGCAAAGGCCGGCCCGACTGACTCATCGCGCGGTCCCGTTCACGACATGGATCGGCCTGCCTTGTACATACGCGGCCGCGTTCTCCACAACGATCCGGATCAGGCGCTCCCTCGCCTCTTTTGGCGCCCATGCGATATGAGGCGTGATCAAACAGTTTTTCGCCTTCAACAGCGGGTTGTCCTTACGAATCGGCTCAACATTCACCACATCGGCTGCGTAGTAATTGATCTTTTCGCTGTTGAGCGCTTCCGCCATATCCGCCTCGCTGACAATTGGGCCACGTGCGGTGTTGATGACGATCACTCCATCTTTCATCTTTTGAATGGTTTCCCGACAAATCAGATTTTCGGTTTGTTCCGTCAAAGGCGTATGCAGCGTGATCACGTCAGAGCGCGCGAATAGTTCATCCAATCTGACCTGTTCAGCTCCCGCCGTTTCAATCGGACGACGCGCGTGAAAGATCACATTCATACCCATGGCCGACGCGATCGCCGCGACCGATTGTCCGATTCTACCAAACCCGATAATTCCCAGCGTCTTTCCACTCAGCTCGATCAACGGATAGTCCCAAAAACTGAAATCCTCGCAGCTTGACCAGCGAGACTTCCGCACCTCTTGAGAATGGTGACCGACATGGTGGCAAACCTCCAATAACAAGGCGAACACATATTGCGCCACCGAAGGCGTCGAATAGGCCGGAACATTTGTCACCACAATCCCTCTTTTGGCTGCCGCCTCCAGATCGATATTGTTGTACCCGGTGGCCAGCACACCGATATACTCAAGTTCGGGACAGGCGTCCATCACATCCGCGTCAAGCAAAACCTTGCTGGTCAGGATCAGTGAGGCGCCCGCGATTCGTTCACGAACCAGCTCCGGCGGCGTGCGATCATATATCGCCACTTCACCCCACTCCTTCAACCCGTCCCATGACAGGTCACCGGGATTGATCGTGTATCCGTCCAATATCACAATTTTTCTCATGATTTTCTCTCCTTTTGTTTGCGCAGCTGATTTGCAATGATGAACAAGCTGTCCACCATGAACACAGCGGTGGCGATGGCGCCGGAAATGACGATGGTCTCATTCAGATAGAACATCGACTCACTATGAGCATTGTGCAGCAATGCGAAGACCGAGCGATAGATCGAGGTGCCCGGCACAAATAAATATAAAGCGGGAATCAAAAACACCGTGGCCGGCATTTTAAGAAGTCGGGCGAACAACTGAGCGCATAGTGTGACTGTCGCCGCAGCGCAAAAAGTGGCCAACGCCAGTGATCCGGATTCTTTCAACAACAAATAAAGCAGTCGGCTCAGCGCTCCGATCAGCGCCGAATAGGGCAGAGATTGACGTGGCGCGTCCCACACCACACCGAAAACACCAACCGACACCGCTGCGACGAGAATCTGAGTCAGATACTCCATCCGATCACCCCCTCACCAAGAGCAGCCCGCTGGCGGTGCCCAACGCGATAAACACGGCGATCAGAATGGACTCCAGCAACTTCGCCAAGCCCGCAGCGTAGTCACCGCGGAAGATATCACGAACCGCATTTGTCAAAGATATGCCCGGCACCATCGGAATGATGCAGCTGATGATCAAAATGTCGGTCTGCACCGCGAACGGCAAGGCGATCGTCGCCAGATTCGCCAACATCGCAGCCGTCGCGCAACAAAGGTAGTTGAATAACATCTTCGGTGTCGAAAATCGTCTGCCAAAGTGTAGAATCAACACGATGATCGCCGAGATGGGCTGATTCACCAGCAGATCGGTCATTGTCCCTTTCAACAGCAGCAACATTAAGTTGATGAAGAAAAAGGTGGCCAGATTTTTTTGCACGGTGGAATACTCGCTATCTTTCAATGACGCCAGCTGTTCGTGTGCCTCCTCGATCGTGATGGTTTTCTTGGTGACGCAGCGGGAGATATTGTTCACACAGTTGATGCGATGCAGGTTCAGCGAGCGGTCTTCAATCCTGCGAATGTAGGTCTTCGGCGGACCGTCCGGTTCCTCCACACTCAGGTAAAAACTGGTTGTCTGGGCAACGACATTTCCGTTGACGTAGTCGGACGCGCTCAATATATGCTGAACCGTATCTTCGACACGGTACGCCTCGGCATTGCTGCGAATCAAAATCTCTCCCGCCAACAAAGCGCTTTGAAGATAGAGGTCGCGCGTCTGATCCGTCGCTCGAGGGGTCATTTTCTCCATTTCGCGACCGTGTCTTTCAAAATTTCCACATCACGGCGTAGGATGTCGTAGGGATCATCCATCACCGCGCGCAGCGGCCAAACATCATAATAGTTTTCCAGCAGAACATACCCGCGGTAATCATGCCTGTCGAGCCAAGCCATCGTGTCAAACAATCCGGCGTCACCTTCACCCAGCAAGCTGCCGCTCAGATGACCGGCACCGTCTTTGACATGCAATTGGTCGCACATCAAAGGATACAGACTCGCCAGGATTTCAACCTCGTCCCAGCCGTGATTTAAATAATAATTTTGGCTGTCAAAATATAGATAAAAGTTGTCGCTTTCCACCCGCTCATGCAGCTCTTTGAAGTCTTCAGGTGACAGAGTATTTTCCGAAGCGACCGACAGACCCAGCTCGCCGGCTTCTCGGCATAGGTGGTGCAGCGCCGCGGCGGCCCGCTCCATCTCCTCTTCATTTGTGATGGCGCTCGCACCAAAAGCCGGAACCTGAACAATCGACGCGTCCAAAGCTTTCGCCGTTGAAGGTGCTTTGGCGAGTAGCCGCCACACCGTCTCATAATCTTCACCGCCCGGCGAAGCGTGCATCGGGATGTTGTCAAAATCATTCAACGCGACGGCGACATATTCTATTCCCCAGCGTTGTTGCTCATCCAGGTAGATGCGCTGCATCGTGGACCGGGTCAGCGGGTAGTCGTTTTCTTTAAGCCCAATGCGCAAGGACAAAGCCTGCAGTCCCACATCGTGCGCGATTCGGGTTGCGTATAGACCATTTCCCGGAAGCGCCCAGTCACACGCGCCTAATTTCACTCGTGCCATTCTCTTCCTCCATCAGTTTTACGAATTATATATTAAATACTCCTTGATTTGCGCCACATTGATTTTATCATGATCACTATCCCACCGCGGAAACACTCAGGTTTGATCTTTGCAAAATTGTCCCGGAGAGACACCACTGAAATCCTGCAACAATTCTTCAGTCGGATCACTTCGTGATCAAATCATCCGAAAAATACCTCCGATATTGTGACGCTGAGGAATCAGTGTAATTTTTAAAACTGCGCGCCGCGTGCGAAATGTAATGAATTATTATAGCCCACGACAGCGCGACCTGTTCGACTTAATTCCAACAACTTTTTCGAATTTCTTAGTTTTTATAATCGTGGACAAACGTTTAAAATCGAAATATTGTGTTTAAAATGAAAAAGCCTGCGAACTATCAACGCTGATAATTCACAGGCAGGATCAAACTTTGAGCTCAACCGCTATCTTCTTATTTCATTTTTGCAGTTGTTTGCGAACGGCGTCCAGCATGATCGGATCCACTTCGATCGTCTGTGTGGACGGCATTCTCGTTTGAGGATTGTCTTTTAAATACTCCGCCATCTCGCAAATCCATTTTACAGCCAGATCCACCGGTATGATCGAGGAGTCGATCACCAGATCAAACATGCCGGCTTCCACCTGCTTGACACCATAATAGGTGTGTAAAAACGAAGTGCGCACATTATCTTTCTCTTTGACAAATTGAACCGCGTCCTCATCGACGTACACTTCCGTTTTCTGGATGTGCTTCCACGCACGTGTCTCCAACGGTTCTTGGATCAAAACGTTCAAAACATTTGAGTAGTTTTGCAGGATGGCAAAGCCTCCTCGACCTCGGATGATCACATTGTCTTCTTTCGCGTAACCCTTGATCCCCTCATTTAAGACACTGATAACGTCTTGATTGGATTGAACAAATCGATCCAACATAGAGTGTTCTGTTTCATAAAAATCAGTGAAATTAATCAGTCCATATTCGGCCAGCAGGTTCCTAAATGTCGCTTTGTCCGCGACCGGCATGTTCATTTGATCCGCCACACCCTGAGCAATCTCATCACCTAGTGTTCCATATTCTCTGGAAATTGTTATAACAGTCATTTGAAACTCCTTTCTAATTATCGAATTCCATTGTTTGAATCGTTGTGTGAAACCTGCGACCTTTGTCGAAACATACTATCAATTACTATGATTATACCATGTTTTTTGGTTAAAACGACAAATAGAATACCAATCATCCGGATCGAACAAGCAAGGAAATCCGTTCCTGCCATCACTTCCCCACGTTCACCCGGTGCGCGAATTTTCGGGCAAGCGCCCGCGGCGCCAATCGGGCTCCAACATTCATCAGTCTTGCCTGCGGACCATGGAGCTCCACCACTTTACCGGACATCATCGCCTTATACCCATGTTTCGCAACCGATTGAGCGGTGGCGGGTTTTACGAAGGAGAACATTTTGGAACGAGTCATACCGGCGGCCTCTTCGAAGCCTGTGGCGGTCGGACCCGGACACAGCGCGGTCACGGTCACACCCGTTCCCTTTAGCTCTTCCGCCATGGCTTCGGAAAGTGACAGAATAAAACCTTTGGAAGCATAATAGAGCGACATATGAGGTCCGGCCGAAAAGGACGCGACCGAGGACAGGTTCAGAATGTGCCCATGGGCTCGCCATCTCATTCGCTTCCCATAAAAATAGCTAAGGCGGGTCAAGGTCATAATGTTGAGTCTCAACAACTCCGACTGTCTGCGCCAATCTATGTCAAGAAAGTCTCCCCAATTCGCGAATCCGGCATTGTTCACCAGGTTCTCCACGACCCAGCCCCGTGCTTCAGTATGGTCGCACAGCGCTTGAACCTGCTCCGGACGCGTCAAGTCCAACGCCAGGATTTTTACTTTGATATCCTTATACTTGCCGATCAATTCTTCGCGAAGCGCCGCTAATTTATCACGGTCGCGGGCGGTCAAAATTAAAGAATGTCCCTGCGCCGCGCATTCACGGGCGATCTCCAGACCGATACCTCCGGACGCGCCGGTTATCAAAGTGTAATTCATAATGCCTCCCCGTTTGTATCCAGATCGTTATACGCATCTTATTTTAGCGTTGATCCTTGTCGACGTCAGCCCGCCACACGATGAGCGCATTCCTACGATTAAAAGAGGTTTTGGTTTACAAAACAAAAATGTTATTCTATCTATAAGATTTAGAACGATTCGCGAACCAAAGGAGGTCTGTTTATGAGCAACCATACCGAAGCAGAAAAACGATTCGAACAATTACATGAACTTGAGCAAGAACTGATATTCGAGCGTTTTTCGCGGTCAGACGCATTGGCGGCCGGTTTAAAGGCCATTGAGGTGGGCGAATCATACGCGGATCCGATTGCGGTGGAAATAACCATGGACGATTTGACGGTGTTCCGTCATTTGACCGAAGGCACCGGAACCGTCAATGAGGAATGGCTGGAACGCAAGCGTAATTCCGTGGAGTTGACGAAAATGTCCTCACTGCGTTTTAAGACAGAGTTGGAGATAAACGGAGAGACACTCGAGGACCGCGTACCGGATCCGGAACGGTATGCCGCGGGTGGTGGTGGCTTTCCGATTGTGCTCAAAGACAAAGGTATGATCGGCGCGATCTGTGTGTCAGGTCTGCCGGATGACGTGGATGACCATCAAATCGCGATCGACGCGCTGCGTTATGTGAAAAGCCAAATGTGAGCCTCGCTGGAGATCGCGCTCGAACTACCAACGAACGACAAAAGACAGCAGTTGCTGTCTTTTGTACGAAAGGAACCCGTCTCATGCCCTACCACTCCGCTCAACATCCTTTTCCACCGATCTATAATGAACACAGCCGGATTCTCATTTTAGGCAGCTTTCCCTCGGTCAAAACTCGTCAGATGGGCTTTTATTACGGGCATCGACAAAATCGGTTTTGGCCGCTGATGTCCGCCTTGCTGAGCATTCACCCTACACTTGCCGCTACCGACCCACCGCGCGCCGAGTCCGCTTTGCTGACCCATCATATCGCTTTGTGGAGCAGCATCGCATCTTGTGACATCATTGGCTCCAGCGACAGTTCCATCCGCAATGTCGTGCCGACCGATCTGGCCCCCATTTTTGCCGACGCTCAAATTAAACATGTCTTCTGCAACGGTGGGGCATCGTTTCGCTATTATAAAAAATACCAGACTGATCGACCGGATGTTGCTGTCACTCAACTGCCCAGCACGTCTCCGGCGAATGCCCGTTGGTCGTTGGACAACCTGATCGACGCCTGGCAGGTCATCTTGCCTTATTTGAAAGAGGATTGAGAGCGGGCATCGGAGGTCATTTTGCATGTACATCCGCTGATGGTGCCTTTTGAAAATTAGTCGACCTGCGTCTGATTGAGTGACTTTAGTTTGTGAATCGCTCGAATCGTCGCGTTCGGCCTCGATATGAATTCATCGATGCTGTATCTGCCGCGAAGCTTTGCCGATACCATCACAACGATGAAACCGTCTTCTAAAAAGATAACAATGTCATCTAGCCGGAAGCGGATATTGTCACCAACAGGATCAATCTGCCATTTGCCAACCGCTCTCGACAGCTCGGCAAACAGCTTGTACTCTGCCTCAGAGCGGATCAATAATTGTGGGACTTCAAGTGCATGGTTTAACAAAAATTCATTTGTTGTAAAGTGATGGAAGCCAATTTCTTTAGCATAAATCGGTCGGTTTAAGGACTTCCAACGAGAGACACGGATCTCAATCCAATCCCTGTTATCCTCAGAGGTAGCCGATTCTCTTTGAAACGGGGTTATATATTGAACCTCACCAACCAAATGAATTCCAGCGGACATACCAAAGGATTTTTTTGACTGATAGAGTGCAACATATCTCAGCGGGGAGTTGTGCACATTCAGCTCGCTGATCTTCATCCTACAGCTCTTGTCTTTCAAGAACAGATTCAATTCTTCCTCATCTTTTACCGCAATTACCAATACATCACGCTGATCCCAGTCCACCTTCAAAAGTTTTTCATATAAACCTCGCTGCAACGGGGCTCGAACAAATGCAGAATCAGCAGAATCTTGGATCAGATCATCCAATACTTCTTCTACCATGCCAGTAGCTGAAGGAAGAAAGGGAATCCCACCAATGTTCACCGAATCGATGCTCTTCCAAAAACGATGTGTCCGATACTCATCTTCATTTTGATAAGGGAACAAGACGTAAGCGCCAAACATTCTTCGTTCGTAAACAACTTGACTGCTGCACATAATTGCGTCCCGGTAGCGATGCATGGTGTTGATATCATCGATTTCCGGGCCCGGAGTCTGAGCAACAGAAAGATGATAATTCGTTCCGGGAAGTGCTGGATTGATTCGATATTTTGCATCAAATACGTATTCATATTCATGCTTTGATCCTTGTTTTTCCAGTTTTAAAACATGATCTGGTCGTTGAGAGACCGTTGGTGAACGTGTTAAATGCGGGTTATAAGAAAGAACAATTAATTCTCCAGTGTCTGGATGGCGATACCGGACACGAGATTCTGTCCCTTTCACTAGTGAAACAAATAATCCAATCTGTTGTGTTTTTATCACATCTTGCGAAACCAGTTCATATTTTTCTTTTAAAATTCGATTCAACTTAATGAAGCACCAATATTCATATAGTAAAGCAATATCCTTTACAGATATGGAGAAGATATCGCCCGAGATAGAAAGCCCGCGCATCAACATAAGAAAGTATTTATACAACTCTCTGTATCCTGGTGCCATCGAAAAAACAAGTGAGATTGTCTGCATTCCCTGCTCAGTGGGTACAGCTTGGAGAAACGTTGCATTCACCCTGCGATCAAGGGTCGCGCTCATTGTATCGATGATATCCAGAATATATTGATCTTGTTCGCGCGGTAATTTTTCATAAAGACGGCGAAATCTTGCAAGTTTACGCATGACAACTGTCAAAATCGTTTTAACAAAACGGTTTTCTTTGGTATTAAAAGTGACCTGTTTTCTGATTGCCAAAGTCTTTATCGCTTGATAATCGTTGGCGCTACGCTGGACTTGTTGCGGGTGTTTTTCCAGCCAACGAATTGAACGCTTGTCGATATGCTTGACTTTATGACTAGGTAGGACCTCGCGAATCGTTTCGAGGACATGGTGTGGCCTTGCCACAATGATATCGACCGCTCGAATGAAGTCGTCAAAAACTGTTCGGATCACAGCAAAAAATTCCACCGCGGTACTTTGGTAGCGATCAGTTTGAGCATAGTTTTGATATGTTTTTTTCCAAAAATCAAATACCAGACTGTATATTTCATTGGTCACATCATTGAGAAGTGCTTGATAATCTTCTTTATAATCGATTTTTGAAGGAAAAATTTCCAGCACAATACGCAGATAGTTTCTGCCGTTGACACGAATAAAGAAGTCGGTCAGACCAATCTCACTCCCAAAGTGAAGAATGCCAGACAAGACAGCTCGCCTGCGTCCGGTTGGCGTTACTTTGTTACGTATATTGAGGCTATCATGCCAAAACTCAATCTGATATTTTGTTTCATCCTCAGATTCAATGACAAATTCGTACCGCTCTTGTTCAAAAAATAGAGGGTCATAGTGCATCATCAAGGCAGCACTGTTCTTGGAATCTGTTTTTATCTCTTCTTGCCAATTCGGATAAAGGTTCACTTGAAATGATTCCGAACAATAGATTTTTAATTCAGACTGATTCGTTCGATTATTTCTTTTCAATCGTTCAATTTGGTCAGCCTGGCCTTTGATCGACACCGATACCTTTTCCGTTTGAACAAATAGCAATTCATTAGATCCAGTACGAAGTGAATCCATCTTCCTCGAATCTCCTCATCATAAACGCAATTTTTTCTGCACTTTTAGGGTAGCGGCAATTATTGTGATTCACATACTCAAACATTTGGTCACTAACCATCTCATTTCTCGTTTGATAACCTTGATAATCCCCGGCACAAAATTTAAACAGTTCTGCCAGCATCTCTTTGATCGACAGGCTACTTCCTTGAATCCGCGGAAGTGTTTTTTGGATGATTTGATGATCCATGGCGACTTCTTGCGGCAGCAAACCAATATTTTTATTATTAATCATGTAAAATGAGATCTCATCACGAACACGATAGCCAATCTGAAAACCTACAGTCTGCAAGGCTTCGTTGAGCTGCACGAGTTCTGTGGCTAGCTCTTGAACAAGCTCAATTTCGTCCTTACAGTGGGCAAGTCGCAAATATTCTGTCACCAAGAAATCGTTGTTCAAGTCCAAGGCTTCGATTTCTTCATCGTATAAAAATAAATCATCCGGCATCATATTGACATAAGAAAATTCAATCGTATTTGCGCGGTCCAATACTTTGCGACTAAATGGGAACGTCGTTTCGTCCATATTTACAGTGCCAACAATGTATATATTTTGGGTGAATCGTAAATTTCCATACTTGGCTTTGGCCTTTTCATCGGTACCAAAATAAGACAATGGTAACAATGGATCTGACTCAATATATCCTTGATTGAAGTCTCTGGTCTCCATAACAGATAAAAAATCGCTCAGATAATATTCTACTCGAGCTAAGTTCATCTCATCTAAGCAGAGAATATACGGGTTTTCGATATCGTTTGAGGCTGTATGAAGATAATCGATCAACGCCCCCGGAACAAAATTGCCATTCAAGTCCACATGTCCAAATAAATCACTTGAATCTGACCAATCAGGGCGAACAGGTACCAGCTTAAACCGTCCATTAGCAGTGTTTGCTCCAATTGCTTCCGCAAACAATTTTACCAGTCGAGTTTTTCCGGTACCCGATGTACCAGCCAATATCACAAATGGTTTGGATTTTAAGCTTAAATAGAAATTTTCAACTAGATTGTGATCATAAGAGAAGCCTTTCGCCGAAATGAACTGTTTGATGTAGGCGATGATTTCTCTATTGTTGTAATTATCATCCGCTCGCTCGGACATCGCCGACTTTTGTCGCTCCATATTAGATGGCATGGATTGCCCATGAAAGAGTGCTTCATATTGATCATAAATATTCATAATGTCTCTCAAATCATCAAAGAGTTCTTGTTCTTCAGGTAATTGCCCTCGGTCATACTGTCTAAAACAAATGGTTCCTTCTTCATATAGCTGAGATGTGCTTGGCAAGTTTTCGCCGAGTGAAATTTTTTCGACAGATTCAAAGCTGCTACAGTCGATACGGCTCACAATTTCATCAGCTGTTTTTCTCATCTCTTTGATCGCTTCAGCTCGTCCACGGGTTTTGACCAACTCAGTGTTCCCTTGATTGAGCGTCAAATATAATCGTTTGCCGTCCAAAGAGAGCAGATACACAATGTGAACACCTTTTTGCGCTGAATCAGCTATTGATATGTTAAAAATACAAATCCAAGGGATCTTTGCCCAATTCCCTTGGCCGACACTACCTTGAACTTTGTACTTTTGGGGATCAATACTTTTAGCTGAAAGTGTTTCGACAATGTCACTGCGCACCAATGTCCCGATAGGATGTTTTGCAAAGTCTTCTTGCTCTCGGCTAATCGCATATTCATTCATTAATTTGTCTAATTGATCCCTAAAATTCATAAGTCATCCTTCATAAATATGGCCAATCTTCTTATATTGATGATTATATCCTATTAGTTCGTGTCAAATTTAGTAGTCAAGTCTCAAATGTTGGTGTAAATTCACCTTCCGGTGATGATTGTGAATGTCAAGATAAGGGTGAATAGAAATGATGAGATAAGCATGTACAGCTAAAGAAGCAGAGACGTGGTCATCCTTTTTAAATGCAAACGGGGCCCTGTTAAAATTTCGGACAAGTTGCCAGGTAGAATGAAAAGGAGAGCAACATGTCAGAAAAGGCGGGAGACGATACACACTAGCTTGTGAGCAAACAAAGTCGGGTGCGCAGGAAGCCGAAGTGGGCCGACATCATCGGTGTATCTCGCTCGGACTATTTATGCACATTTTAGCTTTTCCGGACGCGTCTGTTGACTATGCAGGCAAACGAAAAACGATAAATTTGAAATACGATGGATTGACAGGTGTTAGATTGCTCGTCTGCCGCTTTGACGGCCAAAGGAACATAGTCTTCAAAACATATTTCATAAGCGCGGGCGGTTGCCCGGTATCTTTGAATTCGGAGGAACATAAATGGCTAAATTTATAGATTTGTGTCACAGATTAGTAAACGGTATGAAGACGTATCCGGAGTACCCCGGCATTGTGATCGACATTTACCTCACACGTGATCAGACGGCCGCCCGCTATGGCAAGAATGCGAATTCGGTCATTGACCGGATCCAGATGCTCAACTGTACGGGTACATACTTAGATGCTCCATTTCACCGCAAAGAAGCCGGCTATAAAGTCGCCGACATTCCATTGGAAAAGTGCGTCAACCTGGATTACGAGGTTGTCGAGCTGACGCCCGGTAAAAACTGCTTTGATAGTGGCGACTTAACCGACAAGGGTATAAAAGGCGGCGCCATTCTTCTTTGCAGTGGGGAATCTGAGAATTTTGGTAAAGAAGGGTACGGGGTAAACGGGGCGTATTTGACTGCCGAAGGAGCGAAATATCTTATGGATCGCGGGGTGGTGTTTGTCGGCATCGATACTGCGCTTATAGACTGCATGTGGCATAGTCACGACTGGGGCAATCCCGTGCACGACACGATCCTCGACGCAGGCGCTGTGGTTTGCGAAGATATGAATAATTTAAAAGCCGCCATTCCCTACGCCGGCAAAGGGAAGCTCTTTGCCGCGCCTCTGAAAATCGAAATGGGCAGCATATCCACACGTGTGTATGTTATGGTTGACGAGGATTAGTGTTATAAAACACAAATGTTAAATAGCAGTATTGAGAAGAGCGTTAGCCTGGAATTAGTGTCATATTAACATGCGACTTCATAGAACTTCATTACAGCTTACGCGGCTTTTAACATGATTGGTTTCAATGATCCGGGACTAAGATTGACTCGTGAATCGAACCTATCCTCACTGTATTCAAGAAGGTAAATCGAAGTCAAGCGAACATAAGCTTCGGTATTAGGGAAGATTCCAATTACCTTTGTCCTACGCCGAATCTCTTGATGACCGTCTTCTGCGACACCACAGACGATCCGGATCGCCATGCTGACCACTCGTTCATTTTCCCCCCTCTGAATTTCAGCACCGGACAACATCGCCATACATCCAGAATTAAAGAGCCGGCGTCAAAGCGATACCGGCTCTTTAAGATGGTTGATTCAGTTAATGATCAAATAATATCCGCGATGTCCAGTCCGCAAGCCTCGGCGACTCCGGTGCCATATGCGGGATCCGCTTTATAGCAATTCAAAATATGACGCTGCTGAATCTCAACCGGCACACCGGCCATGTTGCGCGCAGTGTTCTCGAACAGCACCTGTTGTTGCTCCGGTGTCATCAGATTAAATAATTTCCCCGGTTGGGTGTAATAGTCGTCATCGTCCTCACGGAAGTTCCAGCGTTGAATGTCGCCGTGGACTGTTTCGACCGGATCCGCGTATTCGGGCTGTTCTTGCCATTCACCATAGCTATTGGGTTCGTAATGCAACAAGCCTCCTTGGTTGCCGTCCACCCTCATTTGGCCATCTCGATGGAAAGAATGTGCCGCGTTGCGAGGCGCATTGACCGGGATCTGGTGATGATTGACACCGAGTCGGTAACGCTGCGCGTCTCCATATGGAAACAAACGTCCCTGCAACATACGGTCCGGTGAGAAACCAATCCCCGGCACTACGTTCGCCGGATTAAACGCGGCCTGTTCCACATCTTGGAAGTAATTCTCCGGGTTACGGTTGAGCTCGAAATAACCGACCTCGATCAGCGGATAATCACCTTTGAACCAGACTTTTGTCAAATCGAATGGATTGTTTTTCATCTGACGCGCCTGTTCCTCGGTCATGACCTGAATGAACATCTTCCATTTGGGGAAATCTCCACGTTCAATGGCGTCGAACAGGTCACGTTGGTGGCTTTCGCGGTCCATTCCAACGAGGGCCTCCGCCTCCTGGTCAGTGAGGTTTTCGATGGGTTGCTGAGAGACCAGGTGGAATTTGACCCAATGGCGCAGACCGTCAGCATTGATCATGCTGAACGTATGTGAACCAAATCCGTGCATATTGCGATAAGATTTTGGGATCCCCCGATCGCTCATAGTAATGGTTACCTGATGCAACGCCTCAGGCAAACTGGACCAAAAATCCCAGTTGTTGGTCGCGGAGCGCATGTTGGTTTTAGGATCTCTTTTTACCGCATGGTTCAGATCGGGAAATTTCAATGGGTCGCGGAAGAAGAAGACCGGTGTGTTGTTGCCCACCAGATCCCAGTTGCCCTCTTCGGTATAAAATTTCATCGCGAAACCACGAATGTCCCGTTCGGCATCAGCCGCACCACGTTCGCCCGCTACCGTGGAAAAGCGCACAAACATATCGGTTTTTTTACCAACTTCAGAAAAGATCTTCGCTTTGGAATATTGAGTGATGTCGTGAGTCACTGTGAATTCTCCAAAGGCGCCGGATCCCTTGGCGTGCATTCTTCGTTCCGGGATCACCTCCCGATCGAAGTGAGCCAATTTCTCCAGATACCAAGCATCTTGTAACATCATGGGCCCTCTTGGCCCGGCCGTCATTGAATCCTGGTTGTTTGCGACAGGAGCGCCCGCCACAGTAGTTAGTTTCTTTTTGTCTTCAGCCATGGTCATACTCCTTTGTTCGTAATGATATCTGTCCAATGTACTTCATGAAATCTTATTAATGATAATGATAACTAATATCAATAATACTTGTACTTATAGATTATTCTTATCTGCTTATCTTGTCAAGTTAGGTGTTGTTAATCTGTTGTTAACGAGGATTGCAATCCGAAGTTCCCTTCGGAGAGGGACTTTGTAATTCAAATTACTAAGAGGGAGTAAGTTGTTCAAATATAGGTATGATAGATTAAACATTCGTTCAGCTGAGCCGACTGGGAAAGGACGGATATCATGGCTCAATATGTACATCTACAATATGACGAACGTCTAACCATACAAAAGCTACTGGGTGAAGGGAAATCTTTAGCTTCCATCGCACGCAGTCTGAAACGAGATCCAAAAACTATTATGTATGAGATTAAGATGAACCGACAATCCATGTTCAAAGGTGGGTTTGGCTCGCCACGCAACGACTGCGGTAAAAGGATGGACTGCCGCCTGACTCACGTGTGTGGAAACTGCATAAAAATCCGTAAGCGCTGTTCAAACTGTGAGTTATGCAATGAGTTTTGCTCCGAATTTGTCGCTGCTACTTGTGAGCGCTTAAATCGGGCGCCTTACTGCTGTAACGGTTGCCAAAAGGACGGAAGATGTCCTCAAAGACGATATCTTTACAGAGCCGATTATGCTGACAAAACGGCTCAGGCACGACTGTCCGACTCGCGTAAAGGCATGCTCTTGTCAGTCGACGATCTTAAGGTCATTTCACAGCTGCTCAAACCCGTTCGAGAGAAAGGACAGTCGATTCATCACATTTACGTCAATCACGCAGATGAATTCCCTTGTTCTGAACGCAACATCTACAAGCTGATCGACGCCAACCTGATTGGCATCAGGCGCATTGATCTGCCCGAGGCCGTCAGGCGCAAACCCAAACGTAAAAAACCCATGCATAAGGTCGATAAACGTTGCTACGAGGAAGAACCTATAATGATTTTCTCGCCTATATGGATCAGCACCCGGCTGTCCCTTATGTGGAGATGGACTCAGTGGAATCTGTTGCCGAAGATCGCGCCACCCTACTCACTCTTTGTTGGACTCAGTCAAATTCGGCCTGGCTCTGGCCTGTCAGGCTCAGACCGCTCGTGAGGTCACCAAACGATTTCAGGAGCTACACCGTGCATTGGGGGATGTAAATGCTAGCCTAGGGATGCTCAGTTTCGATGAAATAAGGATGTACAAAAATGATGGTAGTCATTAAAGTTTTTACCAAAGATTATTTCGAGGTAAGAACATGCACTATCCAATCAAATTTGACACAAGCGTGGAGGTAAAAACTCTCACGGATCTGCCGAGACTGAAGATCATTTTGGAGGCAGCGAACTTGAAACCCAATATGAGCAAGATTGCACGCGACATGTCGTGCGATCGGAGAACAGCCAAGCGCTATTATGAAGGTAATTTCCCTAGCGGAACAAGAGACAAACCATCGTACTTAGACAGACATTACGATACGATCAGAGACCTTCTAGGGCCTGACAGCATTCAGGTTTTTTATTTCAAATCCAGTCTGTGGCGCTATTTAAAACGGGAGAAGATTCTCGATTGTCCGGAATCCACCTTCCGAGGCTATATCACGAGCCGACCAGAGCTACATGCTTACTTCGATCGTCAAAAAGGACCGTTGCCGGCTGGCCCGAAAGGCACTGTGCGTTTTGAAACCGCCCCCGGTGAACAGGCTCAGATTGACTGGAAAGAAGATATCTCCTACCGAACCAAAGATGGGGAGCAGATTAAGGTCAATGTCTTGTCTATGGTCTTGAGCTACTCAAGATTTCGTCTCTTTGTCCTAACAACAAGCAGAATCCAGAGCATTCTGATTTCCGCAATGACCGAGTTCTTTGAGACGATTGGCGGGGTCCCCCATGAGATCTTGAGTGATAATCTTCGGTCTGTTATGGACGAAGCGCGAACTGAATATCAGAAGGGTAAAGTCAATGAGCGCTTTGCTCAGTTCAGCCGGGATATGGGATTTTGCGTCCACGCTTGCCTTGCAAATCGCCCTCAGACAAAAGGCAAAGTAGAAAGCACTATGAAGATTCTGGATGATATCCAATGTTACCAGGGCCAGCTGGATTATAGAGGTTTGCAAGGTCTGGTCCAAAAGCTGAACCACGAAACTAACATGAACATTCATCAGGGAACCGGCCAAGTCCCTCTGGCACTCTTTCAAAAAGAAAAAGAGTCACTACTCTCACTCCCCAGCGATCGAATCATGACTCTTTACAAGATTGCAGGACCACATCAAAGTAAGCAAGGATGGATTGGTAAGCTATAAGGGATCAAAATATTCTGTTCCTGCCGCTTATATTGGCCAAACACTTTTCTATGAGGTGATCGAGCAACACCTGCATCTTTATGATAACACGCAGCAGATCGCCTGCCATCCGATTAGTTCCAAAAAACTTAATTATCTTCCCCATCACTACCAGGAGCATCTGGGTCGCACTCAGCCCTTTGTCGATGACATCGCTGAACGTTCCAGGGAAAATCTTAAAAATTAGGAGATCTTTACCATGCAAACATCGGATCGTAGCAGTTATCAATCGTTGATTGATAATTTTCGTTACTTAAAGCTGATTCAGTTCGAAGAGAAACTTGACGAAACTTTGGACCGCGTCCAAAAACATGAATTGTCCGTACTCGAGGTATTACATCTTCTCAGCAATGCTGAGGTGGATAACAAAAAAGCGCTGTCAATGAGTCGAAGTATCCGAGCAGCGGGATTCCCACACCAAAAGGGGCTCAGAGATTTCAATTTTGATTTTCAACCGACGCTCAATCGGGGGCGGATTTATGATTTAGCCGCGCTTGGCTTCATCGAGAATAATGAAAATATCGTTCTTCTTGGATCACCCGGCGTGGGAAAGACACATCTGGCTACGGCCTTAGGTATTGAAGCCGCGCGCCATAGGATCTCATGCAAATTTCTAAAAGCCAACGATTTACTGTCACGCCTTCGTAAAGCACGGGAGGAAAATCGGCTTGACACAGCTTGCGCTACTACGCGCGATACCGATTGCTGATTATTGATGAATTGGGTTTCTTGCCCATCCAAGCCGGTGATGAGAAATTGTTGTTCCAGGTGATTGATCAACGCTATGAGAAAAAAGTACCATCGTCACAACCAACGTACAATTCCCCGACTGGGGAGACCTGTTCGAAGATCCAACCATTGCTCACGCCATACTCGATCGTCTGCTACACCATTCTCATGTCTTGACGATTATTGGGGATTCTTACCGGACAAAAGATCTTGTTGGGACTCAGACAAAGACAAATCTAGATGATCAGCCAGATAGATTCATTACCACTTAAGAGGAATGAGCGCACCTTTACTTTTTTAACTGTACATCCTTATTTCATCATTTCTATGCACCCTTATCTTGACATTTACAGGGGAGACAAACTTTAGACGGCTGTTTCCTGTCATACTGACCGACAGAGGTTCTGAGTTTTCCAACCCCAAAGAATTGGAAGCTCTGGGGACTCGAATCTTCTACTGCGACCCCATGCAATCATCTCAAAAACCACATGTTGAACGATGGAATCGAGAGGTCCGCTGTTTGATCCCTAAAGGATATTCCTTCGAAGGATTGAGCATGGATGACGCACTGCTCCTCTCCTCACACATCAACAGCTATACAAGGAAAGATCTGGGGGATCGCACTCCCTACGAAGTCTTTTCCTTTTGCTTTGGAGATGAGATGCCTCAGTTGCTCGGGATCTACCCAATCCATCATGACCTCGTCATGCGATCACCCAATCTGCTGCTTGGTAAAATTAGCAAAAATGTTAAGAGACCCCAGTGATCAACTAGAGTCTCTCAACTGCCAGAATGGCTCACTTTTCTGACATGCAATAGTCGCTTTGCTGAACGGTACAACTTCATAATTTGCACAGGGGCTTCGTAATTCAAAAAATAAATCTAAAACGCAAGCCTCTCTTTGGGGAGTATCAGAAACTTTGTGTGGAAAATGCCAACGGACTCGTACGTAGATTGGTACCAAAGGGGTTCAGCATTCAGGCGCTTACAATCGAAGATGGATTCACCATTTCTTCTCACCTGAATGCCTACACCCGCCTATCGCTCAACAATAAGTCCGCATATGAACTTGTTTTGAGCTTGTATGGACATACTGTCCTTGACGCGCTGCATATCGATCAGATTGCGCCGGAAGACGTTGTTCTGACACCTACCGCACTGAGCCCCAGACTGGTACGTAAAACTTACGGACAGCAATAAGATTAACGAATAGCACCTACTGAGTACTGAGCGCTTGGTTGAACAAACACAATTTCATCTATCCTTCTAAAAGGGGGTTCCAATTACAAATGATTCTTGTAATTGTGAACTTTTATTTGCTGAGCTCTTTTTCCCTTTTATGGTTACAGACTAGCATAATTTTGGCAGGAATAAAGGCGTATTTTCTGATTTTCACCTCGTTTTCTGCCTTTTCTTAGGGTTTCCAATTTCAAACAGGGGATTCGCTTTGCTATTCGCCATTGGGCTTTAGTGTGTTGGGGCACCTCACCCACCTCGTCGGCCTTGTATCCGATTTCTGTTCGTCGGCGCAGAGTTTTTCCTCGGGCTTCCTTCAGATTCCACTTCACAATGGACACCCTTGCCTTTGGCTAATACTTCCTACTGCCAGGCGTATAGCGGACTTACACCGCCTAGTTGTTGCCCATGTCGGGCGTACCACAAAAACACCAACGCGCCGGGCACGTTGGTGTTTCTATGATTCATCACTGAGAGAATCTATCTAATCAGCCAACCGTTACTGATCTGCAAGATATCCCCCTCTTCCAGTATAACCTGCTGATCCTCGCCAAGCTCCACCATGTCATTATAGAGAATATTCCAAGAAGAATGGTCGATTGAATCCAAAACGGCATAATAAGCTCCAAATTCATCATCCGAGACAATTGTGTACTCACCCGGCTCAATGTCAATACCGACCCGATACATGCCGGACGGCAGGTTGCCGATCAGCGGAACTTCAGGCGAGTCCTCAATCGGATAGGCCGTCACATCCTCCAAAATCAGATATTCACCTTCTTCAACCAGGAAGTAGGCGCGATTCCAAACACTGGTGAAGGCAATCATTGATTCATCTGTCGAAGTATAATCTGAATAGCGTTCGACATATCCGTAGTCACCGATCGCGCAGTACTCGCCGGCGGGGATGTCCACACCGACCAGATAGGCTCCCGCTCCCCATGTTCCTGTCTCCGGCAAAGCGGCGGTGCTTGTCGGAAGTTTATCCAACCCACCGGTTGGCAAGGATTGTTCAATCTGCTTCAACAACTCATCAAGAGCGGAACGTAGTGATTCTAATTCATCGTCAGATGGTGATGTCGGGTCACCAAAAATATCCAATTCAGTGGGGGTGGTCGGCCAACCGCCGTACTCGGATGTGCCGGTTGGCTGTGTGCCTGACTGTCGCCCGGTCAGGACTGAACCGACGGAACCGCAGCCGGTGAAGATCAACATCGCTATGATCAAAGTGAGCGCCGGCAGGCCAAACTTATAAATCTGCTGTTTCATTTGTCACCTCTCGCTGGGCGGATGAGTGGGTTGAGCGTCACGAGCAATTGTCTCATTTATTTTATAACACGCGCTTCAAATTCACCATCTCAATCGCTGAAACCGCCGCGTCCGCTCCTTTGTTGCCCGCTTTTGTCCCCGCACGTTCGATCGCCTGCTCAATCGTGTCGGTCGTCACAACTCCAAAGATCACCGGAATCTCCGTTTTCAGGGAGGCCTGAGCGATCCCTTTGGTGACTTCGGCGCAGACCAAATCATAGTGACTGGTGGATCCGCGGATCACGGCGCCCAGCGCGATCACCGCGTCATATTTTCCGGTTTTCGCCAACTGTTGTGCGATCATCGGTATCTCGAACGCGCCCGGCACCCAGGCGAGCGTGATGTCATTTTTGTCGACACCCAGGCGCAACAGGGTGTCCTCCGCTCCGCTGATCAGCTTTGATACGATAAACTCATTGAAACGCGCGCCAACCATGGCGATTTTCATGCCTTTGCCGATTAGATTGCCTTCAAGAACATGCATGATGATTTCCTCTTTCTAATTAAAAAATTTTAGCTAAAAATATTGATGGCTCACCGCCTAAATCCGCCTATCCGTTTGAAAGACGCAAATCAAGGTTTCTTTTCTTTTTTATCGCGCAGATCATAGACATGGTGATCATGCCCACATGATCTTTTGTAATGTGTCATGTGGTCCATTTTCTCTTGTTTGGTCATTAAATAATGCGCATCGTCTTCCTGCATTTCGATTTGAATCGGAACCCGTTCCAATATTTCGATGCCATAGCCGGACAGTCCGGCGATCTTCGTTGGATTATTCGTTATCAGACGCAGTTGGCGGATACCCAGATCTCTCAGGATTTGCGCGCCAATTCCGTAGTCACGCAGGTCCGGCGGAAAGCCCAAGGCGATATTGGCTTCGACCGTGTCCATTCCTTGATCCTGTAGTTCATAGGCCTTCAGCTTGTTGATCAGGCCAATGCCTCTGCCTTCCTGCCGCATGTACACCAGCGCGCCTCGACCTTCTTTCGCGATCATGCGCATCGCCGCGTCGTACTGCTGGCCACAGTCACAGCGTCTCGAACCCATGGCGTCTCCGGTCAGACATTCCGAGTGCACACGAGTGAGCACCGGCTCTCCGTTGGAGATATCGCCCAGAGTCAACGCCACATGATGCTCTCCGTTTAATTTGTTCACATAGCCGTAAATTGTGAAATCTCCGTAAACGCAGGGGAATTCAGCTGTTGCCTCGCGGCTCACCAACGTATCGTTGCGCAGACGATAGGAAATGAGATCGGCAATGGTCAACACCGTCAAACCATGATGCCGTGCGAATTTCAAAAGCTCGGTGGTACGCATCATCTCTCCGTTATCCGCCATGATTTCGCAGCACAATCCGCATGGTTTGAGACCCGCCAGATTCATGAGATCCACCGTGGCCTCAGTATGCCCGGCGCGGACCAGGATACCGCCTTCTTTCGCAATCAGAGGGAACATGTGCCCCGGCCGGCGAAAGTCGGTCGGACGCGCCTCATCTTCAACCGCTTTCATTGCGGTGACCGAGCGCTCCACAGCCGATATCCCCGTGGTGGTGCTGACATGATCGATCGATACGGTAAACGCGGTTTCGTGAGCGTCTTGGTTGACTTCACACATCGGAGGAAAATCCAGTCTCCGCGCCAACTCCCCGGTCATCGGCATACAAATCAGCCCTTTACCTTCGGTGGCCATGAAGTTGATATTTTCCGTGGTGGCAAATTCAGCCGCGCAGATCAAATCACCTTCGTTCTCTCGCTCGGGATCGTCAATCACCAAGACACATTTTCCATCCCTTAGGTCCTGGAGACCCTGTTCAATCGTTTGGATCATGTCTTGTCCTGATTCCTCAGTTTTTTTGACTGCCTTGTTGACTGTTCGCATATGTTGTTTCCTTTCCAATCTATATTGTTTTACAAAAATCCATTTTCTGCCAAAAAGCCTTCGTCGATCACGCCCGGTTTCGCATTCCGCGTCGAGCCGCCACCATCTTGAAATTTGGCAAGATATTTCAATACATATTTACCCAACACATCCGTTTCCAGATTGACTTTCATACCCACTTTCGCCCGCCCCAGAGAAGTCTCCTCCATTGTATGGGGAATGATCGAAACGGTGAAACGATCCTCCAGCACGTCGACAACCGTCAGGCTGATCCCATCGATCGCGATTGAACCTTTCTCAACCAGACCTTCCATCACGGCGTCCTCCGACACAATGGTGAACCAAACCGCGTTGTCCTCCCGCTCGATCTTCACGATCTCGCCGGTGCCGTCGATATGTCCCGAAACGATATGTCCGCCCATGCGGCCATTTAAACTAAGCGCACGTTCCAAATTCACTTTATCTCCGGGTTTGAGAGATCCTAGATTGGTGCGCCGCAACGATTCCGCCATGACATCGGCCGTAAAGTGCTCGCTCGACATACTTGTGACGGTCAAACAGACCCCGTTCACCGCGATGGAATCACCCACCACAGTCTCTTCCAGGACCATCTTCGCGCGCACTTTCAACTCTCCCGATATTTGTCCCGGCCTGACAGTTTGTAATTCACCTTGCTCCTCGATGATTCCTGTGAACATTCAGCGCAACTCCTCCCTCATTATTCTGCTCATCTCTTAGAACTGCGAGCATGCAGCTTTTATGGCGATATCATCGGCTGTGGGTCAACCGCGATCGTCTCCCAACCGCAATCCCCCCTCAAACAAGTAGTCATTCCCGAGTTGGCTGACTTTGACCGAGTCCAATAAAACAGCGTCCCTCATCCGCTCAACACCGTCGCCGCCGATCGGGCCCTTCGCCTCAACACCGCCAATCAATTTAGGCGCGACATAAACATACGCATAGTTTCCAATTCCGGCTTCCAGCGCCGAGGCATGGATTCGGGCGCCGCCCTCAATCAGCACGGAATCGATGCTCAGCTCAGCCAATCTGCGCGGGACATCGCTCATGTTCACGCCACCCGGCTGAGTCAAGACTTCCACGCCGGCCGTCTCCAATTCTAATTTTTTTCGCGCTTTCGACTCATCGGCCAAAACATTGTCATCGCACAACACAATGGTGCGCGCGAGGTCGACTGTCCGAACCAATTGGCTATCTAGCGGGACACGAAGTTGATTGTCGCAAATCACTCTTGCAGGGCTCGCTTGCGGATCAATTCTGCAGGTCAACAGCGGATCATCGGTCAGTACCGTGCCAATACCGACAAGTATGCCTGAATAATGCTTGCGTAATATCTGCACATGATCGCGGGCTTTCTCTTCAGTCACCCATTTGGAATCTCCCGTCCGAGTGGCGATCTTGCCGTCCAACGTCATGGCGTATTTTAACGCAACATAGGCCAATCCTGTGCGCATATAATGGTTGAAAAATAAATTTTGAGCCTCACATTCTGCTCGCAACACGCCAACGATCACTTCCACTCCCGCGTCTTGCAGCTGTTTTATACCGGCACAGTGAACTTTGGGATTGACGTCCACCGCGCCGACCACAACCCGACGCACACCGGATTGGATAATCAAATCTGTGCAGGGAGGCTGACGGCCCACATGACAGCAAGGCTCCAACGTGACATACATCGTGCTGCCACGCGCCTCTTGCGGTTCGAGTTTTTCCAGCGCTTCCCGCTCGGCGTGCGCCGCGCCACATTTCCGATGATAGCCCTCGCTGATGACACGGTTATCTTTGACAATCACACAGCCCACCAGCGGATTCGGGCAGGTTCTACCGCGCGCTCGTTCCGCCAGTTCGATCGCCCGACGCATGAAATGGGCGTCCGCCATCTCCAACCGATCGATATTTTGAGTGATCTCCATATCCGATACCTCCTTTGGCGATTCATTCAACAAAAAAGCTCCGAACTTGTCGGAGCTCTGTGTACATCACAATCAAATCCCCCTGTTATTAAGGGAATCGAACTGATTGATGGACCGTTTCTCTCATCCAGACTCTACTGTCGGCTCCGGAATCTCACCGGATCGTGATCTTGCGATCTTCGCGGGCTATACCGCCGGTAAGGAGTTTCACCTTGCCCCGAAACGTCTTGAAAATAGTTTAAGCTGTTTATTCTCTTTTGTAAAGAGGATGGACTTTGGATCCATGACACCCCATTTACCCACTCGCCCGAACGGCCGGTGATTGAAAACCGGAGTGACCGACAATCGGGCGGACCGGATTAGTTGTCATTCGTCCACAGCTTCATCACTGTCTATTTTCTCATGCTTGGCGCCCTTCGCGCCTTTGCCGCCACGGCCGCCCTCATCCTCGTCTTCTTCAACCGTCTCAGGACGGATGGTCAATTTAATTTTATCGATTCGATTGTCATCCATACGCAAGACCTGGAACACATAATTCTTATACTCCACAATCGGATGATCATATTCGTCAGGAATGCGCCCCAGCAGATCCAAAACCAGACCCGCTATCGTGTCATAGTCACCAGCTTCAAGTTCTTGGTCGATCTCGAATTCCTCGACATAACGCTGCAGATCATCCAAAGAGGTCAACCCTTCCACGATGTAGACATTGTCAGAGACACGGACCACTTCATGCTGTTCCTCATCATATTCATCTTGAATGCTGCCAACAATCTCCTCCAACAAATCTTCTATGGTGACGATACCTGACGTTCCACCATACTCATCGATGACGACCGCGATGGATACGTTGGAGTTTTGCATTTCCCTGAAAAGCTCGTCCACATGTTTAGTTTCCGGAGTTAAATAAGGTGGCCGAATCAAATTGCGCAGGTTGAAGCTGTCGCGTTCTCCCTCAGACAGAAAAGACAACAAATCTTTGATATGGAACACGCCGACAATGTCATCAATATTCTCGTCATAGACCGGAATGCGTGAATAGCGCTCGTGCACCGCCACATCCATCACCTGATCAAAATCCGCCTCCACACTGAGCGCGGTCACATTGGTTCGGTGAGTCATGATTTCCGAGACTTCCTTGTCGTTGAACTCGAAGATGTTCTCAATCATCTGACTTTCATCCACAAGTATACCGCCGCTGTCTCTACTTTCGACCAGCATCATGCGGATCTCTTCTTCAGTGACCCTTTGTTGTGTTTTTGTATTGTCGATGCGAAACAGTTTCAAAACCGCCCCGGTCGAGAAATTCAGCAGCATCGTGAACGGGCGAAAAAGCACGTCAATCACTCGCACCAGTCCGACCACCCGTTTGGAAAATCCTTCAGGATTGCTGATCGCGATCTGTTTGGGCACCAGTTCACCTAGAACCAGTGAGATAAAGGAGATTGCGATGGTGACAAGCACCAGAGAGAGAGTTTGAATATAGCTTTTCATCCCCGTCGGGTCAATCGCGTATGCGATTCGTCCACCGATTTTGTCCGCCGCGAAGGCCGATGACATAAATCCGGCCAACGTGACACCGACTTGAATGGTCGCCAGGAATCGACTCTTGTTTTCGATAAAATAAAGAATTTTTTTCGCGACTTTGTTGCCGCTCTCGGCCTCCAGCCGAACGCGATTGGCATTGCAGTTGATAACCGCCATTTCGGTGCCTGCGAAAAAAGCGTTGAACAAAACAAATATAAAGATCAGTGTGATATCGAGAGCCAAAGGCGTTGTGCTTCCTATCCAGCCGCCTGCCTGATTATTAGAAGCTGTCGCCAAGGTGAAAATAGTGCGTATACAACCACCGTCGTCCACTGCGGGGTCCTCCTGCGAGACCGCACCGTTGCGTCCACAGTGTCGTCGAATGATCGCGCAAAAAACCGTGCCGGTACGATGAAATCTCCGAATGCGCGTATCCATGACATGCGCACTCCTGCCAATTTAATCAAAGTCACTATATCAAAACTAATTTGCTCCCGCAACCGGTTCAGCCACCAGCTCCGGCTCCACCAAAACAACTGCGTCCGGCGAACCTCCTCTCAGATGCAAAAGCGCGGAGCGAATGCCTTGAACACCGATCTCCTCCGGCCGCTTGGCGATCGTCGCCGCCAAAGTCCCGCCCGCCACCGCTTTGCGCGCGGCGTTTGAGCCGTCACAGCCGACAATCCTGATGTCCTCACGCCCCAGTTCCGCGCAGACGACCATGGCGCCCAAGGCCATCTCATCGTTATGAGCGAAAATCGCCTGAACATCCATTTGATCCATCAACAGATTTCTCGTAAGCACCATCGCTGTCGCGCGATCGAAGTCGGCCGACACCGCGTGGGCGATCATGAGGTTGGTGCCTTCGATCGTCCGCTCGAAGCCTTCCGAGCGGCGGACGGAATTCGTCGCGCCCTCAATGCCCTCGAGCACCACCACCGCGCCTTCTCCATTCAATTCATCGAGCAAATATCTTGCAGCCATTTCTCCACTCGCGACGTCGTCGTTGTCAACATGGACAATCGCGAACGCGTCTTCCTCTTCTGCCGAAAGCCACCGCACCAGCGTGATAAAGGGAATATTCGCTTGCACAGCCGGTTCCAGTGCGCGCCTTGAGTCAGTCTCGTCTGACGGGCAAATCAGGATACAATCCACACCCAAGTCAACCAGCCGCTCAATTCCGGCGCTCTCCTTCGCCACATCGTTTTGAGAATCCAGCACGGTCAGTTTCACTCCCTGAAGTCTCGCCTCGCGAGTCACTCCTTCTTCCACCTTTGATAAATAAGCATCACTTTCCCTCGCCATGATCAGCCCGATGTGATATTCCACCGGAACAATCGGCAAGCTTGAAGGGGTAAAAACAGTCGGAGCGCCAACCGCCGAGTTTGGCGTCTCACTCGATTCTTGAGTCTCTGAGGACCTTTCCATTTGAGATACGGGAGAGGGCATGGGCTTATCCTCGCAGGCCGCCAGGCCGACGAGCGCGAGAATCATTGATAGCGAAATAATCAGCAAATTACGGTTTCGTTTGTATGACATATGATCTCCCGTCACCACACTCCCTTAGAGAGGGCCGTCACCGGTCCACCAATTGATTGGCGAGCCTCATTCACTTGTGAACGATCCACCGACCAACTGATTGACGACTATTAAGCCTCATAGCGTTGGTTCTTTATTATATCATTTTGAGCCGGCCGGGATTTTAGTATAAATCGACTGTTCGCCAGCTTGATCTGATCGCCGACTCGGATTGATTGTTCCCGATGTGGCGACAGGCGCACATCATTGACATAGGTGCCGTTGGAACTATTCAAATCAACAATATAGTGCTCCACGCCACGGCGTGTCACCTTACAATGTCTGCGGCTGATGGCGGGATTGAAATGAATGACCGCGTCACACGCGAGCCGATCCTTTCCAAGCACCGACTCATCGTTATCAAGGAGCACATGGAATGGTTCAGCTAAATCGATCGCGGATAAGATCAACCGCGGCCCGTGGAAATTGTCCAACAGTTCGGTTTTCTCGCCGCCTTGAAAATGAAGGGACGGCTCAACAGCGCGCGTTTTGGTGGAGGCGATAAGAGTTCTCTTTTTTGATCTGAAGAAAACAAACAGCACGGTGATGACACAAGTCGTCACTATCGTTCCGATCGCCAGAAAGACTCGCGGTCGGTCCGCGATCGGAACCTTAAACAGGATAAGCACGGATATGGCGACAACACCGATCAGCGACAAACCACCGATCAACAAACGACTGAAGGTGAGCGGGGCCGGGGCGCGGTTATAATCCACTCTTTCTCCGGTCGAATCGTTCTGATTATTTTCACAAGTCACGGATTCTTGGTCTGAACTCATGATCGGTGATAGAAATCGTCCCGCATCCGCGGATCCACTCACATGGGATGAATCCGGCGACGGACCTGACAACGCGGATCTAACACCAAAGAGCTCAGGCTCTTCTTTCAGTCGCGGATGGATCGAGAGAATTTGATCAAACAGCCCGCTCAGATTTTTTTCAAACATCAGTAGGTCAGATTCATCACGTTCCACGACAAGTGGCAGGTAAATCAAGTGGATCGCATGGTCGCGCGGATCGATAAATATACGCTCCGGATTTAACGAGATCAGTTCGCGACGCAGAAAGCCGACGCGACTCACATTGGAAATCGAATGAAGAAGATCCTGCACAACATGGAGACACAGCTGAGTCGAGAGCGATGGCAGACAATCAGATAAAGCGGACAAGTCACCAATTTCATATGTCAATCTTGTCCTGCCATTTTGAACGGATCGGGTACAAGGAATCAAGCCATCGACATGTCGCTCGCTCAGCCATTCACAGCCCGTCAGGAAAAGCAAATCGTCGTCACGTAAAATGTAACGGATTGTTTTATGATCTCGACTTTCCATGACAGTTCCATTTGAAACATAAGTGTCAAAGCTCATTTTTATCCCTTCGCTCGGCGCCTTTTTCGTGAAAACAACAGTTGAATCGGAACGATCAGCAACATTGTCAACAGAGCGAAATAAAACCGGGCGGTTTTTTGTAAACTGAGCGAATCGACCGCACGTTGGATCACATCTCCCTCCGCCACCGTGAATTGATAAATCACAGGCTCCAGCACATTGCCCACTGAATCGACCGCGGACACCATCAAGTCATAAGAACCGTCATTATCAATAACAATCGTCAATTCACTATCGCCAGCCCCCGGCTGTTGGAGCAAATCATTTGTTTCGCCGTCCGGACTCGTCAAAAGCGCGGCGGTCAATCGGTCCGGCCGCGTATTATCTGACCATAAGTTCTCCAGCTTAATTTGAATTTTTGCCTTTCTCATAAAAGGAATCACATTCATTCCGGGATTCAAATAACGGTGCGAAAGATTCTCAAAAACCGAAACAACCGGTCTACTTTTATCGACATGTATTTCAAATTCAGTCATCATAGATTGATTGCCGGCAAGATCCGTTACCATGACAGAAATCACTTTCTTGCCTTCCGTGTCGATTGGACGGTTGATGTCCCAGTCCCCAACACCGCTCTCATCACTGACCGTCACCCAGACATCTTTGATATGCGCCTCGTCAACGGTCAGATAATCAGAGATCAAAAATCCGGCCGGCACAGTCAGTGGTGAATCTTCAAACCCGGTCGCCAGCTTGACGATCGGCATCGTCTTGTCAATGGTCAACAAGGCACGCCGGTTGACAGTCATGACATTGCCGGCTTTGTCCATCGCGGTGGCGATGATCTCATACTCGCCTTCGCCTTCCAACGTGAATACCTTGCGAAACACGCTTTCATCTTCAACATGTCTGCGATCTGCTTCAGACAGCCACTCAACTCCATTTACCATTAATGAAAGGCCACGGGAGTCCAGATGGAGGTCATTATAAGAAATCGTCATCGTCACGGACCGGTTGGTGTAGCCGGAAAGATTGGGCGTCCACTCTATGACGGGTGGCGTGGCGTCGAAAATAAATGCTCCACCCTCTCCACCGCACTCAAGCCCAACCGTGTTTCCGGCCGGATCCGCGTAAACAAAACGGCCACGCACAACCCCTTCAGCGTCTCGCCGGTCGAATGTGAGAGTCGAACTGACACGTCCACCCGTGCCGGAATTAAAGGTGGCGCGCTCACAGATCACACCATGGACGGCCTCCGCCGGATGGTTAAGGTCGGACACCACGGTTACCGTTGAACCGGGTCCTAAAAACGCGCGCTCCGGACTGTCCGAAACCATTTTGCTGTCCAAAACCTCCAGCGGAGCGAAATAAATGACATTGCCACGCACGTTTGACTTGTCCCGGCAAACAGCCAACCCGCCCGCTTTGTCGGTGACACGAAATGAAAAAGGTACACCGGAAAGGTCGGCGACCTCCCCGTTCGACAAAACCCGACTAAAGCTCCAAGATGTCCCATCACCCTCAACAATCGCCGGTTTGTCCGCGATCATCACCTCGATCGGCCACGCCTCGTGATTGGTCTGAAAACTGACGATAATCGTGTCATTGTCTTTGACGAAACGATTAGCATCGATTTGATTGGTGCTGCGCGCACTGACATTGGTCACACTCAAAGGCGCGTGATACTGAACCCGCTTGGCGACCATCGCCTCGTGGCTCAGACAGGCCAAATTGCCCGCCTCATCCTCCACCTCCAAATCAAAATCAAGATACACCTGATCCGAAAACAGACCCGGTCGCACATAATACGCGCCCGACCAGGTCAGATCGTCCGAACAATTCAATTCGACATCTTGACCTCCGATTTGCGCTCGGCGAATTGTAACCGGATGATTGGCGCGAAAACTTACCTCTATTTGATCACCGTTTTTGACATGGCCGGGGACGTCTGATCCTTGAATCACGATATCGTCTATCTCAATGTCTGCGTACCAGCGCATTGATGGCGCATCATCATGGGTTACAGCGCGCGTGGCGTTGCCCGCCGCATCCGTGATCTTGACACTAAACGGAACACTCCTGTTGTCACTTAACGACTCCTCCAACCCACTCAAGCGGAGGGATGCGCTAAAATTCATTTTCGCCTCATCGGCGACACAGTCGACGATCTGTCCCGCGATCCGCGACAGCTCAACCACGACCGGATGGGTGGTCGCGAATGTCAAGGTCAGTGTGTCACCGTCTTTCATCGCCTCCTGACTTTGACCATCAGAAATGGTTTTGAACGACCCCGGAACAATCGTTTCGGTCAACGGTGAATAGTAGCGAATGCCCGACGGAGGTAATTCCACCTGCTGTTGCCGACCCTCTTTGTCCGTCACGCGCAGACTGCCCGGCTCAATCTCTTGATTGTCCCGCAGACTCTCTAGTGGAATCTGCTCGCCGATCTTGAGTGTGTATTTAAATATAGAGTCTTCGAGGTCGCCCACAACGACAATCGGCTCCAACAAATCAATTGAAGAACCATTATTTTTGTCGCCGCCCGGTAACACCGGTTGGATCCTGTCTATCAAAAAATCTAATCCTGCGACGGCGTCGACGGCGATTTTATTTAAGCGAAACGTCACCTCGATCGTGTCACCGACTTTCGCCACATCGGGATTTTCCGATCCGTCCACTTTGACAGCCTTGAAATCCTGAACAGACAGCGTGCCCACTTCGGCCAAGTCCAAGGATTTGATCTCAGCGGCCTTCAACACGTCCACCGACCTCAGTTGTCCGAGAAGAAACAACAGCAAACAGATGGACAAGAATACAGTGTCAGACCCCGACCGTCTTTTCCGTTTTTGTCGCTCTTCACACGATCGAGTGTTCTGCCACGCACCCTTTCTGTCGCTTCGCGAAGTTTCGTCCGCGTGATTGTTTTTCATTTCAGACCTCTTTCAATTTGTATCTTGCAAAATCTGTGTCGCGTCATCATCCATTCCGTCAGGTTTCGGCGAACGCTTTGAAAGGTGGTTGGCGGGACCTGAGAAAGGACCACGCGATTGTTGACTCGAAAAGCGACGGAGATATCGAAACGTGCCGGGTATGTCAAACCGGACAAACAACAGCACGCCGGTCAAAGCGAAGCTGAGCGACACGACAATCCCGCCGTAAAAAAGAATTTCATCCATATCAATCCCCTTCACACAGGCGTTCCATTTGAGTTTTTAACGATTTGTATTGATTGAGCTCGATCGAAGTCAAGCGTCCTTCTTTGTCATCCATGATCTCTTCCACCTTTTGAAAAGCTTCCAACGCCGCTGTGAAATCGCCTTGCCAAGGGCTGTGGATCTCTTCTTTTTCAAGCAAGGAACGAGTCAGGCTGACCTGGGCTTGAAAGTAGTCCGGCTGAGTTAGAGTCGCTGTTTCATAGCAGGAAATCGCCTCGTTCAGCAGTTCAAATTTGCACGACTCATGTTCAGAGTCGGAGGACTCGTCCAAATCCGACAATTCGAACAGTGCGTAAAACACATTTCCTTTTTTAAAAAGCGACAGCGCGTTCAACTCCACTTTTAAATCGTCCAGATAGCCAAACCACTTCAAACTTTTTTCAAATCTCATTCTCTGCTCATCGCGGTCCCGCACCGCGAAGCCCCGACTTGACTGGGCCGACGCGACGGTTTGATATAAATTCACAATCTGATTGAACTTCATATCCGCGGAATCTTGATGCTCATCGATCAACGTTTTCGCTTGTTCGGCGATCTCATCGATCCGCGTCCAGACGTCAGCCAGATGGTTTGAGTAGGTGATGTACAGCCGGATCAGCAAAAAATAATTCCCTAATTGTTCGTCCACCCTCATCGTCGGTGAGCCGCAGGCCGCTTCCAATTGATTCAAGGCCTCCGAGAAGAGAGCGAAGTCCATGTTCAGCAGCGAACCGGACAAATGCGCGGCGATCAGCGAATAAGCTTTTACTTCGGCGTCATCCAGCACACCCTGCGCGATCAGATCGCTTTCCTCAACGATCAACAGATATTCTCGCGCGAATGACGAATAGACGGGATCGTTAACTTCCAGACAACCTTTCGCGATCATCCAGGCGAGTCTCGGGTCTTGAAACTTGATTGACCACCGGTTATCAAGGTAGTGTTTTCTCAACTCATCGATCGCCTCCTTTGTTTTAACTG
Organism: Oscillospiraceae bacterium; assembly: GCA_040772065.1. Taxonomy (GTDB): domain Bacteria; phylum Bacillota; class Clostridia; order Saccharofermentanales; family Fastidiosipilaceae; genus JAXGYX01. The sequence goes on along the minus strand of JAXGYX010000001.1, from coordinate 304,536 downwards.
TCGCATTTTCATCTGTCGGATCCGGAAGCAGGGCCTGATACAACAACATATACGCTTCATGATCGTCCGGCTCACCACTAATCGCCAAATGATAATGAGCCGCGGCCGCTCGTCTGTCACCGCCTTGTTCGGCGATTTTCCCCCGATTCAGCAACAGCGCATGCTCTTCCCTCCTCGTCATCTGCATTCTTTCCGCCCCGATGAAGACACACAGCGCGGCGAGCAAAGAGACCAGCCAACTTACGATGAATAGGTAAAGATGGCTTTTCATGCGGCGTCGGTAGCCTCTGTTCAATTGCTCGATTTGGCAAAGATCACGCAGCACCTGATCGAAATTCAAATATCGCTTGCCCGGGTTTTCCTGACAACAGGCTTGTATGATCCAAACAAGTCCTTCGGAGAAAGTCGAATTGATCTCCCGCGAATAAGAACAATCTTGTGGCGGAGAGCGGGGTGTATGACCGAATGTCAGGTAGAACAGCGTCGCGCCAAATGCGTAGATATCAGTGCGCACATCCAAAATTCGGCTGCCATCGAGATATTGCTCGGGAGCGGCATATCCTTTGGTTCCGATGGCCGCCGACAGGTTGTCGGGAGCGCCCGGCCGGCGCGCGGCGCCAAAATCAATCAGAAATATCCGCCCCAAAGGTGTCAACATAATATTGTCCGGCTTTAAATCGCAATAGATGATCGGCCGCCGAGCGGCCCCGGTATGCAGGTAGATCAACACATCACAAAGCTGTTTACTCCAATTGACGATATCGACCGCGTCCGCCGGCCCCTTCTCACGGATAATCTCTCCCAACGAGACGCCATCGATAAAGTCCATGACGACGTAGTCGTGCCCTCCCTGCTCGACGCGGTCCACAATGCGCGGGATCGCGGGATGGGCGAGCATCGCGAGCAGTTCCACCTCTTTATTAAAATTGTCCGAGATCTCTGACGGTTCATTTTTCATTTGTTTGACTGCCCAAAGTGAATCAAGCATTCGATCGCGCGCTAAATAAACGCTGCTCATGCCACCTTTGCCAATCCTCGCGATGATTTCATATCGGTTTCGCAAAACCTCGCCGATCGCGTCCATCCAAACCTCCAAATGTGTCCTCGTAGATCCCTACACATTTAAGGTTAAATTGATGAGGCAATTTGTGGCCATGGTTTTTTCAGCAAAATCGTGCAAAATTCATCATTTTGAATTATTCGCGCGAAAAAGCCCTCACTTGGAGGGCTTTAATCACTTCCGGGTATCAATCGCCATAAAAAACATAGAATCGCGAACTCGACTGATCAGTCGGTTAGAATAATGTCAGAGCCGACGTCAAACAAATAATCGATCACATAATCTTGGGAAAACGCTTCAATCAACTCGATATCTCCGGATACTTTATCCAGTGGTTCCGAGCGATCCGCCCGCGTGCTGTATCGCAGTTCTCCGTCCGCGGACAGACCATTTTGTAAATAGACCACACCATCGTCTAACGTGACAATGTAGCGGTTCACACCCTCGGCGACACGCACAGGTTCGTCATATTTCCCAGCGACCCGCATTAGATCGCCCATCCGGGTCTGCTTGTTTACATTCGCCAGGCAGACAACCCCGTCACTCGAAAACCGCGCGCTGTCCACCCGCTCAATCAAAAGCTCACCATTTTCGTACAGATCGTGTCCCTCCGATTGATTCTTCTTATAATACAATAGGCGGTCCTCAGCGGCGTTGTACGCGTAGTGTGTGACATCTTGATCCAACACAACTTTGTCGAACACGACATTGTTTTCAATGTGAACATCGGTTAGTTGGTTCGCCACCCCGTAAATATAAGAGACCTGCTTCCCGCTTTTTGAAAAAGTCACATCGGATAATTTCCCGGCGGCGGCCAAGGTCGAGCAAATCCCATCGCTCGCCAGTCGGTAACCACGCTCAGCACCCGACATGACATCAAGCTTCAGCCGGCTCAGGTCCGTCACTTCAGCCACGTCCGCCACATTCTGTGGCACCGATGAACTCACATCATAAATCATCGTGCGGCCGTCAGGAGAAGCCGCCACCATCCTGCCCATACCCGAGTCGATATGGATCGAAGATTCACCATCGTAATACCAAAGTTGAGAAACCTGCAGCTGCACAACCTCTTGCTCCAGTCGAAGGCGACGTTCGTCACGTTCAAGTTTCTGAAGATACAGATCCATTTGATCATGATAGATTTGCAACTCTTCTCTTAGTTTATTCGGGTTCACAGTGGTTGTCGGCAAAGTGTAGCTCGTTCGAGTGGTCTGACCATCCGGTTCGTCACTATGTTCAAAAAGCCCGCCGGACTCAGTTGTTTCGGGATTTGAAACCTGTCCGGGCAGAGGTTCCGCCGGCAACTGAGAGGCCTCGGCGCCGACCGCATATCCTTCAACAGAGTCGGACAGTGTACCTTCGCCCGCAAGTGGGGGCGATTCTTGTTCAACCGGCAAAGGATCGCTGTCCGTCCCCGCGGTCTCGTCAACAACGTCGGCGGTTCCAATTGTTCTTGAGGTCACCACAGTGGAGGCCGCTGATTCGGTTGGGCGGGTTGGCTCACTCATTTTCGCGTCGGCCGCCTTATTTCGGTCGGTCACAACTTCGGCAAGTGAGACACTGACTGTCTCATCTTTCCAATAATAAAACGCGCCTTCATCCGTCATATGCATAAAACCGTCGACCGATTCAAGAATGGTCTCAGCGGTCTCGCCGGTTTGTTTAAGCTGTCGCTCTCCATCTTGTGTATATACAACGGAACCGTCTTCATTCACCCAATGAATCTTGGACGCCTTTTGCGGAAACACGCTTTCGGACAGCGAACTTTGCGTGAAATCCACTCGAACGACGGTGCCGTCATCCTTGAGCGCAACAACAGCCTTCTCGTCTTGAGAAAGCATGTATTCATCCACCCTTCGCGCGATCTCCCGCTCTTCGCCGGCCTCGGAGACAAACAGTGTTTGATCAACCGTATACAGCGCGGAGCCGTTACGCAGCACAAAATAGGGGCCGGAGACATTCGAGGCGACCGGGATTGCGGATGAGGATTGTTTGAACAGGGCGGTTAGATCCGCTTTCATCAAACGATACGTTTCGGCTGTGTCAAATTGAACAAAATACAAGGTGCGTCCATCATCTACAGTCTGGTAATACCAATCTCTGTGGCCGCTGTCGCTCGCGGCGTCTCCTATTTTGATCGTCTCATATTCCTGCAGGTTGGCCGCTTTCAGCTCACCATTTCCCTCATAGAAAACATAGGGCGCGGCTTCTCGTCGCTGAGCCGCCAAAATCCAGGCGATCAGCGTCACAAGTAAAATGAAAATAACCACAGTCGCTATGACGGTGGCGTAGGTGGCTTTTCGTCCACGGGGCAGACCGTCGTCCGACTCATCCCGGGTATGTTCTTTGGTCAAAGTGTTGAGTGATGATTTGGCGCCTTGATTCACACGCCGTTTTCCACTCCCCCGTCCGCGTCGCGGCATATCCGCGATGACAGCGCCCAAGTCCGGGGAATGATCCGCGCGGCCACGATCAGCTCGGGGGGCAGCTCGATTGTCACGGCGGGACATGTCGCGCTCTCGACCGGCTTTGCGCTCCACATCTTGGATTGGTGAAATCGTGGTTGACTCATCCGCCCACTCATCAAAAGCAAGGCGCGCGGCGCCGTTCGTCGAATGATGGCCCGAGTTCACCTCCGGGTTGCCTGAGGCATCCTCCGGAACGAAAGAAACCGGTTCGGAAAAAGAGAGCGCGCCACCGCACTCCGGACAAAATTTGGCCCGATCCGGCAATTCACTGTTGCAATGCGGACAGTGTGGCATACGGGCGCCTCCAATCATAAAAACGTTTGCCGTCGCCATAAGGTGACGGCAAACCATTCACTTCATCACATGGATATCAGCACATATAAAATAATGCTGACAACAACGAATACAACACTCAGCAACAATGTGGATTTGCGCTGCGCCTGTTCCTTCGTGCGCCCGGTGTTTTTGTTGAAAAAAGTATCCATTGGAGAGCCACCGCCGATTGCTCCCATGCCCCTATCCTGACCTTCCTGAGCGATGATCAAAATCACCAGCGCGATACAGACCAATACATCCACCACTGCGAGAATGACGCTTACTACTCCCATTATAACCTCCGCAGCCGAAACCGGCCGATTTACATATTTTTACAATGAACTGTATTTTACCACGATTATCCGTGAGCAACAAATCATCGTGCCAACATTTTGAACGGCCGGTTTCAGCCATTCATCCGGTTTTCATACTCACGCCTGCGCGCGCGTTCCCCGCGATGACGAATCAGCTTGTAAATCTCTCCGACAAAAAACGGAATCAAACCCAGCCCCAGCATGATGAGCCAATCGATAAGGTTCGGCGCGATGGTGCCAAAAATCGGTTCCAGGAAAGGAATGTACAGAACAACCAGCATCAGACCGAACGACAGCAAAGTCGCTTTGATCATGGACGGATTGGAGAAGAATCCGATTTGAAACACTGAATAGTGATCCGAGCGACTGCTATAGGCACGCATCAGCTCGGCGCAGATCAATGTCACGAAAGCGAAGGTGCGCGCCCCCGCCGAAGGTGCCGCCCCACCCGCTGGATAGCGCAGGATGCCGATGTTGAAGGCCGCAAACACCGCGATAAAAATCGCGATACTCTGTCCGACGATTGAAATGATCATTTCTTTGTTGATGATGGTTTCGCCACGTCTTCTCGGTGGACGATCCATAATATCCTTTTCGGCCTTTTCGCGACCCAGCGCCAACGCGGGGAAACTGTCGGTCACCAGATTCAACCATAGCAATTGAATCGGGTTGAGTGGAACGAAAGCCGGCCCCATGATCAGCGTCGTTATGAAAATCACAAGAATCTCGCCGACGTTGCAGGATAAAAGAAATGAGACAAATTTACGAATATTGCTAAAAATAACCCGTCCTTCCGAAACCGCCGCGACAATCGTCGCGAAGTTGTCGTCGGTCAGGATCATGTCCGCCGTTCCTTTGGCGACCTCGGTTCCGGTAATTCCCATCGCCACTCCAATATCCGCCTGTTTCAGCGCCGGCGCGTCATTGACGCCGTCACCGGTCATCGAGGCGATATGCCCCGTGTCGCGCAAGGCGGCGACAATGCGAACTTTATGTTCAGGTGAGACACGGGCATACACGACTGTCTGTTCGACCACTTCGCGCAGGGCCTCATCGTCCATCTCGTTGAGTTCTGCGCCGGTCAGCACGCCGTCCCCATCCTCCATCATATGTAAATCCCGGGCGATCGCGACCGCGGTGTCTTTATGGTCACCGGTGATCATGACGGTGCGGATACCCGCTCTGCGGCACAAAGCGATCGAATCGCGGACTTCAGGTCTGGCGGGGTCGATCATGCCCATCATGCCGACAAACGTCATATTCGACTCAGCCCCATCTGTGGATCCAAGTTCATGTTCCCGATACGCGAACGCCAAAACCCGCAACGCCCCGGTCGCGAATCCACTGTTGACCGCGAGCAACTCCTCACGGCGCGCGGCGGTCAGCGGAATCACACCCTCCGCGGTCAGTTCATGATCACAGCGATCCAGAATGATATCCGAAGCTCCTTTTGTCAAAGACAGTGTGACACCGTCTTGCATTCCATTATGGAAAACGGACATCATTTTCCGCTCTGAATCGAACGGCAGCTCTCCCTCTTTCGGGTAGTTCCGGCGCAATTCAGCGAGATCGATCCGGGCCTTGGATCCCGCCGTCAGCAACGCACCTTCGGTGGGATCACCCAGAATCCCATAGCTGTCATCACCGTTCTTTTGCAATTGAGCGTCATTGCACAGGCAGCCGATCTCCAGCAGGCGCCGCAACACCGCGTTCTTACGCTCGACCGTCTCTCCATTCAAAAGGATCTCACCTTCCGGCGCGTAGCCCACTCCGGTCAGCTCGTACGTCTGTTCGGCTGCGTATATCCGGGTGACCGTCATTTCATTTTGAGTGAGTGTTCCGGTCTTATCCGAACAGATCACATCCACGCTGCCGAGCGTCTCGACTGCGAGCAACTTTTTGACAATCGCGTGGCGTTCAGCCATGCGCTTCATTCCGATAGAAAGCACGATCGTGACAACGACTTGCAACCCTTCCGGAATCGCCGCCACCGCCAGACTGACGGCGGTCATGAACATGCCCATCAGGTTGCCGCCACGCAACACACCGACGACAAACACGATGACGCTGACAACCAGACACAGCGTCCCCAAAACCTTGCTGAGCTGGTTTAGGCTTTTTTGCAGTGGCGTGATCTCTTGCTCGATGCCTTTGATTCGGTCGGCGATGCGACCGATCTCCGTGTTCTCGGCGATGCCGGTAACCACTCCTTTGCCGCGACCATAGGTCACCGACGTACTGTTAAACAGCATATTAGCGCGGTCACCCAGATCGGTGTTTGGACGGGCGACAAACAATGTGTCCTTTTCAACCGGCACCGACTCACCTGTCAACGATGCCTCTTCGGCCTTCAGGTTGACGCTCTCCACAACGCGCATGTCCGCCGGGACGACATCGCCGGCTTCAAGCAAAACGATATCGCCGGGAACAAGGTCAACCGAGTCCACCAGCGACTGCTTTCCTCCGCGCAGCACGCGGGCCTGCAGAGTGGTTAAATCGCGTAGCGCCTCAACCGCTTTTTCCGCCTGACCTTCCTGGTGCACGCCCAGGATCGCGTTGACGATGACGATCGCGATGATGACGACCGCCTCCAGCCAGTCTCCTAAAAAAGCGGACACCACGCTGGCGATAATCAAAATCAAGACCATGAAATCTTTGAATTGGTTGAGAAATTTGATGATCCAGGGGGATTTCTTCTCATCCGCCAGCTCGTTTTTTCCGTAAATTTCTTGTCGGGCGCGCGCTTCGTCCGCGGACAGACCGTTGTCGAAATCACTTGTCAGAGTTTCTGCGAGTTCCTCCAAGGGAATCACAAATGCGTTGTCCGGTGTGATCGCCCGGTCCTCTCTTTCATGCGTGACCGTCGACTGTTGCTTTTTTTCCATAATTGTCTCCTTAATGACAAAACTAAAATAAGTAAACACTCATAAGTAATGACAGAGTTAAACAGGTAAAAGCTTATAGTCTCACAATCACCGATAATGCCAGAATGAATCGTGCTGTTGACATTACCACCGCAAGCGGAAGTTACTCCCTATACGCTAGCTATATAGTACGCCTAATCGTACATTTTAATGTTCTGTCAAACACCTCAGGCGTTCGACCGATGGTTTCATTCAGCGAGCCTCAATCGCGCCGACCAAAGATGCTGAGGATGCGGATGAAAATATTGATGAAATCCAGATACAGTGTAAGCGCGCCCTGAGTCGCGACCACTTTCCGCGCCGCGACAGCTTGCTCATTTTGTTCAAACGCGCCCATCATCAGGGCGTGCTCGCGAATTTTTTGCATGTCGTACGCCGTTAGTCCAACAAAAATCGCCAGAATCACATAGTTCAAAATCATGTCCAGCGCTGTGGCGAAGCCCGGCGCGAAGAAATACAAGATAATATTCACAAATGACACGATTATGGCGCCAAACAGCAACATGCGACCAACGGTCCCGATTGTGCTGAGATCTTTTTTTGTGTTGTGTCCCCAAATCGCCATCGCGCCGAAAACCAGCGCGGTCACGCCGAATGAATAAAGGATGGATGCCGCTGTGTAATACAAAAAGATCACACTCAATGTAAATCCCGTCAAGAGTGAGTAGACATAAAATAAAATTGTGGACAGAGTCGGACTGGCCTTTTTCAACGTGAACGAGAAAGCGATCACCACGCCCAATTGAACGATGGATGCGACCATCAAGATCGCCGGTGTTGTCATCGCGATGGCCAGCGTGACCCCACTAAAGAAGAAAAACAGTGCGGCGAACGATGTCAATAGCAGGCCGGTAAACAGTTGCGCAAACACACGCGCCATTATCGCGCGCGTCGCCTTCGACTCAGTGGCGGCGATCCCCATCGCGGCGCCGGCCGGCGCGCCGGAGATCCGACCATTTGATGAGTCCGCCCGCTCGACCCACTGGCGCGCGTCGGCCTGCTGCCAGGGTTGCCAGCTTGAAGTCCGTGCGGACGACACCCTGTCACCATCCGTTGTCTTGACCTCCGAATTCACATTATCAAGGCCGGAAGAATTGTAGGTATATTTTTCTTGTTCCAAGATGAACCTCCTGTATTAGGATATCGACGACATGGGCGCGCCCCGCGCCCCCAAAAAAGACTATCCATCATAATAACAAATTATTATGGCTTAGACATGGTTATTTGTAAAATTGATTGTACTGACAACTAGTGGCGTCACGCATAAAGAGTTAAAGCGTTGCTCCACATGTTATATTATACTTAATAATACTTAAAACTTTGTGACAATGTGGGTGTTTCACGTTCACAGAGGCTTGACGCCATGCGTGGTCAGGTCGCAACAGAAAAGAGGGTATGAATGAAAATTTCCAGCAGTGGGATCATCAACGGAGTGATCGCCGACAAATACGGTAAGCGCGGAGAGACCAACGAGTTTGGCATGCCGGTGCTCTCACCGCCGCTTCAAATTGAAGACAGCCCGGAAGGCACCGTCAGCTACGCTGTTTTTGTGGAGGACAAGGACGCGTTCCCGGTCAGTGGTGGATTTTCCTGGGTCCATTGGACGGCGGCCAACATCCGGACCGATCACCTGATTGAGGACGCGAGTCGTCTGGATCCGGATTTTGCGCAAGGCCTGAATAGTTGGATCAGCGCACAGGGTGGCAACAACGATCCTGCGCTTTGCGCGGCCTATGGCGGCATGGCTCCTCCTGACCAGGCGCATATTTATGAAATTACCGTCTACGCCTTGGATAAGATGCTGGATTTGGAAAACGGCTTCATGATGAACCGGATGTTCCGCCAAATGGAGGGGCATATTCTCGCGCAGGCGACAATCAGAGGAGAGTATGGCGCATGAGTATTCTCGAGGCGATCATGCTGATCTGTTTCGGCATGGCCTGGCCTTTTTCGATCGCCCGTTCCATCAAGGCACGGTCGGCCGAGGGCAAAAGTCTGTTCTTTCTGGTGATCTTATTAATCGGATACGCAAGCGGAATCGGCAATAAAATATTTTTCAATTATGACTTCGTCCTATACTTGTACATCCTCAATTTTCTGATGGTCGCGACCGACACTGTGTTATGGTTTCGCAACAACAGGCTGGACCGGGAGCGGAAACGTGAGCGGGAGCGAGAGACCGGAACTGAACATGGACAACAGTGACAAACATAAATTCAAACTTTAAGGGCAATTTCCTAAATAGACATGGCGCAGATGATTCTGCGCCATTTTTCGCGCGCTCATCATCAAGGCGAGATCGGTCGGTCGTTCATCCTTTACCTTGTAATTAGGGAAAAACCGACTCAAATGAAGCGGAATATTCGGATTGACCGAGGCCAGCCAGCCTGCCAGTTCACCCAATTCCTCCAAGGAGTCGTTGAAATTTGGGACGATCAAAGTCGTCACTTCAAGATGAGCGATCGGCGCAACCATTCGGATCGTGTTTTTAACCGCCTCCAGATCGCCGCCAAGCGCGCGATAGTGCTCGGTTGTGAAGGCTTTGAGATCGATATTCCATGCGGTTGTGAGCGGACTGATGGTCTCGATCGTCCGCTGTTCAAAGCAACCGTTGCTGACCAGTACTGTCTCCAAGTCGGCCTTTCTCGCAAGTTCAAACGTGTCGCGCACATACTCCAGCGCGACCAGCGGCTCATTATAGGTGAACGCCACGCCGATATTATCTGTTGAACGGTGGCGCAGCGCCATTTCGACCAATTCTTCCGGCGAATGCTCCGCGACCGCCCGTTCGGAAAATAGACGATCCGTCCGCTCTCCGTCGGTCATGGAGATCGCCGCGTTTTGACAAAAAGGGCAACGCATATTGCAGCCAAATGTGCCGACAGAGAAAATCCATTTACCCGGATGAAAATGAAAGAGTGGTTTCTTTTCAATTGGATCCAACGCGAGTGCCGACACCCTGCCATACTTCAGGAGTTCAATTTTTCCGTTGCGATTGGTCCTTACCTTGCAAATTCCGACTTTTCCCGGCCTGATCTCACAGTGGTGTGGGCACAGCTCGCAGCGGACGGGTGATCCGGTGATTTGATCGCTTTCGTGGTTTGTCATGGTGCGACCTCCTGTCTCGCTTATTATTTTTCTTCATCTTCAGCATGGCGTTCCACCATGAATCGTTCGATGGTATAACGTTCATGAGGATTGATGCCCGCCTTGCGCAGGGCGATGGACAACTGATCATCCACAGTGTCCACTCCCTCCAGGTTCGGCAGCAGCAGCCCGCGCCTTCGGCCCGAAGTCACGATCACGCCATATATGTCAACATCCAATTCGGCCCGCTCCCGCACCGCCTCGGGCTCCTGCAAAACATCCACGCCATACGAGAGCCTGTCGAGCTCATCTTCCTCAACCATCGGAAATCTCGGATCTTCGGTGGCGGCTTTGATCGCGTTTTGGATGATTTCATCGGCCAGCGTCGCTTCTGTCGGTCCGATCGTGCCAATGCAGCCACGTAAGTCCCCGCCAATATGGAGAGTGACGAACGCACCCGCTCTGTCGGTCATCAGCTCAACCGGCCACTCCTCTTGATTCAGTTCGTCCGCGCTAAGTACAACACCGTCTTTAATAAAAGAATGGATCGACAGCCGCGCCAGTTTTGTATACGCATTCAATTTATTTTTCCTCACTTTCGCCTATCACGTCTCACGCGCCCACCGTTGTCGCGCCCGGAATCACTTCGACAACGGCATAGCCGATGCCGAACGGCCACTCATGTGACAGTCGGTTAAGTTGATATGATTTGCGATCCATCACACCGGCCAATATTTGGCTTGATTGTAAACCACACACAGCCGCCGGTTCCGCCTCCGCATCCGACATTTCCAGGAACCGGCACAAATCCCCGCTGTCGATCACTTGATCAAACCATGCTTCAAAGCTCGGTCCCGCGGCATCAAATCCATATGGCCCACTTTCTTTTAACTTGTGCGACAGATCCGCGCTGGCGATGAACACGACATCTCGTCCGCTTTTGTCGATCGCGTCCGCGATCGAGCGACCATATTGAAAGTGGCGCTCCGTCGACAGCCTTGAAATAGACAAGATGACGACTTGCGCATCGAGGGTCAATACCTCCCCCCTGTCAGCCGAAACTTGTTCAGCTCGCCGCGCAAGGCCGGCCCGAGCCAAGAAATAAAGTGGCACCCAGCTACCGTGATCCACCCTGAAGCCGGAAACATTCTGATATCCGACCGGTAGATCGTCGCTCCGCGCGCTTTCGATGATGGCGTCAGCCAGCTCTTTATCCAAATCAGCCTGTATTTCCGGTCTTGACACACCGAAATCACTCAGATCAGCTCGCCAGAGAGGGAGCTGATTGACCGCGAAATAGTCCGCATAGGCGGATTGATGTGGAGAGACGATCACGATTGTTTGGGGGCGATGGGCGACGACCTTCGCCGCGACTTCCCGGTATGCGTCAAATGTTGGTTTCGCATCCAACTCGCTTCCGCGGCCGACTTCCGGAACCAAAATTGGAGGATGGGGCAAAATGCAAGAATAAAGTAGCGACATGGTGGCTTCCTCCCTCATATCTCGACAACACGCGACCGCGCGTTGTGTCCCGCTCTTAAGATTAATTATACCTCAGAGCGGTGAATCGACCGGGCAATATCGATTTACCCAGTGAAACTTCGCCAAAATCAAACGTCAGCTCTCAATCTATATAAAAAAGGCAGCCATCGGATCCAACGGCTACCTTTTTTCTAATTTCATCTGTAACTTAATTTAAACTATGCTTGGTTCGCAAGTGCTCAAATAAACAATCACTCAATCTCAATCTCAACCGCGCCATCATCTTCACGTGGCTGGGCCTGTTTTTTGGGCAACAAAACTTCCAACACACCATTTTTGTACTCAGCTTTGATCTGATCCGTTTCGACACCGCTTACATCAAATGAGCGTCGATAATTGCAAAATCTGCGTTCCCTGCTGGTGTACTTGGCGTCATCGTTCTTCTTCTCGCTCTCTTCACTATGAGTAGCCGTGATCGTCAAATAGTCGTTTTGCAAACTGAGCTTCACATCCGACTTGTCAAAGCCCGGAAGCTCGGCCGTCAGTTCAAAATGATCGCCTTTGTCCACAATATCGGTGCACATGCTTTCCGGCAACGAATTTTTTATCAGGCTGTTCATCTGTTGCAGATATTGATCAAAAGGACTCACCCAATTCCGGTTGTTTCTGCCAAACGGTACTAAATCAAACATAATCAAATCCTCCTTCAACTTTCGTTCGTTTTCTATAATGCCGTGTTCAAGCCACGTTCATTACCATTTGTTTCTTTACAAACTAATTATACGAACCAATCTTTGACTTTGTTTGACCTTTCTGTAAACAATTTTTTACGAAGCCTAAAAGCAAGGAATTTACCACACCCACCTAAGATAATGGCGATAATATTACCGAGGATGGGGAACAACAGGGCGCTCACCATTACGTCAAAATAGCCCTTTCGGTGTGAGATTTTGCTGTGCGCTAAAATAGCCACAACAATCTCTAAAAAGAAAATTCCTCGATATGAATTTGACCGGACGCGACTCCAATATCTTTTAAAATCGCCTTCATCGAATCCATCATCGGGGGCGGTCCGCAGATGAAAAAATGGGCCTTCCCGTACAATTGATCAATCCCGATGCGCCGCAGATAGTCCTGACTGATCTGCCCGTGATCAAAAAGTTCAACTTCGTCTTTGCTGAAGATGATATGGTAGGAAAAATAACTATTTATTTTCCTCATCTCCCGCAGCTCTTCCAGTAGAAAAAGATCCTTCTCCGTCGATAGACTCCAGACCAGGACCATATCCTGGAGGGCACCTTCATCAATCCGGCTTCTCAATATGCTGAAAATAGGCGTGATGCCGATGCCTCCCGCCAGCATGACAATGGGCCTGTCAGCGACTAAAGTCGCATCATCAAGGAAGTTACCATAGGGCCCTTCCAGTGTTGCGATGTCTCCGCTCTTCAGGCCACCGATCAGGCGGGTATAATCCCCTGATTCTTTGATCATGACACTTAAGGAAGAGCGCTCCGCCAAAGGTGCGCTCGAAATTGAGAAGGGGTGACTTTCCTTTGGAAGGCGAGATTTTATGAAGCGGACAAAAACATACTGACCCGGTTTGTAAGACATGAGTTTCCCTTTCCGGGGCTCAAACACCAGTTCATATACACTTGGATTATGATGGATGGAACGCTTTAGGACATAAGGTGGGAGAAAGTGTCCGGACACCTTGCTTGCAACATACCCGCCCGTGGCCATCAAGACATAGAAGGCCGACAGTAGGACGAGAGGGGAGTTTGAGCGGACAAATTCAATCGCCATCATATGTACGAAGATGATCAGGATGGCCGGAACAGACAGCCGATGCGCCCATAGTCCCATTTCACGCTTGAAAAACTGATCTTTCAAGCGACGAAGGGAAGCGGATTTCTGAATCAAGGTGTTGGACAGGATGAACGCGCCCGTCAAGGCCGTCAAAAGCAGGAAAATAGCCGACACCAATCCGGCCGGTGCGGCGAGCGCCCAAGCGGAAACGTTCTCTTTCGCGGTCAATTCATTGGCGGCATGTGCGATGACGGCCAGGATCAAAACAAGACCCATCGCTCCATGAATGGAATACATGGCCGGCAGACCGACTTTTTCTTCCATTTTTTTGGCCGAGAAGCTATAAGGACATCTGTCAGAGCCAGGGAAAAGGCCAAAAGTCCCGACAAGACAGGTAGCCGCTGACCTTGGGGAAGTGCTTCCTGATTGATCAGGACTGCAACTGCCAGGGTCACAAATATAAAGATCACAATAATTGGGAATATATGATTCTTAATCTTTATCATCTTTTACTCCCTTTCCTTTCTTCGAGCGACCACCCCGGACCCGGACGACTAGGCCGGCAGTTTTTTCATTTCCACCAATTGAACCGTATAACCATCGGGGTCATGGATAAAAAGAAAAGAAATGTGGGGCAAAGGAGAAACAGGGCCGCTCACAATTGCGATGCCTTTCTCTTTCAAAAGTTCCATGGTCCGATCCAATGATTTGACGGCAAGTCCGATCGAAATATCATAGCCGCGAACCTTGTCTTTCTCATGAGCCATGGAGATCAGCTCGATCTTGGGCTGCTCATTATCTCCCAACATGGCCATTTCCATCCCATCGCCGCTTAAACGGCTGTCAACCGGGAGCCCCAGTATCCCCTGGTAAAAATCCAACGATTCCTCCAAGTTTTTGACCGGGAGTGTCACCCAACATAATTCCATCATCCAAGTCCTCCTGTTCTTTATTTGATTTACATGTTCAAGTGCGTTTTTTCCTGAATCAGATTATCAAGAATCCGATAGAGCAAGGTCACTGCCTGCTCAGCTTCTTCATTTGATAAGTCGCGGGTCGCGATCTCTATGAGTTCTGAGAATGTGCCGACCAGCAGTGGCTTGATCTGCTCGCCTTTTTCGGTTAGATACAGCTGCACATATCGCCCGTCCTCCGGGTGCGTCGCCTGTACAACATAGCCGCGGTAGACCAAGCTTTTGACAGCCTTGGCCGTCGTCGATTTATCGACATATAATTCTTCGCTCAGTTCCTTTTGCGTAATTCCCTCTCTTTGTGAAATCACATACAGAAAATCGTACTGTCCACCTCGGATCGAGAGACCCTTCAGTTTTGAGTTGAGGATACTCTGTAAGTTGCGATAAATAGCGGCATTTAGTTTTCCGACATTATGCATGTGTCTATCTCCAAATGAATGATCGATCTATCAAGGACAGTTTATTTGAAATTAGTTGACATTGCAACTAATTGTCAATATTTTGAAATTTATATTCTTTTGACAAGGATTTATCATAGCGCCGTCACCCGGCGCCTCAGCAAAAATTCGTGAACGGATATGATGGATGAACGAATGTTCACAGTGAACAATTTGGTGCCGTTAAATTCAAAAACGCCTGCATTGCAGGCGTTTCATTGTTCATGGTGCCCAGAGACGGAATTGAACCGCCGACACGGGGATTTTCAGTCCCCTGCTCTACCGACTGAGCTATCTGGGCAAATACAACCGGCTGAAACCGGTTGTATCATGGCGACGCAGAAGGGGCTCGAACCCTCGACCTCCAGCGTGACAGGCTGGCATTCTAACCAACTGAACTACTGCGCCATATGGATTGTAAATGGTGGGAGTTACAGGGCTCGAACCTGTGACCCCCTGCTTGTAAGGCAGGTGCTCTCCCAGCTGAGCTAAACTCCCGCGCGCAAACTTTTTCAAGCGCAAGCAAAATTATATCTAAAGAGATCGACTGTGTCAACTAACATTTTCCCTGGACGGGTTGCCCGAGATATATACCTATTTCCTCATATTCGTCACATTTTCCGGTACATTTGGGGCATCAGTTCTTCAATGTGGAGATATGATGCTTCGACGTCTGTCCGGCTGAGCCGACCGTTTCAGCAGGAAAATCAAATTCTGAACAGGCGCCGGGCGTTCTCCGTGGTAAGTCGCGCGGCCTCCTGCTCCGTCACACCCCAAATTTCCGCCAGTTTAGCGCCAATCAGCGGCAAATAAGACGGCTCATTGCGCTTGCCCCGATAAGGCACCGGGGGCAGATAGGGACAGTCAGTTTCGAGCACTACCACGTCACGAGGCAATCCTTCGAGCACCCTCAGACTCCGCTTGGCATTTTTATAGGTGATCGGACCATCAAAACCAAAATAAAAGCCCAGTTTCAATAATTCACGGGCAAGCTCCGGACTGCCCGAATAACAATGAAACACGCCGGGAGACGGACGCAGTCTCCCTTCCGCCGCGAGTTCCAGCACGACGGTCAAACTGTCTTGATGCGCATCCCGGTTGTGTATCACCGCCGGCAGGTCAAACTCATACGCAAGCGACATCTGAGCGCGAAACAATTCGATCTGCGCCGCTCGGTTGTGGGTCGTGTAATGATAATCCAGGCCTATCTCACCCACCCCGCGGATTTTAAGCTCGGGCGCACGGTCGAGGAATTCACGTATCATGCCCAGATCACCTTCGCCCCAAGCGTCCACCTCGCCGGGATGAATGCCCACAACCGCGTGCAGGCGATCATCCGCCTTTACAAGCTCAATGATTTTACGTGAGACGGCCACATCCTCGGCGATCACAAATAAATCCGACACGCCCGCCTGTTCGGCGCGGTCGACCATGTCCGCGTAGTCATTCAAAAACGCAGCATCATAGATATGGGTGTGCGTGTCAATCCATCTCATTCACTCAACTCACTTCAGATCCGTTTTCGACCGCGCCGTCCACACAGAGCAGGCGCAGCGAGCCGTCCTTTTTATCCTCGGCGCATAACAACATACCTTGGGACTCTTTGCCGAAGACTTTGCGAGGTTTCAGATTCTCAACCAGCACAACCTGTCTGCCGGCCATCTGCTCCGCCGTGTAAAATTGCGCGATACCGGACACAACCTGACGAATTCCGTCACCCGTCTGAAGTTGTGAGCAAAGCAGCTTGTCCGAACCGTCCACCTTTTCACAGTCCATGACAGTCGCGACGGTCAGTCGTAATTTGGCGAAATCGGCGAATTCAATCAGTTGCACACCTTCGGCGACGGTCTCTTCATTTTTTGTGGCCGAGGATGCCGATTTTTCTTTTTGTTTTTTCGGCTGTTTGTCCTCCTCCGGTGTGTCGCCACGAAAAACCTTATTCAAAGCTTCGATTTCCTTATCCACATCAAGGCGGGGAAAAATGGGGCGGCACGGTTCTATCACTTGTTCCGGGCGCCACCTGCCGAATGAACGGCTGCTGTCCCAAGCCGTTTGATCCACGTCCCGCTCATCAATTCGCAAGGCCTCGCGGATTTTCACCGCAGTGGTCGGCAAGAAAGGAGCTAACAACACCGAGACAACCCTCTGTGTTTCCGCCAAGTTATATAATACAGCCGCCAGCCGCGCCTGATTGTCCTCGTCCTTGGCAAGCAGCCACGGCGTGGTCTCATCGATGTATTTATTGCTGCGCTTGATCAGCTTCCAGATCTCGGTCAAGGCCAGGCTGAACTGCATTTTTTCCATCAAAGCCTCCACCGCGTCGGTGGTTCGGTCGCACATGCCGATCAGCTCATCATCGATCGGCGCCGCCTCTTTTTCAGCGGGTAGATCACCGGCGAAATATTTGCTGATCATGGCGGTCGTGCGGCTCAGCAGATTGCCAAGATCATTGGCCAGATCTGAATTGATCCGGTTGACCAGTGAAGTGTTCGAAAATCCACCGTCTGATCCGAAGGGGACCTCGCGCAATAAAAAGTAGCGGATAGCGTCCACCCCGTAGCGTGCGCAAAGAATCACCGGATCCACCACATTGCCGATGGATTTGGACATCTTATCTTCGTTGAACAGCAACCAGCCGTGGCCAAACACTTGTTTTGGCAAAGGCAGATCCAGCGCCATCAACAGAGCCGGCCAGATGATCGTGTGGAAGCGCACAATCTCTTTTCCCACCAAATGAACATCCGCCGGCCAATAGGTCGCGAAATCGCCATCGAGATCCGGATATCCCAGAGCTGAAATATAATTGACCAACGCGTCCACCCAGACATAGATGATGTGGCTGTCGTTGAACGGCACACGAATACCCCAATCGAAACTGGTTCGCGAGACCGCCAGATCCTCAAGTCCCGGTCGCAGAAAATTATTCAACATCTCGTTGGCGCGGGAACTCGGCTGGATAAATTCCGGATCTTTCTCAAATTTTTCAATCAAGCGGTCGGCATATTTTGAAAGGCGGAAAAAATAGCTTTCCTCCTTGGTCTTATGCACCTCTCTGCCACAATCGGGGCATTTCTCATCAACCAATTGGTTGTCGGTCCAAAATGACTCGCACGGTGTGCAATACCAACCTTCATATTCACCCAGATAAATATCACCTTGATCATACAATTTAGAGAAAATCGTCTGCACACAATATTGATGCTGCCTGTCGGTGGTGCGGATAAACCGGTCATATGAAATATCCAGCAAAGACCAAAGATCCTTGATACCCGCCACGACATGATCAACGAATTCTTTGGGCGTCAGACCGCTTTCCTGCGCCTTTTTTTCGATTTTTTGTCCATGCTCATCGGTGCCGGTAAGAAACATGACATCAAAGCCTTTGGCGCGTTTATAGCGCGACATGGCGTCGGCGGCCACTGTGGTATACGAGTGGCCGATATGTAGCTTGTCGCTCGGATAATAAATCGGCGTTGTGATATAAAACGTCGGTTTGTCTGTTTTGGGATCAAGATGATCACTCATAAAAAATCAACCTCCGATTTTGTTGGGCTCGCCCAACGTGTCAACCTCATCTCCGGACACTGTCACGGATTCCATGATCACTGTTTCCAGCGGTTTGTCACGCATGTCCGTCCGGACAGCGGCGATTTGATCCACCACGTCCAAACCTGAGGTAACCTTGCCAAAAGCGGCGTACTGCCCATCCAAGTGGGGCGAATCCCGGTGCATGATAAAAAATTGGGATCCGGCGGAATCCGGATGCTGAGCGCGTGCCATCGACAGCACCCCTCTGGTATGTTCCAAATTGTTCGGCACGCCGTTGATCTGGAATTCACCTTTTATATGATAACCCGGGCCACCCATCCCGGTACCTGCCGGGCAGCCGCCTTGAATCATAAAGCCGGGAATGACCCTGTGGAAGCACAGTCCGTCATAAAATCCGGATTTCACCAAAGAAACAAAATTCCTTACACTCTCCGGAGCGATTTCCGGATATAGCTCGGCGACGATCGCGCCGCGGTCTTTAATATTGAATGTCACTTGAATTGCCATGGTTTCCTCCTCTATGGACGGCCGATCCGGCCGTTGAAATCTTGACTATTAATCTATTTGTATAAATTATCATTCAGAAAATATTCATGGTTGGCGATGATCATACCATGCCGTGTTTCTTCAATAGATCCTGTTTGATGTCCCATAATTTTTGCGACAGATCAACATAATAGAGCTGTGGGTTTTCGAAGCGCAACATGGTGTCCCAAAGCGTGTTCATCTGTGAAGCGGCGTAAGAGCGGATCTCTTCGAGGTCCTTCTTCGGGTAGACACATTTGCCGGCCACAAAAATCGGTTCCAACAACTTTCGCACCTTGTAACGGCTCAATTTTTTGCGTTTCCAAGTGTGCAATGGATCAAATATTTCATAGGTCTTCGTGTTCTCCACGTCCTCACCGACGACCGTGATCAAGTCAGCCAGCGCCTTGCCACTGTTCTTGTCATAAAAGCGCCAGACCTCCTTGTTGCAAGGTGTGGTCACCTTGCCGATATTGTCGGAGACTTTCATCCGCGGAATGATCACGCCATCCAGTTCCAAGGCGGACAACTTGTACACGCCGCCAAACACGGGCTCGGCGCGTGAGGTGATCAATCGCTCGCCGACACCGAACGAATCGATCTCGGCTCCCTGGCGCAACAAGTCCGCGATAAGATATTCGTCCAGTGCGTTGCTGACCGTGATCTTACAGTCCCGCATGCCCGCGTCGTCCAGCTGTTTTCTGGCTTCCTTTGTAAGGTAGGTCAAGTCACCACTGTCAATGCGGATCGCCTTGAGCCGTTTGCCCATCGGCTCCAAAACCTCCTTGCCTACACGGATCGCGTTTGGCACACCCGATTTGAGTGTGTTGTATGTGTCGACCAGCAAAGTGGTCGAATCGGGATAGGAGGTCGCGTAAGCCTTAAACGCCTCGTACTCGCTGTCGAACATCAACACAAAGCTGTGCGCCATGGTGCCGGACAGCGGGATACCGAACTGCTCACCGCAAATGGTGCAGGATGTGCCGGCGCAACCGCCAATATAAGCCGCCCTCGCCCCCAAAACCGATGCGTCATAGCCCTGGGCGCGCCGCGCTCCGAATTCCATAATCGGGCGTCCCTCCGCCGCGCGCACAATGCGCGCGGACTTGGTCGCGATCAGCGTCTGATGGTTGACCGTCAGCAGCAGCATCGTCTCTATCATCTGCGCCTGAATTAGCGGACCGCGCACTTTGACAATCGGCTCATTCGGGAAGACCGGAGTGCCCTCCGGAATCGCCCAAACGTCGCAGGCGAACTGAAAGTCGCTCAGATAACTCAAAAACTCATCATCGAATTGACCGGTCGAGCGAAGAAATTTAATATTTTCATCAGTGAATCTCAGGTCTTGCAGATAATCGATCATCTGCTCCACGCCGGCCATGATGGCGTATCCCCCTCGCTCGGGCACACTGCGAAAATACAGGTCAAAGTAGGCGATGGTGTTTTGTGCGTCGTTGTCCATGTAGCTTTGTGACATGGTCAGTTCATAAAAATCCGTGAGCATGGATAAGTTAGTGCGCTCATTCCAATTCATGATAGTCCTCCTAGGTCAAGGATCGTCTCATCAAAAAACAGTGGCTCATCGAACCACACTTTTTCAAGAAACAGCCCATTCGCCGGCAGAGTTTTTCCCGCCATTTTACGATCACGGGCATCGATTATATCACGCATTCGCTCCGGCTCTATCTTTCCCAAACCGATATAGACAAGGGTGCCGGATATGATCCGCATCATATTATACAAGAACCCTGTTCCTTCAACAACAAACCGGATCTCTCGGCGATCTTCGGGATTTACCCACACTTTCGCCGAAAACAATCGGCGCACAGTTGTCTTCGCGCTGCTTCCCGCCGCCATGAATGAGCGAAAATCCTGTTCGCCAACCAGTTGGTCCGCGCCCTCGCGCATCGCCTCAATATCCAATTCACCCGGAATATGACAGGTGAAGCGGGAACGGATCGCGCTGGGTGTCCGGTTGTTCCAAATGCGATAGCTATATCGTTTTCGGCGAGCGTGAAACCGCGAATTGAACGTCCGGTCGACGTTGACCGCCCCCAATACCGAGACATCTCCCGGCAGCAACGAGTTCATCGCGATCGCCAAACGGTCAGCCGGAATGGCGCAGCGGGTGGTGAAGTTGCTGACATGTCCAAGCGCGTGCACACCCGCGTCGGTCCGACTGCAACCAGTTAAACTGATCTCATGTTTACAGATCTTGGTCAGCTTATCCTGCAGCACCTGCTGCAGTGAAAGCGCGTTTTTTTGAAATTGCCAGCCCGCGTATCGCGTGCCGTCGAACTCAACCAAGATCGCCATGCTCTGTTCCATTGGCGTTTCACCTCCTCGTCAGTGTGTATGAAATATCCACGTCATCCATCAGACAATCCACGGAAGCGAGACCACGACCGCGCGCTCCAGCACCACCAGCACGATGATCCACGCCGCGAGCAACAGCGCCACATAAAGATCTGTCCTCTTAAACCGCAATGGACGAAGTTTGGTTCTTCCGGTACCCCCATGGTAACATCTGGCTTCCATCGCCAACGCCAAGTCATCCGCCCGCTTAAAAGCGGACACAAACAATGGGACGAGCATGGTCACCATCCCTCTGATTTTGGCCGGCAGTTTGCCGGTGTCGTAATCCGCGCCTCGACTGGACTGAGCTTTCATTATTTTATCAGCCTCGTCCGCCAGCGTCGGAATGAAGCGCAGGGCGATCGACATCATCATTGCGATCTCGTGTGCCGGCACCCTTATCTTCTCCAACGGCTTCAAAAGCGCCTCTGTGGCATCCGCCATTTGCAATGGAGTGTTCGTCAGCGTCATCAAAAGCGCGGAGGTCAACAACAAATAAAGCAGACGAAGGGCGAATTTGACAGCGTTCCAAAGGCTCCCCGTCGTGATGGCGAGTGGACCCAGGCGCAGCAGTACCTGACCGGCTCCGGAACTAAACAGATTGATCACAAATGCGAACAACAAGACAAACCGAACCGCGCGAAGACTTTTAAAAACAACTTTTGGCGGAATGGACGAGGTGAAGGTTAACGCCATGAGAAACAACGCGTAGAGGATCAGTGTCAGTGGCTGATTCAACCAAAATATGAGAATCATCAATAACAGCATTGCAATCAGTTTGACGCGGGGATCCGCTGCGTGCAGCCACGAATCGGTGTGATAATAGTTACCCATGGAAATCTTCATCACTCCGCTCCTTTCCCCACCTGCGCGAAATTTTCAATCGCACGGCGATATTGACAATTCAATAGTTCCAAATATGATTCTTCGACGGTATACCGATATACGTCGAGTTCGGGCAACCAACGACTCAGCCGGCGCAAGAACGAGACACTGACCGGCTGTGTTAGTTGACATTCTCGCAAAATCTCCGTTTGGGCGAAAACATGGTCAGGCTCACCACATAATTTTTGTTCACCATCTTTCAACACCAGGATCCGATCCGCCAAGCGTGCGAGGTCATCCATATCATGCGAGACCAAAATGACGGTCACGCCTGTTTGATTCAAGTGATTGATGTAGGAGAAAATCTCCGCCTTTCCAAGCGGATCCAGGCCGGCGGCCGGCTCATCCAGCACCAGAATCCGTGGTTTCATCGCCAGCACACCCGCCAACGCCGCGCGACGTTTTTGTCCACCGGACAATTCAAAAGGTGACTTTCGCAAGACATCCGCGTCGAAGCCAACCACCGAGCCGGCTTCACGCACACGTTTTTCCACCTCAAGCGGATCCAGCTTCATCCTCTGCGGACCAAACGCGATATCCAACCCAACCGTCTCCGCGAATAGTTGATGTTCCGGGTACTGAAACAACAGGCCCACGTGCTGCCTCATCCGTCGCAATTCACTTGTTTTGGAAAGGTCATGTCCGAGCACCGTGAGCGTCCCGGTCTGGGGTCGCAACAAACCGTTCAAATGCTGGACCAAAGTTGACTTGCCCGAACCGGTCTGCCCCATAATGCCGAACAATTCACCTTTTTTTACCTGGAACGAAACATCGCGCAGGGCGGGCTTGCCGATGGATTCGTCGCCCTCATAAAAAAAAGAAAGGTTTTGACAATCAATCATGATCTCGCCGTCTTGATCGGCGGTACTGGAGGGACGCGCGGTGAGCGAGCCGTCAGCCTCAGCCGAGCCAACGCCGGACAGAGCGGCGTCATCGATCAGCCGACGCAAATCAGCCGCCGACAATAATTCCAGCCGTTGAACAATCGCCCGCGCGGTTCGCTCCGCCGTGCTCGTCTCCTCCTCGGTCAACGGTTTGCCAACTCGCTCACCAATTAAGATCCCAAGCGAAGTGGAAAATGGCGCGTCCAATCCCAGTGAGCGGACGCGGGCGAGCTGATGAAAGACCCTCGGCGGCCGATCGTCCACCACAATCTTTCCCTCATCGAGGATGATCAAACGGTCGGCACCCATCGCCTCTTGCATGTCGTGGGTGATATTCAAAATGGTCAGCCCATGTTGATGTCTAAGTTGATCGATCAAACGTATGAACTCATTTCGACTGACCGGATCCAGCATGGATGTCGCCTCATCCAGCACGATACAATCCGGTTCCATCGCCAGCACACCCGCGATCGCCAGTTTCTGCTTTTGTCCGCCGGACAGGGATGACGGCGCGCGATTCGCCTCGTTTTCCAAAGCGACCGTTTCCAGCGTCCGTTCCACCCGCCACGCCAGCTCCGGCAGCGGCACGCCCAAATTCTCCGGTCCGAAGGCGACGTCCTCCTCGACCGTCGTGCCGACAATTTGGTTATCCGGGTTTTGGAAAACCATGCCACAGCGGCGGCGGATCTCAAAGACGAATTCATCATTCGCCGTGTCATATCCTGCGATCAGAATCCTGCCATAGTCGGGAATTTCCAAAGCGTTCAACAACCGGGCCAAGGTAGATTTTCCGGAGCCATTCCTGCCCAGCACGACGACGGACTCACCACGCCTCACCCGGAAGGACACTCCACTCAGCGCTTCGACGGCCGGACCGTCAAGTGGTTTATAAATAAAACCGACGTCGGCCACATCAACGAGCGCGGACTTCAGTTCGGGCTCCATACCTGTCTCTCTGTTGAATTGATCATATGTGCTGCTCAAAAATCGGACTCCTCCGGTCACTCAAAAGTTGACCAACCGCTGTTTTTAATAACAAAAAAGAAGCAGAGCCATTGCTGTCTGCCTCTTTTCAATAATCATAACGATCAACAACCTCAACGGCGCATCAGACAAGCTCCAATATCGCCATTTCAGCCGCGTCGCCGCGACGAGGCCCGATTGCGGTGATGCGGGTATAGCCGCCACTGCGATCCACATAGCGCGGAGCGATCTCATCAAACAACTTGTTGACCGGCTTGGTGTTGCCGCCCTCCTTGTGGTTTGAGTTCATCAGCCATTTCATGGCCTCTCTGCGTGCCGCCAATCTTGACGGATCGTCAACCTGAACCATTTTAGTTGACAACTCGCGCTCAACCACATCATAGCGTTTGCCGTGTTTGGATTCCTTAGAGGTCAATTCTTTCTTGCCTTTTTTATCCAAACGAGCAGATGAGACAACAATCTCTTTTGTTGTGAAATTGTCTTTCTCATTGACCGCCAAGGTAATCAGTTTTTCCGCGATCCTACTCGCTTCTTTCGCGCGTGTAATCGTCGTCTCAACCCGACCGTTTTCAATCAAAGCTGTGACAATATTGCGCAGGATCGACATGCGGGCCGCGGTTGGCCGGCCCAGTTTGCGATATCCGGACATGTGCTACCTCCTATTGTTCCGCGGTGAGCGGAACCTTACATATTATTCAGTTTCACTTTCTGAGGCCAGGCTCAAGCCGAGCTCATCTAGCTTGTTCAGTACTTCTTCAAGCGATTTTTTGCCGAGGTTTCGCACTTTCATCATCTCGTCTTCGGTGCGGACGGTTAAATCGCCGATCGCGTTGATTCCGGCGCGTTTGAGGCAGTTATACGTGCGGACGCTGAAGTCCATGTCCTCAATCGCGATATCCAGCACTTCGTCGCGCGCTTCTTCTTCTTCTTCTTCTTTAAAACTCGCGGTGATCGTGTTGTCGGTCAACTCCACAAACAAGTTCAAGTGGTCAATCATGATTTTCGCGGACTGGCTCAGCGCCTCGTCAGCCTTGACCGTGCCGTCGGTCCAAATCTCCATAGTCAATTTATCGAAGTCGGTAAACTGGCCAACGCGGGTATTTTCCACACTATAATTCACTTTGTTGACCGGAGTGTAGATCGCGTCGATCGGGATGACTCCGATAGGCTGATTGGGCCACTTGTTGAGCTCGGCGCTGCTGTAGCCGCGGCCTTGTCCAATGGTCAATTCCATAAACAATCTGCCGGTTCCGTTCAGCGTGCAGATGGGCTGGTTCGGATTGATGATTTCAACCTCATCATCCCGCACTATGTCGCCGGCGGTGACAACGCCGGTGCGCCCTTCGTCCGTGCTCAAAAACACTGTTTTGGATCCTTCGGTGTGCAGCCGCGCGCGAATCCCTTTTAAATTAAGGATGATTTCGGTCATATCCTCAATCACGCCTTGCACAGTGGAGAACTCATGAAACACCCCGTCGACGCGAATAGCGGTAACCGCCGCGCCGGGCAGGGAGGAAAGCAGAACTCTGCGCAATGAATTGCCGAGCGTCGTGCCATAACCACGTTCCAAAGGTTCTACCACAAACTTGCCATACGAGGCATCTTCATTGATGTCTACATTTTGAATGACAGGTTTATTTATTTCGATCATACTTACCTCCAACCAGTGTGGTCCAATAAAAACGAATCAACACACTGCAATTAGCGGGAGTAAAGTTCAACAATCAGATGCTCCTCTACTTCAATGTCCACTTCATCGCGCTCAGGCTCAGAAACAACGGTCCCTCTCAGCGTGTCAGGATCAAATGTCAGCCAGGACGGAATCGCCGGATTCTTCGCTAAATCTTTGAACTTTTCAGATTTGCGAGAGGATTCTCGAACTTCCACAACATCGCCTACCGAGAGTCTGGCGGAGGGGATGTTCATTTTCTTGCCGTTCACCTGGAAATGACCATGAGTGACAAGTTGTCTGGCTTCGGGACGGCTCTTCGCGAATCCCATCCGATAGACGATATTGTCCATGCGCATTTCGAGCATACGTAGGAAAATCTCACCTGTGACACCGTTAGCCCGTTCGGCTTTGTCAAAGGTATTGCGAAATTGGGCTTCCTGCAGGCCGTAAAACCGCTTGGTTTTTTGTTTGGCGCGAAGTTGCAGACCATATTCTGATGTTTTTTTGCGAGCTTGACCCTGTCCATGCTGACCGGGCGCGTACCCACGCTGCGCGATCGCGCAGTTTCTGGAAAAGCAGCGGTCTCCCTTGAGGAAAAGTTTCTCACCCTCACGTCGGCAGAGACGGCATACTGATTCTGTATATCTTGCCATTTTGTCGTAAACCTCCGATTATATTCTTCTTCTCTTGGGTGGACGGCAGCCATTATGCGGGATCGGAGTAACGTCCTTCAACATGACAACATTCAAACCGGTGGCCTGCAATGCGCGAATGGCGGCCTCACGGCCGGATCCCGGTCCTTTGACAAAGACTTCAACCTGAGTCATGCCGTGTTCGATCGCCGTTCTGGCCGCGCTTTCAGAAGCCATCTGAGCTGCGAAAGGAGTACCTTTACGTGAACCTTTCATGCCCTGACCACCAGCGCTCGCCCAGGAGATCACATTGCCTTTCGGGTCGGTGATCGTGACGATTGTATTGTTAAAAGTAGAATGGATATGGGCGTGGCCCAGATCAATGTTCTTTCTATCTCTTCTTTTTGGTCTTGCCGAAGCGCGTTTAGTTGACGCCTTTGCCATGACAATCCCTCCTTATCTTCTCTTGGTGCCGGATGTGCGTTTCGGACCTTTTCGTGTCCGCGCGTTAGTCTTTGTTCTCTGACCGCGCACCGGCAAACCGGTTCTGTGGCGGCGACCGCGATAGCAGCCAATTTCCGTCAGGCGCTTGATGTTCATAGCGACCTCACGGCGAAGATCACCCTCTACTTTATATTCATTGTCAAGTAGGTTTCTAATCTTCGATATCTCATCATCAGTTAAATCTTTCACTCTGGTATCAGGATCGATACCACAACTATCCAGTATTTGGTTGGAAAGAGTTCTGCCGATCCCATAAATATAGGTCAATGCGATCTCAACTCGCTTGTCGTTCGGCAAGTCTACGCCGGAAATACGTGCCATTCATACACCTCCAAAAGTGTCTTTCAATATATTATTTAA
This sequence comes from Oscillospiraceae bacterium, assembly GCA_040772065.1. Taxonomy (GTDB): domain Bacteria; phylum Bacillota; class Clostridia; order Saccharofermentanales; family Fastidiosipilaceae; genus JAXGYX01. The sequence goes on along the minus strand of JAXGYX010000001.1, from coordinate 277,319 downwards.
AATCACGTACGGGATAAAATCATCGCTAAGCGACAATACAGCCGCACCCAACGTGTCATCTTCTTTTTACCTCACCGGCATTCGCGAGTGACCACCGACGCGCACCTGTGACGCGTCGAGCGGGTGTCACGTGGTAGCCGCCCGCAGAACGTGCGACGACATCACCGGCACCATGCCCGCGCTTAAATCAGCCTTGTTTCTGTTTGTGTTTCGGATCCGAGCAAATCACCATCACTTTGCCTTTGCGGCGGATGACTTTGCATTTTTCACACATCGGTTTGACAGATGGTTTAACTTTCATGATTATCCTCCCCACATGCCGACCGAAATGAGACACGTCACAACGAGTCCACGCGGTCGCATGAATCAGCCATACATAAACTTATAATTTTATGACATACTAAACGATTATAGCAGATTTATCCGCTATTTCAACAAAAATAACGATAAAAAATGTACAATTTACGAATCAAATGAGATGGAATTATTGTTTTCCTCTCCAAGTGATTCGCCCTCTGGTTAGATCGTATGGAGAAAGCTCAACAACGACTTTGTCACCAGGTAGAATCTTAATATAATGCTGTCTCAGCTTGCCTGAAATATGTGCTTGTATTTCATGTCCGTTTTCCAGCTCAACTTTAAAAACGGCATTTGGCAATGAGTCCGTCACGGTACCTTCAACTTCGATGGCATCTTCTTTAGACAAGTTATACCTCCCCTTGTGTAAAATCCTTTAACAGTTCTCTTATGCCGGCGTTAGCGGTCCCCCGGTCTGTTTGATTCATGATTTGGTCATATCTTCGCACATCAGCGTGTCCCAGTGATCGGACATGTCGTTTGTTCTTTTTTTTGGGGTGCTCAATTGATCGATATTTACCATCGACGTACCAAACATTTCGCTCGTCCGCCTGAGTGATCAAACCCGATCTCCCGGTATCATGTCCCGCCGTGACAATCACCACCACGCGGGGCGCGAAAGTCTTGGCGTCATGACTCATACAGTGAAAGCGCCTGAGGTCCGTCTGCGGTGATCGCAATGGTGTTCTCGTAATGAGAAGCGGGTTGCCCATCGGCCATGACAAATGTCCATTTGTCATCAAGCAAGACGATTTTTCTTCTGCCCATGGCGATCATTGGCTCTATCGCAAGCACCATTCCCTCGCTAAGCCGAACTCCACGGCCCGCGTGTCCATAATTTGGCACATTCGGGTCTTCATGCATTTCCCGTCCGATGCCGTGTCCGGTCAGTTCCCGAATCACAGAAAAACCGTGCGCCTCCGCGTGTGTTTGAATCGCCGATCCGATATCGCCCAGACGGTTGCCCACTTTGGCGAGTTCAAACCCTTTCCAGAAACACTCCTCGGTCACACGCACCAGCTCGGCGACCCGATCTGAGACATCACCGACAATATATGTGCGCGCCGCGTCGCCGTGCCAGCCATCCAAAGCGGCACCGCAATCCACACTGACGATGTCCCCTTCTTTGATGATGCGATCCTCAACCGGTATGCCATGCACGACGGCCTCATTGAGCGAGACGCATACACTGGCCGGAAAAGGAGGGTGTCCATATCCTAAAAAGGACGGCACCGCGCCGGCCGCGCGGATGATCTCCTCCGCTTTGCGGTCGATATCCAGGGTTGTGACGCCCGGTCGGATAAATGTCTCCATCTCTCGCAAAACGGCGGCGACCACCTGGTTCGATTTCCGAATTTTTTCGATTTCTTGTTCTGATTTCAGAAATATCATCTCTCATTAACCTAATCTATTAGCGCTCAATCTTCATCGAGTCCAGCAACGAGCACGCCTTGCTAAACGATTCCTCAGGAGTGCCCGAGGTGTCGACAGCCAGTATGATGCCCAGCTTGCCATAATAATCTATCAAAGGCTTAGTCTTCTCATGATAGGTTTCCAATCGATGATGAACGGTGGCGGCGCTGTCATCCTTGCGCTGCTCCAGTGAACCGGCGCAACGGTCACACACATTTTCAATTTTAGGTGGGACTTCATCAACGTTGTAAGAAGCGCCACAATTTTTGCAGACTCTGCGACCGGATATCCGCCGGACGATGATATCGTCATCGAGCACGGTCTGAATCATCGCGTCGAGTTTCTTGCCTGAATCGCGCAAAATTTCCGCCAGCGCGTCCGCCTGCTCCACTGTGCGAGGAAACCCATCCAGCAAAAAACCTTGTCCTTGAGGCAAGGAGTCCAACGCGTCTTTCACCATGGCGATTGTAACTGAATCAGGAACCAGTTCACCCTTATCTATATAAGACGAGGCCAACTTTCCAAGTTCAGTCCCACGCGAGATGTTCTCCCTGAACAGATCGCCGGTCGACAGGTGCAGTACATTAAGCTGTTCACGCAAATTTGCTGCCAATGTTCCTTTGCCGGAACCCGGAGGCCCTAAAATAATCAAATTCATAGTTTCACTCCCTCCACATGAGCGACAACGGCCCCGTCCCTTAAAAAAAGAGAGGAGCCTTGCCGCCGGCGAAGCCGGCGACGATTATCAATGCAAAAATCCTTTGTGGTGGCGCATCATCAGCTGCGACTCGATTTGTTCCATAATTTCAGTACAGGTTCCGGTTATGATGATAACTGCGGTTCCACCAAACCAAAGCCCCTGCGTCTTTGTCAAGGTGCCGACCAGCATCGGCGTCAAAGTGACAACAATCAAAAACAAAGCGTCAAACCAGCTCAGGCGCTTGGATGCCTTGGCGATAAATTCGGTTGTCGGTTTCCCCGGGCGTATTCCCGGAATAAAGCCGCCATTTTTTTGCAGATTATTTGCGATCTCAACCGGGTTGAATTGGATCATCGAATTGAAAAATGTGAAGCCCAGGATCAACAACGCTTGAATCACATAGTAAAGGGGACTGGTGCCGACATCGCGGAACCAAACGGCGATCGGATTTGTGCTGTTGGCGAAAAAGAATGTCACGATCAAGTTCGGAAGTTGTAAAATCGACATCGCGAAAATGACAGGCAACACACCGGACTGGTTGACCTTGAGTGGCAGGTAGGTGCTGTGACCACCATACTGCTTGCGGCCAACCACACGTTTGGCGTATTGAATCGGAATTCTACGTTCCGCCAGCTGTACATAGAGCACACCGACGATAATCGCCAACACCGCCACAATAACCAATACGACAAACAGCAATGAGACGAAGAAGTTTATATTCGCCGCCCACAGCTGGCTGTATCCCCAGAGCGCCTGAATCATGTTTGGCACCCGTGAGATGATACCGGAAAAAATAATAATGGAGATGCCGTTGCCGATACCGTGTTCATTGACTGATTCGCCCAGCCAAACGATTAGCATGGCGCCGGCCGTAAAGGTCATGATGACCATGATGCCGTTCAGCCACATCGGCAGATAACCGGAAGCTGCGGGTCGAATTGAAAACCAAAAGCCAACCGATTGAAGCACGGCCAGCGCGCCGGCGCTGATTCGAGTGATTTTTTGAATTTTCTTACGTCCGGTCTCGCCTTCTTTCGCAAGTCTTTCGAGCGCCGGAATGGCCACAGTCAATAGCTGCATGATGATGGACGCGTTGATGTAAGGTGTGATTCCCATCGCGAAGATTGAAACGCTTTTCAGCGCACCACCCGACATGATGTCCATCATGCTTCCCAACTGACCAAAGCGATTGATCAAATCAGTGAACGCGACCCGATCAATACCCGGAACCGGAATGTTTCCTCCGATACGAAAGAGGATCACGATAAAAAATGTATAAAGGATCTTCTTACGCAACTCCGGGATTCTGAACGCGTTTTTGAAGGTCTCGATCAGGTTGCCCATGATTTACACCTCCTCGGTCGTACCGCCGGCTTTTTCGATTTGTTCCTTGGCTCCAGCTGTGAACTTGGCAGCCTTGACAGTCAATTTTTTGTTAAATTCGCCATTGGCCGCCAGAATTTTAATGCCATCAATTTGATGATGAAAAGAGACAACGCCGGATTCGGCAAGCAGTTGCTTGTCGACCACGGTTCCGTCTTTAAAAACCTGCAGCCTGTCGAGTGGCAGGGCGATGTATTTCGTGGCGAAACGGGTGTTGTTAAACCCGCGTTTTGGCACCCGGCGAAAGTATGGCATCTGGCCACCCTCAAAGCCCGGGCGGACGCCGCCGCCAGAGCGGGATTTTTGGCCTTTATGACCGCGCCCGGCTGTTTTGCCGTTTCCGGATCCATGGCCGCGACCCTTGCGGTACGCGGTTTTTATTCCGGGGACAGCCGTGAATTCATTTAATTTCATGTTGGTTCCCCCTTACGCTTCTTCAAAAGTTACAAGATGGGACAGTTTTCTAATCATTCCACGAATGGCGGGATTATCCTTCTGTTCAACCACTTTACCGATTTTACTCAAACCAAGAGCTTGAGCGGTCGCTTTCTGCGTTTGGGAAGCGCCGCAGAGACTTTTCTTGAGTGTGATCTTCAATACTTCAGCCATTTAGCTGCACCTCTTTCTTACAGGATTTCTTCCACGGACTTGCCGCGCAAGCGAGCGACATCTTCCGGAGATTTTAGCGCCTTCAGCGCCGTGATGGTGGCGTTAACCACGTTATTTGGGTTGTTCGAGCCAAGTGATTTGGTGCGGATGTCACGCACGCCGGCAAGCTCCAACACCGCACGCGCAGGTCCTCCGGCGATAACACCGGTACCAAACGGGGCGGGCTTGAGCAAAACTCTGGCGCCACTATACACGCCGAGCATTTCATGCGGAATGGTCGAACCGGTCATCGGAATCCGAATCAGATTCTTTTTCGCCGCCTCGATTCCTTTGCGAATAGCCTCCGGAATTTCCGCGGCCTTGCCGAGTCCTTTGCCCACAATCCCTTCACCGTCGCCTACAACAACCAACGCCGTAAAGCGCAGATTGCGTCCACCTTTTACAGTTTTCGAAACACGGCCAATGTGGATGACTCGCTCGTTCAGTTCTAAAGAGTTCGGATCAATATACACGTTCTACCTCCCGATCAGAACTTAAGGCCGGCTTCCCGGGCCGCCTCAGCCAACGCCGCAACACGACCGTGATACAAATATCCACCCCGGTCAAATACAACGTTCTCAATGTTCTTGTCCAATGCGCGCTTGGAGATCAGCTCGCCAACCGCTTTGGCAGCGTCGATGTTCGCGCCATTTTGCAGCCCCAGCTCTTTTTCGAGCGAGGAAGCGGCGGCCAACGTCGTGCCTGTCGTGTCGTCGATAATCTGCGCGTACATCTGTTTGGCGCTGCGAAATACGCATAGGCGTGGACATTCAGGAGTGCCGGATATTTTATTGCGCACCCGTTTGTGCTTACGCTTGCGGACATCGTTTCTCGATACTTTTTTTATCATTTATCTCATCCTTTCCGCTTAAGCGCTAGCACCGGTCTTGCCTGCTTTAATACGTACATATTCACCTTCATAGCGAACGCCTTTACCTTTATATACATCCGGCTTACGATAACTGCGGATTTTTGCCGCGATTTCGCCCACCATCTGTTTGTCGGCTCCGCTGACTGTGATGCGATTGGGCTTTGGCACATCAATTGTGATGCCATCCGGCTCTTCCAATATAATCTGATGGGAATAGCCGAGGTTCAACACCAGATTCTTTCCTTCTTTGACGGCTCTGTAACCAACACCGTTAATTTCAAGGTTTTTCTTAAAACCCTCGGACAAACCGATTAGGTTGTTGTTGATCAAAGAACGGGTCAAACCATGTAGTGAACGTGTTTTTTTGCTGTCGTTGTCACGTTTCACCAAAACTTGATTCTCCTCAATCTCGACCGCGATATGCACGGACGGGATATCAGTGATCAACGTCTCTTTGCCATTGCTGGCGACTACTTTTGAGTCTTCAAGCTTGACCGTCACACCGCCCGGTATAACAATAGGCTTACTGCCGATTCGGGACATTTTACTTCCTCCTGCTCTTAAGATTGTGAACATCGTCAGCGGACGAGTCCTTTTCAGAGATTACCAAACGTACGCCAAAACCTCGCCACCGACATTTTGCTGGCGCGCGGCGCGATCGGTCATCAGACCTTTGTTTGTTGAGACCAAAGCGATCCCCAGACCGCCGAGCACCCTCGGCATATCCGCCGCGTTCGCGTAGACACGAAGACCGGGTTTGGAAATGCGCTTCAGGTTTGTGATGACATTTTTGCCATCGACATATTTGAGAGTGACGCGGATCACACCCTGGACACCATCGTCCACGGATTCAACCTTCGATATATAACCTTCGGACAGCAGAATGCCGGCGATCGCCTGTTTCAGCTTAGAAGCCGGAATGTCAACTGTCTTATGCTTGGCGGACGCTCCATTACGGATGCGAGTCAACATATCAGCTACTGGATCTGTAATTTGCATGTCTTTCCTCCTTCAACGAGCGCCTTACCAACTGGACTTGTGAACACCGGGAATCTCTCCTCGGTATGCCATTTCGCGAAAGCAGACACGGCAAACGCCGTATTTGCGTATATATGCGCGCGGCCGCCCGCAAATTTTACAACGGTTATAGGCGCGGGTTGAGTATTTGGGTGTGCGCTGAGATTTTATGATCATTGATTTTTTTGCCATGATTTCCTCCCGTATCACTTTCTGAAAGGCATACCGAACTGCGTCAGCAGCTCGCGGCCTTCTTCGTCTGTCTTCGCGGTTGTGACGATTATAATATCCATACCGCGAATCTTATCCACTTTGTCGTAGTCAATCTCGGGGAAAACCAACTGCTCTTTCATGCCGGTGGCAAAGTTGCCACGCCCATCAAATGAGTTTGGAGACAAGCCACGAAAGTCTCGTACGCGCGGAATCGCAATGCTGATCAGACGATCGAGAAACTCATACATGCGCTCTCCGCGCAACGTCACCTTGCATCCAATATCCATGCCCTCACGCAGTTTAAACGCGGCGACTGATTTTTTCGCTTTGGTAACCACCGCCTTCTGACCGGTAATCGTTGCCAGATCACGCAGCGCGCCATCGACGACTTTGCTATTTTCCTTCGCCTCACCCAAGCCCATGTTCAACACGATCTTCTCGAGCCGGGGCACTTCCATAACGGATCGATATTGAAAGGTTTCCATCATGGCAGGCACGATATCCGTTTTGTATTTATCATTTAATCTGGACATAATCTACGCCTCCCCTCAACCTTTCTTCGCTTCTCTAATCACGTCGACAACTTCGCCGCAGGATTTGCAGTAGCGGACCTTGTCTCCATTTTCCTGAAATTTACGTCCCACTTTTGTAGGGCGGCCACATTTTTCGCAAACCAGCATCACATTTGACGCCGAAATCGCGGCCTCCTGCTGCGTGATGCCACCGCTTTGGTACTGCATGGAAGGCTTGTGGTGCTTTGTGACCATGTTGACCCCTTCCACTATCACCCGGTTGGTTTTCGGGAAAACCGCTTTGACTTTGCCGGTCATGGCTCGGTCTTTACCGGTACGAACATACACAGTATCGTCAACTTTGACGTGTACCTTTTTTTGCATTGTTTCCTCCTTAAAGCACTTCCGGCGCGAGAGAAAGAATCTTCATATAGTTTTTCTCTCTCAACTCTCTCGCGATGGGTCCGAAAATACGGGTGCCGCGGGGGTTTTTGTCCTCACGGATAATCACAGCCGCGTTCTCGTCAAAGCGGATAACTGAACCGTCGTTTCTTCTGACGCCTTTTTTTGTGCGGACAACGACCGCCCGGACAATCTCACCTTTTTTGATGGCCGCACCCGGCGTCGCCTCTTTAACCGAACAGACAATCACATCGCCAATGTTGGCGAATTTGCGCCAAGATCCACCGAGCACTTTGATGCACTGCAGCTCACGGGCGCCGGTGTTGTCCGCGGATTTTAATCTGGATTCTACCTGAATCATGATAATCTCCTCTTTCTAAAACACCTTATTTCGCCTTCTCGACGATTTCCATTAATCTCCAGCGTTTGGTTTTGCTGAGCGGACGGGTCTCCATCACGCGGACGGTATCGCCGATCCCGCATTCGTTATTCTCATCATGAGCGTGCAGCTTTGTGGTGCGCTTCATGATCTTCTTATAAAGCGGATGCTTGACACGGTCTGTCACGGCGACGGTGATTGTCTTATCCATCTTGTCGCTCGTCACAATCCCCTGTCTGATTTTGCGTAATTTTCTTGTATCTGTCACGTTTCTACCCTCCGCTTATTTCGCCGCCGCAGCGATTTCACGCTCGCGCAACACAGTGTTCACCCGCGCGATGTTGCGTTTGACGACACGCAACTGCAGTGGGTTTTCCAGCTGATGTGTGGCATGTTGAAAACGAAGCTTGAAGAGTTCGTCTTTCAGTTCAGCCAATTCCTTGATCAGATCTTCGGAAGATTTTTCGCGTAATTCACTTGCTCTCATCGACGACCTCCTCCTTCACTCTGGTTACAAACTTGGTTTTACAAGGAAGCTTGTGGCTGGCGAGTCGTAGCGCCTCGCGCGCGTCCTTCGCGGACACACCGCCAACCTCGAACAACACACGTCCGGGTTTGACCACCGCCACCCAATATTCCGGAGAACCTTTACCGGAACCCATACGGGTCTCAGCCGGCTTGGATGTGACAGGCTTGTCCGGAAATATTTTGATCCAGACCTTTCCACCACGCTTCAGCTGGCGATTGATCGCGACACGAGCCGCTTCAATCTGGTTACTTGTGATCCAGCACGGCTCGGTGCTGGCTATGCCATATTCGCCATAGACGACCTCAGTTCCGCGCGTCGCCTTGCCGGTCATTCGGCCGCGGTGCACGCGTCTGTATTTTACTCTTTTAGGAAGTAACATCAGGCTTCTCCTCCTTCAGCAATCTTTTGTGGCGCCTTTTTGGTAAAGATTTCACCCTTGTAAATCCATACTTTGACTCCAATCGCGCCATAAGTCGTGCGCGCCTCGGCGAAACCATAGTCGATGTCGGCACGCAGAGTCTGCAGAGGAATCGTACCTTCGTGGTAGTGTTCAACACGGGCGATTTCCGCTCCACCCAGCCGACCGCTACTTTGTGTCTTGATTCCCTTCGCACCGGCTTTCATCGCTCTCGACATCGCCTGTTTCATCGCGCGCCGGAAGGATATACGGCGTTCCAATTGTGCGGCTATGTTCTCAGCGACCAACTGCGCATCGGCATCCGGATTTTTGACTTCATTAACATTGATAAAGAAGTTTTTGCCAAACTCTTTTGTCAGTTTTTTCTTCAATTCGGCGATACCCGACCCTTGACGTCCGATGACGATGCCGGGTTTGGCCGTGGTGATGGTGAGCGTTGTCTTGTCATCACCCTTGCGCTCTATGGTGATCCTGGATATGCCGGCGTGGTAGAGCTCTTTTTTGATAAACTTACGAATCGCCCGATCTTCAATCAGATACTGACTATAAAGATCTTTGTCTGCGTACCAGGTGGTATCCCAGTCTTTGATCACACCAACTCTGAATCCGTGCGGATTAACTTTCTGACCCATCTTTTTCCTCCTTATTGCTTTTCTTTCACAACTATGGTGATGTGACTGGTCCGCTTGTTAATCCGGGTGGCTGAACCACGGGCTCTGGCTCGGATCCGCTTGAGGGTTGGACCCTGGTCAGCGTAGCATTCGGCGATATAAAGACTGTCCCTGTCCAATTCATTGTTGTTGACCGCATTAGACTCGGCGGATTTCAAAAGTTTAGTCAACACCGGCGAGGCTCCTCTCGGTGTGTATTGCAAAATGGCGTAAGCCTCGTCAAGTTCTTTGCCGCGAATCAGATTGAGCACGGCCTGAACTTTCATGGCGTTGATCCTCACGTTGCGCGCGATCGCCACTCCCTGATCCTTACCAACACCCAAAGTCTTGCGTTCTTTTTTTGTCAGTATCTTAGGGCGGCTGGATTTTGTATGCGCGCCATCGTATCGAGCCAAAATTTCCTCTCGGTTATTCAGCATATACTCTTTATTCATTACGGTTTTACCCACGTTATTGGCCTCCCTTCATCAGCGCCCACTGGTCTTTTCAGACCCGGAGTGGCCTCTGTATGTTCTGGTAGGCGCAAATTCACCGAGTTTATGGCCAACCATGTCTTCAGTAATATATACGGGAACATGCTTGCGACCATCGTGAACCGCGATGGTGTGTCCCACCATATCAGGGAAGATCGTTGAAGCCCTGGACCAGGTCTTCACCACATTTTTTAAGTTCTGTTCATTCATTGAATCGATTTTTTTCATTAGAGATTCTTCAACAAAATAGCCTTTTTTTGACGAACGACTCATCTTGTGTCACCTCCCCTTCCTTATTTTCCTCTTCTGATAATGTACTGGCTTGATTTCTTACGTGGATTTCTGGTTTTCTTACCCAGCGTCGGCACACCCCAGGGCGTGACCGGACTCGGCATGCCGATCGGTGATTTTCCCTCACCACCACCGTGTGGGTGATCACAAGGGTTCATCGCGACACCGCGCACTTTCGGGCGGTTGCCCAAATGGCGGCTGCGGCCGGCTTTTCCGATGTTAATCAGCTCATGCTCGCCATTGCCAACCTCACCGATGCAGGCGCGGCATTGAATCGGAATCATGCGCACTTCATTGGAAGGCATTTTAATCTGGGCATAGCGATCCTCTTTCGCGACCAACTGAGCGCTGGAACCGGCTGAACGCACCAACTGCGCGCCTTTGCCCGGTTTCATCTCCACACAGTGGATCACGGTGCCGATCGGAATATTGGCCAATGGCAGACAGTTGCCCGGCAAAATATCGACATCGGGACCACTCATGATCGTGTGACCCACCTTGAGGCCTTCCGGCGCCAGGATGTAACGTTTTTCGCCATCCGCGTAGAATAACAACGCCAGATGAGCGGTGCGGTTTGGATCATACTCCAAAGCGGCCACCTTGGCGGGGATGTTATCCTTGTCACGTTTCCAATCGACTTGGCGCAGTTTGCGCTTATTTCCACCACCGATATGACGAACCGTGATTCTGCCATACACATTGCGTCCGCCGGTTTTTTTCTTGGTGCTGACTAATCTCTTCTCGGGCTTCTTGTCTGTCAGATCAGAATAATCGACCGATGTCATCTGTCGTCTCGCCGGAGAAGTCGGATTATAGAACTTGACTGGCATCTTACACACTCCTTATCCGTACGACCGATTATTGGCCGAATCCAAATTCTTCAATAGAAGTCTTATACTTCCGTCCCGTGGTGGCGCGTTTGCCATCTTTTGTGACATAAGCCTGTTCGGCCGCATCCATATCGATGGTGACCACCGCTTTCTTATAACTTGGCGTGCGTCCTTGGTGGACGCCCACACGTTTATTTTTGCCGCGATAGTTGGCGGTGTTGACCGCGGTGACCTTGACCGAGAAAAGCTCTTCGATCGCCTGCCTGATTTGAGGCTTGGTCGATCCCTTCGCGACTACGAAGGCGTATCTGCCCATCGCCGCCTCCATCGCGCTGCGCTCGGTAATGATCGGCTTAATAATGATATCCTGTGCAGTCTTCATTATGCGTAAACCTCCTGAATTTTCTCAGCGGCCGCCTTGGTCACCACTAAATTTTGGTGGTTCAAAACATCCAGCACGTTGAGCGTGTTCACACGGCCCAGCCGGACATCACGCACATTGCGCGCTGACAGCTCCAAGTTCTTATTGCCCTCAGATTCAATAATTAACGTCTTGTTTTCCAACGGGAGTTTGGACAGCACTTCAACAAATTTCTTTGTTTTGATTTCCGGCAGGTCAAACTCTTCCACCACAACAAGCTTGCCCTCTGCGACCTTCGCGGACAATGCCGATTTTAAGGCCAGACGACGAACTTTCTGAGGTACTGATTTTCGGTAAAAGCCCGGAATGGGGCCAAACGTGACACCACCGCCGATCCACAGGGGCGAACGAATGGAGCCATGGCGAGCTCGGCCGGTGCCTTTCTGACGATACGGGCGCCTTCCTCCACCTCTGACCGCACTTCTGCCCTTGGCGGACGCGGTGCCCTGGTGTCTATTGTGCAGCTGAACTTTTACCACCTGGTGCATGACGGCTTGATTTGGTTCAATACCGAACACGGCGTCGGAAAGCTCAATCTGACCGGTAACGGCACCTTCCATGTTATAAACATCTAATATTGCCATTTAAATGATCCTCCCTTACGCTTGTTTGCCTTTGACGGTGCGGGCGATGGTCAGATAATTGCCACGGCTACCCGGAACCGCGCCTTTAAGAGCCAAAATATTACGCTCTCCATCTACCAGGACAACTTCCAAGTTCTGCACTGTGCAGTTTTTGTCGCCCATCTGACCCGGCAGTTTGGTTCCCTTCACGACTTTACCCGGAGAGGCGGACGGGCCAAGCGATCCGACTCTTCTATGGTATTTTGAGCCATGCGCCTCACGTCCACCTTTTTGGTTGTGACGTTTGACGTTGCCGGCAAAACCTTTTCCCTTGGAAACGCCGCTCACATCCACGCGATCGCCGACTTCAAAACAGTCCGCCACGTTCAAGCGGTCGCCTGATTTCAGTTCACAAGTCTCGTCCACGCGAAACTCTTTGACAAACCGTTTGGGCGAAACTTCCGCTTTTTTATACTGACCCATGTCAGGCTTGTTCACGCGATGCTCTTTTTGATCGGAAAAGCCGACTTTGACGGAGTTATATTTATCAATCTCATCCGTCTTGCGCTGGATCACATCGATCGGACCACATTCGATGACCGATACGGGAATCGCATTTCCATCCTCATCAAAGATTTGCGTCATTCCTGCTTTTTTCCCAAGCATGAATTTGTTCATTTATTCTACCTCCGTGGTTATTGGTTCTTATTCATCATTTGAAAAGAACATGACCATCGTCCTGGACGACTGTGTTGCTTAAAGTTTAATCTCAATATTGACGCCGGCCGGCATATCCAAATGCATCAGTGACTCAATCGTTTTCTGGTTCGGCGCCAGAATATCGATCAACCGCTTGTGAGTGCGGATTTCAAACTGCTCGCGGGCATCTTTATGTTTGTGTGGCGATCTAAGTATGGTCGTGATCGCTTTTTCCGTCGGCAAAGGGATTGGACCTGACACGCTCGCGCCAGTGCGTTTTGCCGTCTCTACAATTCTCTCCGCGCTTTTGTCCAAAATCATGTGATCGTACGCTTTTAGTCTAATTCTGATTTTTTGTTTGGTAGCCATTAAACATTAACCTCCTGTTTGCTGCCTCAGTGCCAACTGGTCCGGGCGTATCATCCTTCGGCATTCAAAAACCCAGTCGCGACACAGGCGTCCTGGGCATATGCTCAAGAGAACATACGCTGCGAAATGGACTGTCGCTCAACTTCAAGAATTGAGCTTGCTCCATCAAAGTTACCCGTCATCGGCCGCAGCTACGGTTGACGGCAATCTTCGATTTCTTCGCTTGCACGAAAAACAGTGCGTTGAAGAGTATAATACAAACAAGTGATGGCCGCAAGCCTATTTTCTCTAAAATCGCCGTGATTTCGGCCTATTTCAATGGAATTGCGAGAAAACGGGGGCTTGCCGGACATCAAATCGGCTTAGAAAGATAAAAGATAGGACTTGGGACGACAACCAAGTATTCAACGTCAGACGACAACCCGGCTTTCAACGTCAGACGACAATCCGGCTTTCAACGTCAGACGACAACCAAGTATACAACGTCCTTACCGTGGCGTGGCCGTTGTCTTCGCCGTCTCCGGAATGACAGGCTGCCCCGCCGCCATAGTGGACGGTACCGGCGACGCATCCGGGCGCAAAGTAACTCCCTGTTCCTGTTTAACTCCCTGTTCCTGTTGGTCCTTTGTTCCGGTCTGCGCTTGTGTCGTCCGCACTGCGGTTGCCACTTGGTCAACTGATTCGGTTCCCAAAGTCGTGGTGGCGGACGATGTGAGATCATCTCCGGGCAATGTGTCCACGGTTAAATCGAGATCGCTTTCATTTTTCGTTGCGGCCTCTTCCAGATAGCCTAATTCCCCAAGCACGTCATTCAGGTCGCCGATTTCATATCCACGAGCGCGGATCTCATCAACCAGGTCACCTAGAATATTCGCGTTGGTCACCGAATTCGCATGCAGCAACAATATGGACCCGTCGTGCAACTCCTCGAGTATCTTTTCTTTGGCCGCCTCCGGATCCGGCTGGTCATCGGCAATCCAATCGACATAGGCAAAGCTCCAGAACACGGCGTGATAACCCATGTCTCTGATCACCGCCAACGAACGCTCACTGAAGACTCCCTCGGGTGGGCGAAAAAACGGGGCGAAGCTTTGACCACTAACTTCAATCATTTTGTTATTAGCCACATCCAGATCATCGACCAGACCTCGCACACCCAGCTCGGCAATTGTCTTGGGTCCGTTTTTATGGAGCTGACTGTGATTGGCGACAACATGTCCCTCGTCAAGCATACGGAGAACCAGGTCAGGATTTGACTCCACATACTGACCGGTGATAAAAAAATTAATGACGAAATCTTTTTCTTTGGCCGCGTCCAAAATCTTTGGAGTGTTGCCCGGTATCTCATATCCTTCATCCGAGGTGATATAGACCGTTTTCTTTCCGGCCGGCGCCTGCCAGAGTGCCTGGTAGGATGACAAAATATCTTGAACCGGCTCATCGATCGTGACCGGCAATCCTTCACCCAATTGCTCGGGCCTGCGGTACCACCACTTAGTCAGCTCATTGCTGATATCCTCGTAGCGCGCGTCTGTGATGTCATCCAACGGGACATTCGTCTCGAGTGTCGCCCGCGTTGTCTCCGCGATGGTCGGTTCAGTCGTCGTGACCATCTCGGATGTCTCCTGTTGCGTTTCCGTGACAGTGGTTTGGTTGAACAGTCCGGATTCGCGGATCCGTCCACAACCGCCGAGCGTCAGCGCTGTGCAAAAGACCAAGGTGAACAACATCACACCACCCTTGGCTATTCTTTCTTTTTTCTCTTTTTTATTTCGCGGCAAATGTTTGAACATGCCTTTGCCATTACGAATCGGTGTCATATGGTGCCTTTCCGCCGGACGCAATCCGAACTTTATCACGTTTGTTGTATTTGTAACTTCATCACGCTTCATCACATTTGTTGTACTTCATCACATTTGTTGTAGGAGTATAGTTATATCATATAGATGCATTGGCGCACACATCGATTGTTTCGTCAACGCAATTTGCGCATCTCTTCTTGTGTGAAATGATAGGTCTGATTACAAAACTGACATTCCAAGTCGATACCTCGCGGATCATCAATCAGCTCGTTTAAATCAGACGGTCCCAGTGTTGATAAATTCCGCCACATCCGATCACGTGAACAGGTGCAACGAAACCCGGTAGGGCGAGAGTCCAGATATCGGACATCCGGATCCCCCAAAAATAGATCGATAAGTTCGGCCGGCGTAAACCCTTCTTCAAGCAGAAATGACATTGATGGAAAGCCTGTCGCTCGTTCTTCAACATAGATGACCGTCTCCTCGTCCGCGCCCGGCATCATTTGGATCAGCAGCCCGCCCGCCGCCTCCACTCCTCTCTCGCTTAGCCGCACCCCCAGGCTCATCATGCTCGGAATTTGTTCGGATACCGCAAGATAGTAGGTCAGATCTTCGGCTATTTCGCCGGAAACCAGATCCACGGTGCCCGACCAAGGTTGCTTCAGCCCAACTCCACGCACCACGGTCAGGTTGCCTTCGCCAACAGCGTTGGCAACCGCCGAACGTTGATCGGACGGCTCGGCCGTCACATGAGGTTCCAGCACATAGCCACGGACATAGGTCGAAGCGTCCGAAGCCATCAACATACCTCCCAACGGTCCATCTCCCTTCAACGAAACTGAAATGCTGTCGGTCTCATTTTTTAAATCAGATGCAAGCAACTGTGTGCCCGCCGCCAATCTCCCCGCCGCGATCGTGGCGATCGGGGAAAGGTCGTGCACGCGGACCAGTTCGCGCACCGTCTCGGTGCTGCGGACCGCGACCGCTCTCACAAATCCACTCAAACCGGTCGCTATCACAAGGTGATCTCCGGCTTGATTCATCATTTCACGTGTGATTTTTGTCTCCATCATTTATCACTCTCATAGCCATTGAGTCTATCATCGTTCGCACAATACACAAAATATTTTAACTTTTTTTACCGGATCGAGCGGCCACAAAAACACGCTCTTCAGTTGCTGAGGGAAAGGAGAAGGTTCGTTCACCAAAGATTTCGATTTCGACAAATCCCGCGCGCTTCAACCATGACAAAATATCATCGATCGAATAGCATCGCTCAATTATTCGGGTCTCACTGCGCGTGAACAAGCCATTCCCTGTCGATTCAAACAAAGTGATGTCGGATTGACTCAGCGCGAGCGAGGGTTGAAAAGTGTTTTGCCACAATACCGCATATGTCTCGGTGACATCAAAAAATTGCTTGTCACCCAGGGTCTGTTGGAAATGATAGGGAGTGGCCAGATCAAACAGAAAAACACCGCCCGGATTCAAATAATTCGCCACCAGCGCGAAGCAGGTTTTTATCTTTATCTCATCAATCAGATGATTCAAGGTGTCGAGCAAACTGACACAGCAGTCAACCGTCCCATATAGCTCAAAGTCAGTGATATCTTGCCGTGACAGCAACGCGTCCTGCCCTCTGTCCGCAAACTGTTCCCGGGCGACATTCAGCATACCCGCAGAGGAGTCGATGCCGATCACATCAAAGCCCAGTTTTGCCAATTCGACAAGCACTCGGCCGGTCCCACAGCCCAACTCTAATAATAGCGGCTTGCCGTTCTCTCCCTGATAGTCATGCTCCACCTGTTTGCGGTAAAACATTTTATATACGTAGTCGGCCCAGGCAACGGGATTCATCTCTTTTTGAAACTGATCGTAGACACCGGCAATCGCGTCATAGGCAATAGCGGACACAACACACATCCTCTTCTTTATAGCTAAGCAGTTAAACCATTATTACTTCCAAAGGGTGATCTCCTCGTACGCGGCGCGGCATGGCAGTGGATCGGAGCCACTGTCGAGACATCTCGGTGCCGACCCGCGAAGGTTATTTGTCGAACGGCTCTCCTTGCGGGTTTTCCGACACAGTGTCAGGCTCAAAGCCAAAGTACTCAATCGCCGCCCGTAACGGGGCATCGTCCTTAACCAGCAAAGTGCGAATATTATGCAGCAAAGCTTCGTCGGAGAGTTTCACCTCCTGATCCGGATCCAAGCCGACATCTTCAACACTGTAACCGGATGGCAGATAATATCGGAAAATCGTAACGTTGATCGCGGAGCCATCGCGAAGCGAAAACGTCACAGTTCCACTGCCCTTTCCATAGGTTGTTTCGCCGATCAGATAGGCCTTGCCAAGATCGCGTAAAGTTCCGGAAAACAGTTCGGAGGCGCTGGCGGAATTCTCGTTGACCAAAATGACATATTTCATGTCCTCCGGCACGCCCATATTCGCGTCCGACGTCCAAACCTCCTCATAGGAGGATCCGTTTCTGCGGCCTTTTTCAACAACAAGGTCGGTTTCGGGCAACAAATAATCCAGCATGTCATGCACAGTCTGTGCGCTTCCGCCCGGATTGTTGCGCAAATCAAAGACGATGTTTTTCGCCCCCATCTTGACCAACGAATCGACACCCGCTTTGAAATCCTGATACAAATCATTTGTGAAGGATGTAACTTGAAGGTAACCCAGCTCGTCATTGAGCATCCTTGTCCTTATATATTCCGGATGCACATTCGCGCGGGTAAGCTCGATGTCCAATTCCTGATTCAGGCTCGGTCGATAGACCCTCACAGTCACCTTCGTTCCGACCGGTCCTCTCACCCTGGCTGCCACTTCGGTAGTGGTGTCCGCGGTGTCAAGTGGAACTCCGTCGATCGCCACGAAAATATCTCCAACTTTAAGGTTTGACAGATCAGCCGGACTGCCGGTGACAATCTCAATCACCTCAACACCCCCGCCGACCCTCCTTTCTTGAATTGTCGCGCCAATTCCACTATAGCTTCCGTCTTGAGAGTCAAGCATCGTTTGATACTCCTCAGCGGTCATTGAATATGTGTGGATGCTGTCCATCTTGGTCGGCATCCCCTCGGCCATCGCGGTTAGCAATTCGGCGGGCGACAGTTCCCGATAATAGTTTTGCGACAGATATCGGATCGTCTCATTCAGTTTATCAACCGCCGCCTGCGCCTCGGGAGAGGTATCGGAGGTTGTGACGGAGATATCCTCCACCGTGCTCCCGATCCACGGAGCCGGCGCTCCAAGTTTGCCACTCAACGCCAATGTGATCAGCACACTGATGATCATGGTGACCAAAGACGCTGTGACGATGGGCCATATTTTTATTCCGGAGTGAGACGACTTCACCTTCACCGGAGAAATGTGATCTGAGGACCCTTGAACTCCCTGTCTCGCCTGTTGATAACGCATTGACGGCTGAGGATGAAAACCCTGTTGAGGCTGTCCCCCCGGCGGGCGCCAGGCCTCTTGTGGCTGCCTCGCGCCACTTTGACGCGGAGCATTCTGAATCGGGCGTTGTGGTTGCTGAGAGTAGATATTTGCTGTCGACGTCACATTTGGTGTCGAATCCACAGGACCTTTCGAATATCCATCTCCACGCGCCGAATCAGGTGGCGTCACATTCTGATCATGTCTTCGGGATAAATTTATATCTTCGTTGTGATTCATCTTTTCCTCCATAGTAACAAAGAGCAATACGCAACGTATCGCTCTTCATTTACCTCAATAATGTCCGCATATATTGCGCGTTCGCATCAATCTATGTAGCTCACAGGGTTTACCGTCGAGCCGTTGATCGCATATTCAAAATGCAGATGGGGTCCGGTCGAAGCGCCGGTGCTGCCCACTTTTCCGATGCGCTCGCCCGCGGCAACTTTCTGTCCGACCGATACTTCCACGTAGCTTAAATGGGCGTAAGTTGTCGAGGTTCCATCTCCATGGTTGATTGTCACATAGTTGCCATAGCCTGTTTTATGTGATGTGTATGTCTGCCCTTGATAAGGCGCGTTCGCGATCGCGATCGTACCACCTTTGGCCGCCCGCACCGGTGTGCCGACCGCCGCCGCCCAGTCAACACCATAATGGAAGCTGCTGACGGCTCCGCTGATCGGATGCACACGGGGACCGTAAGCCGAGGACATATAGTAGTAGCTTGTCAGCGGCATGATCAGACGTTTGCTGTCCACCGGCTTGGACGGCGCCGGCGCCGTTGTCGTGGTTGTTGTAGTGGTGGTAGCTTTCGTCGTGGTCGTGGCGGGTGTGGTGGTTGTGGCGCGCGTGGTTGTCGTCTTCTGCGACAACTCGGACGCCTTTTGGCTCGCCGCTGAGGCCTCGCTGGCCAATGAACTATCTTCGGGCTTTTCGGCCGCCTTGCTGGACGCCTCCGCCGCTTTGGACTTGGCTATCTCATTTTCTTTCTGTATCGAAGCCTGTATCGAGGCATCGATCGATGCCTGCTTGGACGCCTCAGCCGCCTGCTTGGACGCCTCAGCCGCCTGTCTGGACTCCTCAGCCGCCTGTCTGGACGCCTCTTCTCTGGATTCAGCGGCCACGCGTTCAGATTCCACTCGTGACGCCTCTACAGAAGACGCCTCCGCCGCGGCTCTGGACTCCTCCTCGGCTCGCTGAGCGGCCTCAGCCTCTCGGCGCATCTGTTCGTAAAACGCGGCCAACTGGGAATCGACTTCGGTGATCATATCTTGGACCTGACCGGCTTCGGTGTTGCGATTCAAGATCTCACTGTCCACCGTCTGAATGTCGGATTCAACAAGTGAGATGCCTTGGTTCAAGCCATCCAGCTGTTGCTGTTTCTGACTAATAAAGGTGTCGTACTGGTCCACGGTCGCTTCCGCATTGGCCTGTTTGACCTCAGCGACTTCCTGCGCGACTTTGAGGTCATTCAGCAGCTGGTTGTCGGCATCGGCGACATATTCCATCAGCCTCATATTGGTGAAAAAACCATTCAGGTTATTTGATTCCAACAGGACCTCCAGAGTGGATTTCTTTTGATATTGGAACAAAACAACAATTCGGTCCTCATAGGCCTTTTGTTGTTTTTTCACCTCTTCGATCGCCTGCACGCTCTCGTCAACGGCGGTCTGCATGACTTCGGAAGCAAGATTCATCTCGCTATTCAACTGTTCATACTCCGATTCCATCGCCTTGCCCTGCTGTTGCAGTTCAATCAGCTGTTCACCCAGATTTTCATTTTTCTTCTCCAGGTTCTCAACCTCTTTTTGAATCTCACTCAGTTGCGACTCCAGCACGTTTTTCTCGTCGTTGAATGAGTCCACCGAAACGGCTGCTGCCGAATGGGGAATCAGCAGAGGCGTCAGCAGCATGATCGCCGCTAAAAACACCGCTATTGTCTTCTTTCGCATAATTGCCTCCTGTTAACAAACCATCGCTTGGATAGTCGCACGGCGAGTATCCTCACAATGTAAAAATCTGGAATTAGTTTAGACCAGTGTCCACGCCGCTGCAATTTATTTATCTTTTTTTGTTGGATTTCACCAAAAAATCTCAACAACCGATCATGGATCCCAATTATTATACTTTGACATATTTTCGGACCGACATCAAGCTGCCGATCGAGCCAATCACGACACCCAACGCCAGATTGACGAGTGCGATCGGCATGATGACGTCATCCAATAGCATCAAGGAATAAAAACTGTCAACGGTGGCTCCGGCCATCAAATGAGCATATACAACATCGTATAGCATATAGACAATCACGCTGGCGATCAAGGACCCCAAAAGACCTGCGATCGCGCCCTCCAGAATATATGGCAGTCGTATATAAGTATTGGTGGAACCCACATATTTCATGATCTCGATTTCCTCGCCGCGTGACAACACAGAGACACGCACCATGTTCGCTATGATGAACAGCGATATCGCGCACAAGACACCAAAGGCCACCAAAGTTCCGACGTTGACCCAGCGAATGACACTGGACAGCGAATCCATGACTTTTTTGCTGTAATCCACACGCCGCACACCGCTATATCCCAAGACCTGCTTTTCGAATGATTCCGATATATCCGGATCTTGCAACCTCACTTGAAACGAATACGGCAGCATCGAAGCTCCTTGGAAGTTGGACAGGACGTCTGCGTCATCTCCCAGGTTTTCTTTTAATATCTCATAATTTTGTTCAGGAGTGACTTCCACAAACTCAACAATTTCAGGATGATTGGACAGCGCGTCCTCAAGTGTCGCGATCTCCTCGTCCGCGACCCCCAGCTCCATCCAGATTTCAACCGGGGGCTGCTCGCCGACCTTGTCGGCGATGTGGTTCGCATTCATTGAAATCGCCACAAAGCTCCCCATCAAAGTAAGCATTAACGCGATGGTCGTCACCGACGCCAGTGTGACCAGCGGATGACGAACGATGCTCTTAAAACTCTCTTTAAGAGAATTTAACAATATTCTAAATCTCATTTATCTGCCAGTCCTTACTTAAAGTAATCCGAAGATGATTTTTTCCGTTTGTTGAAACGATCATGATCGCCATCTTCAGATCCCGCCTCTCGGAGATCGTCCTCTTCCCGATCCTCGACCGCACGCGACAACTCAGTGAGCGTCAGCTCGTCCGAAATGACGATTGCCTCTTGTTCGCCCGGTTCCTCAAGTGGTACATCCACATTATAATCGGCGGTCTCATAAGCTGAGACTTCGCGCCCTTCAGCCCCCTCCACCTGCTCCGGCATGTCCGGCGCATCCGAGACTTCATCCTCTTCAGAGTCCTCCGGGTAGCCTTCCTTATCAAGGATATAGTCATCCATTTGCAAGTTGTCACGGGCAAACTCGGGGATCTCAAACTCTTCTTCATCCAGCGAATCCTCATCCGCTCCGTACTCCTCGCCCGCGCGCGACAACTCAGCTAGCGCCAGCTCGTCCGACATGACGCTTGTCTCTTGTTCTCCCGGTTCCTCAAGTTGTACATCCACATTCTCCGGCATGTCCGGCGCATCCGAGACTTCATTCTCTTCAGAGTCCTCCGGGTAGTCGTCCTGATCAAACATATAGTCATCCATATGAAAGATGCCACGGGCAAACTCAGGGATTTCAAACTCTTCATCATCCAGCGAATCCTCATCCGCTCCGCGCTCCTCGCCCGCGGCTCCCCGTCTGCGCTTGAGCTCGCGCGGGGTATACCGCGGAGTGTCATCTCCATAGACGCTGCTCTCGTCATCGCGCACCAAGGAACCGTCGTCAATCTCAATGACACGCTTTTTCATGCGATTAACCAGTTCTCGGTTATGGGTGCAGATGACAACCGTGGTCCCGCCGCGGTTGATCTCCTCCAGCAGCGCCATGATCATCTCACTATTAGCGGGATCCAGGTTACCCGTCGGCTCGTCGGCCAGCAGAATGGCCGGGTTGTTGACCATCGCCCTGGCGATCGCGACCCGCTGTTGTTCACCCCCCGACAATTCGTTCGGATAGGCGTCTTCGCGCGCCCGCAGGCCAACCGTGCTAAGCACCATGGAGACCTGCAGCCGAATCGCCTTGCGCGAATAGCCGAGGATCTCCATGGCGAACGCCACATTCTCAAATATTGTTTTGGTCGGGATCAAACGAAAATCTTGAAAGACCATACCGATATTGCGACGCAAATACGGAACCAGTCTTCTCTTCATTTTATTAAGGCGATACTTTCCAACAAAGATATTGCCTTTTAATATCTTCTCTTCGCAGGTCAGCAGCTTGACGATTGTCGTCTTACCGGATCCGCTTTGTCCAATCACAAAGACGAACTCTCCGCTATGAATCGAGAAGCTGAGATCACGAAGCGCCAGCGTCGCGCTGTTTGGATATGACATGCTGACGTTATCAAACTCTATCAACTGGTTTCCCCTTTCTGATTCAGATCAGCGGATCGAAGTGGCGCGCGCCACTATCAGTCGGGGTTCTCGGACACAGATAAATAATCCGTGTACCGTGGTCGCTTTCGGCCAAGCTCACCAGCGATTGCCGGTGGTCAGAACAGTCGGATCCTGCTTCTCCAAATACTTGCGTACCATCGAGGCAAGTTTAAATAATACAGCATCGTCAAAATTGCGCAAGTCCAGATCGGTGATTTTCTGCACTTTGTCCAAACGGTAGACCAACGTGTTCCGGTGGACAAACAGCTGTCTGGAAGTCTCGCTGCCATTTAAATTGTTTTCAAAGAACTTGTCGATCGTGTGCAATGTCTCGCTGTCCAGCATATCGTAAGAACCTTGCGGAAACACCTCGTCCAGGAACATGCGGCACAAGGTCGGGGGGAGTTGGTAGATCAAGCGACCCAACCCGAGTTTGTTATAGTGCATGGTCTTGTTATCGGGTTCGAAAATATCACCGATTGTCAACGCCAGCGAAGCCTCTCTATAGGACCGCGAGCAGTCCTTCAGCGTGTCGACCGTCATGCCGACGCCGATGTAAACGGGGCCGATCTCCGCCTGGGCGAAGCTTTCCGCCACCAAGTCCGCGATTCCGTCAATTTGAGCCTTTGGATCCTCACCCAATTCTTTGAGCAGCACCATATTGGTCTCGTCCATGGCGAGCACAAAATCCATACGCCGATTGGGAAACAAGTCCTTTAATATCTCCTGCGCCGCAGATCCATTCGCCTCGGGCACTCTGACCAGGAAAACAGTGCGCGTGACCGCATATGGAATGTGATGGTCGCGGGCTTTTAACGGAATGTCGCCGGGCAATTCATTCTCCAACAGAATATTTTTGATCAAGGCGCATTTGTCTGACTCATTTGTGCCATCATGCAACGCGGTCATCAGCCAGTTGCATAAAAATTCCAGATAGGTCTGTGAAACCTGATCCGTGCCGTCTATATAGCAAACCAGATCAGGATTTCCCACCGCGCTGATCTTGCGGAAGGTCTTAAATTCGGTGACCGATAACATATCGTCCGACTCACACAAAATTAGGGCATCCGGTTCTGACGTTCCAATCTGAGATTCATCCGTGCTGACCAGCACAGTTCCGGTCGCGTCCGTGACGCCGGCGCCACGGTCGAGAAATTCAGCCGCCTTACGGATACATTGTTTTAAAACTTCCATTTCACAGCCTTTCCGCCGGCGGTCACGACGACGGCCGGTCTCAACAAGCTTACAAGTACATTTAAAGACATTAACTCAATGCGATAGTTACAAAACAAGTGATTCTTATTTGATGCATTATACACCATTTTCTATTTTTTGTGCAAATTGTCAGTAAATCTATTTATTCTTTGGCGCAGCAGGGCATTTATGCCAGTATCAGAATGGATCTCGGCTAATTATATTCAATTTGAGACGAATTGTTATATAATTAGCAAGTAATAAAATAGATTCAAATTCGATTTTATTCATAAATTATTCATTATGTTCGATTTCGTCGGCTTGAATTTGTATAATTATTAGTTCTGCCTTATAATTTATCTTCACTTCAAGTTGGTGGCGCGTCACATCGCGAATGATAAAGAAAAAAGAAATACAAAGAGGGTAAAAAATGTCACAAATTAAACATCCGGACCGGAAAATCAGACTGGGTATCGTGGGAGCCACCGGCTATGTCGGCATGGAGCTTGTGCGCTATTTACATTCCCATCCAAACTTCGAAATCACCGCGCTCTGCTCAAAGAGTTACGCGGGAAAACCGTTTTCAGAGATTTATCCGGCTTTCAAAGGCCTGGTTGACCTTGTTTTGAGCGATATCGACCCGGATCGCCTCGCGCAGATCTGTGACGTGGTCATCACCGCTTTGCCACACGGCGTCTCAGCGTCCATTGTCTCCGATTTGCTCGACCGGGGGTTGCGAGTGCTGGATCATAGCGCCGACTTTCGATTTAATGAATTGAGCACCTATGAGACTACGTACAAGGTCGAACACCCTCATCCCGAATTGTTAAGTGAAGCGGTTTATGGCCTGCCTGAGTTATATCGTTCCGAGCTGGCGCGGGCACGCCTGATCGCCAATCCCGGTTGTTACCCCACCTGCACGATCCTCGCTTTGGCCCCTCTGATCAGCGGTCAACAAATCGACCCTCAAGGAATCATCGTGGACGCGGCCTCCGGAATCACCGGAGCCGGACGCCGGGCGGACGTTGCCTACACCATGGCGGAAATGGGCCAAAACTACAAGCCGTACGGCGTGGTCGGTCACCGCCACACCCCCGAAATGCGGGAAAAACTATCTTTGCTGACCGACGATACTGTGCAAATCACATTTACTCCACACCTCTTGCCGATTGGGCACGGCATGCTGGCGACAATCTACGCACGTCCCAATTCCACACGCCGGGAGTCCGGACAGGTATTGGACACCGCAGAGCTGGTCAGTCTCTATAAAGAGTATTATAAGGACGAGATGTTTGTGCGAGTGTTGGACGAAGGCTCGTTGCCACAGACAAGTGCGGTCTGCGGGAGCAATTTTTGTGACCTCGCGCCGCTATATGACGCGGATAATCAACTGATCAAAATTTTCTCCGCGATTGACAATCTGGGCAAAGGCGCTTGCGCTCAAGCTGTTCAGGCGCTCAACATCATGTTCGGCCTGGCGGAAACCAGTGGTTTGACCGGCGTTCCGCTCGCCATTTGACAAGCTTGGCGGGTGGTTTGATTTCACGGTATACAATTAAAAAAAATCAGTTCTGATTTAGGATGAAATATCCACTTTAGGATGAGATATCCACGAAACGCTATGGGATATCCACGAAGCCGGATCGCGAAAGGAAGGGCAAATGGATAATAAATATAACGACAGTCATCGAGAAGGCGCGCCCGAGCCCAAACCATTCTCCAGGGCGGCCGACACCATGGCGACCGCTTTTAGCGATATGGCGGCTGTGCCCCGCCCGGTCAAGGCTGAGATATTGATTGAGGCGCTGCCTTATATTCAAAGTCTTTCGGGAAAGACAGTTGTCATCAAATATGGCGGCAACGCAATGGTCAACGAAGATTTGCGAAACAAAGTCATGGAGGACGTGACGCTGTTGAGATTCATTGGAATCCGCCCAATTGTGGTACATGGTGGCGGCCCGGACATCAGTGGCATGTTGGACAAATTGCGAATCGAGTCCAAGTTTGAGAACGGTCTGAGGGTCACCGATAACGAAACCCTGGAAGTGGCACAGATGGTCCTGATCGGCAAGACAAACAAAGCGATCGTCGCCGGACTGCAACAAAACGGCTCCCACGCGATCGGCATCAGCGGCATCGACGGATCGGTCATCGAATGCAGAAAAATGAGTCGGGACGCCGATGGAAATCCGATTGATGTCGGATATGTCGGCGAGATCGTGGGGATCAACACAGCCTTGATCGAAACGTTGAGCGAGAACTACATTCCCGTGATCGCGCCAATCGGTGTGGACAGCAATGGTCAATCCTACAACATCAACGCCGACACGGCTGCGGCCGAGATAGCCGCCGCTCTAAAGGCGGAAAAGCTCATCACACTGACCGACGTGCCCGGTGTCATTCGTAAGACCGAGGACGGCGGTGAACAGATTTTGCACACCTTGACCGAAACCGAGGTGCACAGTTTAATTGATACCGGGGCGATCACCGGCGGGATGATTCCCAAAGTGCTCGGTTGCCTGAACACCGTCAAGCGGGGTGTGAATCGGGCCCATATAATAGATGGCAGAGTGCCGCACAGCATCGTGCTTGAAATTTTCACCAACAAGGGTATCGGCACCATGATCATGAGACATCGTAGACCTTATCATCAAGGGGAGCGACTGGACACAGCTTTTTAATCAGAAAACACTATTCTTGGAGGTGAATCGTCATGGATTTGAATTCAATCATGGAGATTGACGAGCAATACTATCTAAACACATTCGGCAAACGGACACCCGTCAGTTTCACATCGGGCGAAGGTGTTTTTTTGAAAGACACCAACGGCGACACATACCTCGACATGTTGGGCGGGATCGCGGTCAACATCCTGGGGCACGGAAACAGACATCTGATCCAGACGATCTGCGAGCAGGCGGGAAAACTGATTCATTGTTCGAATCTATACTATATCGAAAGTCAGGCCCGACTTGCCCGGCGTCTATGTCAGGCGACCGGTATGGAGCGCGCCTTTTTTTGCAACAGCGGAGCCGAGGCGAACGAGGCAGCGATTAAGCTGACGCGCGGCTATTTCCATCGTAAGAACAGCCCGCGCACAAATTTTTATTCGGCAGTAAATTCTTTTCATGGGCGCACATTGGCGACCATCACCGCGACCGGCCAGCCAAAATACAACCAGCCGTTCGCCCCGCTGCCGCCGGGTTTTTCATATCTGCCGTTCAATGACATCGCCGCCCTCGAGGAGGCGGTGAGGCGCCCGGACACGGCGGGCATCATCTTGGAGCTGATCCAAGGAGAAAGCGGCGTGCACCCGGTCTCACCCGAGTACGCGAAGGCGGCGGAAACCCTTTGTCAAAAACATGGAGTCATCTTGATTGTCGATGAAATTCAAACAGGAATGGGACGAACCGGACAGTTTTTGAGCACCCAGCATTACGGTATCGATGCGGATATCGTCACCATGGCGAAAGGACTTGCCGGCGGAATGCCGATCGGCGCGCTGCTGGCCCGCGGAGACGTGTGCGCCGGATTTGAGCCTGGCTCCCACGGAACCACCTTTGGAGGCAACCCGCTTGCCTGCGCCTCGGCGCTGACCGTGTTGGATGAGTACGAGCGCTTAAGTCTGGGGGACCGGGCGGGTGAGAATGGAGAATACCTCGCAAGTCGCCTGAATCAACTGCGCGACCGCCACCCTTCCCTAATCGCCGAAGTGCGCGGCGTCGGCCTGATGACCGCGATCGACTTCACCGAGACGGCGGATTCCGCTACAATGATCCGCGACGCGCTCTTCAATAGAAAAGTGCTGGTCAACGCCACCGGCCCACACACCTTGCGCCTGCTGCCACCGTTAATTTTGGAACCCGCGCAGATTGATCAGTTTGTCGAGATTCTCGAAGCTGTTTTGCTCGGTGAGTCATGATAGAAAGATTCTGAAAAGGAGATTGAATCTATGATATCCCAAAAGGATTTTATCAGCCTAAGCGATTACAACCCCGAAGAGATCATCGAGCTGCTCGACCTGGCCGATCAGCTGAAGGCTGACAACAAAGCCGGCCGGTCTCATCACCTGCTCAAAGAGAAAACGCTGGGCATGATTTTCGCCAAATCGTCCACCCGCACCAGAATTTCCTTTGAAGTCGGCATCTACCAACTTGGTGGGATGGGGATCTTCTTAAATAACAATGACATTCAACTTGGACGTGGAGAGACGGTCGAGGACTCCGCCAGAGTCATGTCGCGTTATCTTGACGGCCTGATGATTCGCACATATTCACATAGCAGCGTGGTGCGCTTGGCAGCGCACAGCACGATCCCGGTCATCAACGGGCTGACCGATTTGGAGCATCCATGTCAGGTTCTCTGCGATCTGATGACGATTCGCGAGAAGAAAGGCACGCTCGGCGGGCTCAAGCTCGCCTACATCGGGGACGGCAACAACATGGCGAACTCGTTGCTCCAGGGAGCCGCTTTGGTGGGAATGGACATCCACGTCGCCACACCTCCCGGATACGAAGCCGACCCGGTCTGCGTTCAACAGGCCGAGACGATCGCCGCCTCCACCAATACCCGCGTTGAAATCGGCTACGATCCGATCGAGGCGGTCCGTGGCGCGGACGCCGTCTACACGGATACCTGGATCAGCATGGGACAGGAACAGGAAAGAAACGAACGCATTCAAACCATGAAGGGGTTCACAGTGGATCAATCCATGATGGCGCACGCTGACTCGCAGGCCATTTTCCTGCACTGTCTGCCCGCGTACCGTGGCATGGAAGTCAGTGAGGAAGTATTTGAAGGGGCACAGTCGGTTGTTTTCGACCAGGCCGAAAACAGATTACATGCGCAAAAGGCGATCATGGCACGCCTGATGGGGGAAAAATGAATAATACGATCGCAGATAATGGCACAACCAATTCCGGTGTTTTTCTCGCCACGCGCGACGACGCGTCCTCGATTATGACAACAGTGCGACGGGCGATGGCCGAATATGCTCGCAACTCGGGGATTCCCAACGGCGCTGACGGCCTGCCTTTGCTCGACGCGATGCACGACACCAAGGCTAAGGTGCTCGCCTCCATCGAGAAAGGCCAAGTTCTGGTCGCGCGCCGCAATTGGCAAATCGTCGGGACCACACATCTGGATATTCAAGAGGACGGGGATATTTGCTTCTTGCGCCGTTTCGCGGTGCTTCCCGAATATATGGGGACCGGCATCGGCAAGCTGCTGTTCACCAGCGCCGTGAACCATCTTAAAGCCCGGAATTGTCGCGAGATCCGCCTGTTCACCGCCTATTCAAACCACCCCGTCATTTCATTTTACGAGCGAATGGGGTTTCATATTATCGAAGTTGATAACTTTGGGACGTACCCGAGGGCCCTGCTCGGCTATGCCATCGATGGAGACAATAAAAGCGTGCAGGCGCTGATCTTTCAACCGACTTCCTTCTCCGTCGCGAAATAAAGTTCATTTCACGATCTGAGACGGGATCCGTCAAACGACACACGGTCAAAGCAGCGGCAACAGATCGGTATGGACGTCGACGACTTTGTTGTTTTGAATAAAAACACGTGGGACGCGCTTTCCTATGACGCAGATGACCTCATAGGAAATGGTCTCACTCCAGGCGGCCAGATCTTCAAAGGTGATGACGGCATCCCGTCCTCGCCAGGTTTGCCTTCCCACCAGCACCACCTCATCGCCCACTTTCACCGGTTCTTTCAATCGGCTGACATCCAACATGCAGGCGTCCATACATATATTGCCAATCACCGGGACCATCTCCCCTTGAATCAAGGCGTGCGCGCGGTTGCTCATCAGGCGATTATATCCGTCCGCATAGCCAATTGGGATGGTGGCGATCACAGTCTCCTCGTCGGTCAGATAATTTCGGCCATAGCCGACAGACGAGCCGGCCGGCAGTGTCTTGACATGAATGACCGATGATTTTAAGCGCATCGCCGGCTTAAACCGGTCGGCGTGCTCCTTACAGTTGTCCGGCAACAGGCCGAACAAGATCAATCCGGCGCGGACCATATCCAGGTGCATCTCCGGATACCGCAAGGTCGCGGCGCTGTTGCAGCAATGCTTAATGGGAATATAGATTCCCTGTTTTTCAAGTTCGGTGCAGATGCTCATGAAGCGTGTGAATTGCAGTCGCGTGAATTCATCGTCCACCTCATCTGCCGTGGCGAAGTGTGTGAAGATCCCTTCGACGGTGATATTCGGCAACTCACAAATCTTTTGCGTCTCCGCCACACTGTTGAACCCCGATACAAAGCCGATTCGCCCCATGCCGGTATCAATCTTGATGTGGACGTCCGCCTTCGCGCCGAGTTTTGCGCCGGCATCGTCCAGCGCGTGGATCAAATCCCAGCTATAGACCGTTTGCGTCAGATTGTAGCGAATGACCTCCTCCGCACGGCGTGGATCCGTGTAGCTAAGGATCAAAATCGGCGCCTCGATTCCGTTTTCGCGCAAATTGATCGCCTCATCCAGCAATGAGACAGCCAATCGGGAAACACCGTTCTCCAATAAAACAGGCGCGGTGCGCATCGCTCCATGTCCATACGCGTCGGCTTTGACAACTGCCATCACCTCGCAATTTTTACGCATCAAAGAACGGATCGATCGCACATTGGACGCCAACGCGTCCAGGTCGATCTCCGCCCAGGACCGGCTCACCACATAGCTTTTATTCATCGAACCCACACTCTCTAAGCTCTCGTTCAGGCTCCCACCCGCATTCGGTGAACACCTCGGCGAACACACCGGGCAGATCCACCGGCCGCATCGCACGCTCGCCAGTGCGATCCCTCAGAAGATCTCCGGCTCGCCCATGTAGGTAAACCGCGCCACACACCGCGACACCCAAAGGCAGGTTTTGCGCCAGTAATCCGGTCATCAGTCCGGCCAACACATCACCCGATCCTCCTTTTGCCAGACCCGAATTGCCGCTGGTGTTGATCCAGATCCGATCCGCCGTTTGAAGGCTGGGCGGCATGGCCACCACCGTGGCCATCCCTTTAAGAACAATCACGGAATTCAGCTGTTCAGCCAACAATTCCGCGGCGGCGGCGCGTCCCTGTGGGAAATCGGCGGCGGCAGGAAACAGACGCGCGAACTCCCCCGGATGTGGAGTCAGGACAGCAGGCTCCATGTGCCTGGCTATACGGGCGCCAACCTCCGCCCGCAATGCGGCGCTCTCCGCCAGGCAGTTCAACCCATCGGCGTCGATGACCAAGCGGGGCGCGTTGCGGATCGCCTGCTCCAAGGTGTGAATCATCAGCTTTCCCGTACCACTACCCGGGCCGACCAGCACCGCCCGAGCCTCGGCGATCAGTTCTTTGCAAGCAAGAATGCGGCTGCTGAAATCGTTTGACAAGGGGCGCACCAATGCCTGTGGACAGGTGGGCGCGCCGATGGCGTACACATTCTCCGGGAGCGCCCAGGTCACGAGTCCCGCCCCGCTGCGCAGGCAGCCATCGGTCGCCATCGCGCCCGCTCCGATCATCCCTTCACTGCCGGCCAGAATCAATGCGCGGCCAAACGTGCCCTTGTGCCCATCGGCCGGTCGTTCCGGTCGCCAATGTCGCAGATCAGCCTCGGTGATGGCCTGAACGTTGCGTCCACCCATTTCTTTAAAAACAGATTCAATAAATGATTCGGGTATGCCCAAGCCGCGCACAATGATCTTACCTGCGTAGTTTCTGCCCGGGTGGCTAAGGATTCCGGGTTTTGGCGCAACAAATGTGACGGTGTGGGTCGCCCGTACTGCGCCATCCGCCACCAAACCGGAATCGGCGTCCACTCCGGACGGCAAATCGACCGACACCACCGGCGCGTCATAGGTTGTTCGCGCAGCGTTGATCTTCGCGAACAAAGCGATCAAATCATCGTCAAGCGCCCGACGGACGGTAAACCCTGTGCCGAACACACAGTCCACCACCATACGGTTGGAGACGTCGAATTCGCCGATCGGAAATACGGGAATGGACAGATTAAGCACCGCCCGGCGGTTGATCCCACTGTCACTGTCACCGTCCGATTCATGTGACAAAGCCGCTGCCTCCGTCTCATAGACGGTCACCCGGCGCCCCGCCGCGGTCAGCATCCTGGCCAACGCATACCCATCTCCCCCGTTATTGCCCCGCCCGACGACAACCGCGATCGGCAGATCGCCTCGCTCGGCCAATATTTCCTGACAAACCGTCATGGTCTCCAGCGCCGCCCGTTCCATAAGCAGCAAAGTCGGCACACCGGCGATTTTCGCGAATTGTTGGTCCAGTTTTCTTTGTTGATCTCTTCCCATTGTCCGCATTGAACTGGCCTCCCACATGTTTTATAGATATTATAGCCTTTATGGAACACAATTATATCAATGGCTTTTCCACCCAACGCGTGCGGATTGAGTTGGTGCTCTGCAGCGCGTCACCGCGGCGCAACGATTTGATGAAGCTTTGCGGCCTGCCATTTCGCACGGCGGTTTCAGCGACCGATGAACGGGCGATCGCCAAGGCCGTCATGGGCGACGATGATGGCAAGGTCAGCCCGGCCACAGCCGCTTCTTTGTCGCTCGCTCTGGCGACAGCCAAGGCGGAGGCTGTGCGCCAGATTGAACAACCGGAGCAACCATGTATCTATATCGGATCCGACACAGTTGTCCACCACCGTGAAATGATATTAGGCAAGCCCACCGACGCCGACGAGGCGAACACCATGCTCAGCGACCTCTGCGGACACGAGCACTCGGTCTTCACCGCGGTAGCATTCTTGGCCTCACACCCTGACCTGCCCGAGCTCGCCCACTCCCCGGCTGACTCGTTTGTCGGCCACGCGCGGGTGAGATTTCGCATATTGGATCAAATACAGGAAAATTTGATTAAAAAATATGTCGCGGGCGGTTCGCCCTTTGACAAGGCCGGCGGCTATGGCATTCAAGATGAAGGTGCGCTGTTGATAGACAGTATCAGGGGAGACTTCTACACCGTCATGGGGTTTCCGATCGCCGAAGTCTACCGCCGCCTGATCAAACTGCTCGATGCCCCTCCGTTCAACGAATCGTGCTGATATCGTATGGCGTTTCTTGGTAGACGTAGTAGTTCAGCCAATTGGCGAACAGCAGATGCGCGCTGCTGCGCCACCTCATGACCGGCTGTTTCGTCGGGTCATTGTCCGGATAATAATTATGCGGGATCTTAATCGGCAAACCTTTGTCCACGTCGCGGCGATACTCGGAATCCAACGTCAGTGGATCGTATTCCACATGGCCGGTCACGAAGATCTGCCTTCCTTCATGATCGGACACGGCAAACACGCCGGAATCTTCGGAGATGGAAAGCAATCTTAATTCCTGTCGCGCCAAAATGTCGGAAGGTCGTATTTCTGTATGTCGCGAATGAGGCACGTAAAAAATGTCATCAAACCCGCGAAACAGTTTCACAGGGTGATCCCAGCTTATGAAATGCGGAAACACGCCAAACATTTTTTCATCCAGCCCATATTTAGGGACGCCATAGTGATAATACAAGCCTGCCTGCGCGCCCCAGCAGACGTGCATGCTTGAATAGACATGGGTTTTGCTCCACTCCATAATCTCACACAGTTCATCCCAATAAGCCACATCCTCAAATTCCATGAGCTCAACCGGAGCTCCCGTGATGATCATGCCATCAAAATACAGATGTTGAATCTCTTTAAACGTGTTGTAATAGGACGCCAAATGTTTTTGAGAGATGTGTTTCGGCGTATAGGAGGCTGTGTAGAGCAGATAAGGCTCCACCTGCAGAGGCGTGTTGCCGAGCAAGCGAAAAAATTGTGTCTCCGTGACCGTCTTTGTCGGCATCAAATTCACAATTAATATATGGAGCGGACGAATATCCTGTTCATACGCTCGGGTCTCCGTCATAAAAAAAACATGTTCCCGCTCGAGGATTCTCGCGGCGGGCAACCCGTCCTGAATTTTAATAGGCATACTACTTCCTCACACAATATCTATTCCAATCGGGATTGTCATTCACGGTCTAATTAAAAAGCTACGACCGCTGTCGACCTGTCACCCGGATTTCATCATGGAAAGTTCATCAATTGATAAATTCGTTTAAAATCGACATCCTTGGAACTTGGCGCTTTGTCACGTAGGGCAGTTTTTTGCTCGCCCGCAACAAATGGTTCGCCTGTTCAAGTGCCGCCTCCAAATCAACATACTCCAGCGGTGGCTCAACATACAAAGAGGGAGGCAGCTCAGCTCGCTCCAGCAGTTCCAGATCTTTTTCAATTTGTTCCGCCGCCAAATGTGGGATGATGCAAAACTCGTAGGCGACACAGGTGTTGATAAAGACATCCGCGCGTTCGGTGTATTCAGGGAAAAACCGGTCTTCTGTCTGATCAAGCATCGGCCAATAATCAATCGTGGCGAGCGCCGAGGTATTGCGACTATGGGCGTCGCGTGAAATTCTGCGCATCATGCGGATGTCTCTGGCTGTCAGCAAGGTGCGATCGGTCGCGATCGTCGCCCAGGGGCGCAACATGATCCCATACCAGAGGTCAGGATCCAAATGCCCCGCCACATGGGAGGACAGACCGTGCAGTCCTTCGACAAGCAGCACATCGTCATTCTTAAGCGATAGCTCATTCGTCCCATGCCATTCCCGGCGACGCTCTTTAAAGTTAAAATGTGGCGGATTCACCGTTCCTCCATCCAACAGACGTTCGATGTCATCGCGAATCATGTCCAGGTCCAGTGTTTCCGGATTTTCGAAATCGTACCAGCCGTTGACGACCTTGGGTTTTTCAAAATCAATATAATAGTCATCCAACGAAAGTTTGACCGCGTGCTTGCCACGCAGGCCCAACGCGCCCGCCAACCGGTTGGTCGAGGTGGTCTTGCCGGAAGATGTCGGACCTGAGATGAAAATCACCTTCACTTTGTCACTCCAGGCGACCGCCGCCGCGATATCCGACATTTTTTGCAAAAAGTCCTCCTCGCTGCTACGGACAAATTCATCCATCCGCACCGAACCGAGACGACTTTCAATCTCGCTGACGGAATAATATTGCATTTCAGGATGCTTCGCCATATATCCTCCAACAAAGTAAGAGCGGACCGGCGGCTGCCGATCGAGCCAAAATAATTTTTCTAACTATTATATCACTGAGAGATGATTAAATCTTCGGCTTAGATTATAATGGCAAAGTGTGAACAAATCGAGTTCGCAGATTGAAGTGATTAGTTACTTGTGTGTCACAGTCGATAATCGCATCTGAGACGGTTTTTTCGTGATGGCGACAATTAACTACGATAACAAACGGATATTAGGAGGTAAATCGTATGTGTTTTTGTAAGATTGCCAAAATCAAAGCTCGTGAAATCATGGATTCGCGCGGCAACCCGACCGTCGAAGTCGATGTCATCACCGAAGGTGGCACACTGGGACGCGCGGCGGTTCCGTCCGGCGCTTCGACCGGCGCGTTTGAGGCGGTCGAATTGCGCGACGGTGACAAATCCCGTTACGGTGGCAAAGGCGTCACCAAAGCGGTCGCCAATGTGAATGAGAAGATCGCTCCGGCCCTGGTTGGCATGGACGTCTGTGATCAGTACGGTCTGGACATGGAAATGATCCGCATGGATGGCACGGATAACAAAGCGAACTTTGGCGCGAACGCGATCTTGGGCGTGTCTTTGGCGGCGGCCAAAGCGGCGGCACAGTGTCACGGAATGAGTCTGTTCAACTACATTGGCGGGGTGCAGGCGCGCACACTGCCGGTTCCGATGATGAATGTGCTGAATGGTGGAAAACACGCCGACAGCTCACTGAGTTTTCAGGAATTCATGATCATGCCGGTCAGCGCGACATCTTTTAGGCAGGCATTACAAGAATGCGCGGACGTGTTCCACACATTGCGCAAGCTGCTGAAAAAAGAAGGTTATTCCACCGCAGTTGGAGATGAGGGCGGTTTCGCCCCGAGCTTTAAGAACGGCGAGGAAGAGGCATTGGATTTCCTGGTCGAGGCGATTAAAGAAGCCGGATTCAAACCGGGCGAGGACTTCATGATCGCCATGGACCCCGCCTCCACCGAACTCTACGAGGAAGCGAAAGTCGCCGGCAAGACCGATGGCAGCTATTACTTCTGGAAGACCGGCGAATACAAAACGGCCGATGAAATGGTCGCTTTCTATGAGCAGCTGGTCGAAAAATATCCGATTATCTCTATCGAGGACGGCCTGGCCGAGGAAGACTGGGACGCGTGGAAAAAACTGACCGACAAGATCGGTGACAAAGTCCAGCTGGTCGGCGATGACCTGTTTGTGACAAATTCCGTCCGCTTGGAGAAGGGAATCAGCAACAATACCGCGAATTCCATTTTGATCAAAGTCAACCAGATCGGCACCTTGACCGAGACGTTGGAAGCGATGGCCATGGCCGCCAAAGCCGGATACACTTCGGTGGTGTCCCACCGCTCGGGCGAGACCGAAGACGTCACCATCGCGGACATCGTGGTGGCGACAAACTCAGGTCAGATCAAAACCGGCGCGCCTTCACGTTCCGACCGCGTGGCGAAATACAATCAGTTGTTGCGTATTGAGGAAGAATTGGGTGACAAAGCCATTTATCCGGGCCGCAAGGCGTTTAATGTTTGAGTGAGCGGAACTTACCAATCCGTTAAATGAATTCAATCGTATAAAAGAGACAATGCCGTGATTTAGCTTCACGGCATTGTTTTTATTTGCAGGATCAGCGGACATCGTGATTTTCGGATCACCGGGAGATGGGAAAGTTTGAGCATGAGGTATTCGAGATGTCAGAAATCGATCGAAAGCTCTTCCACCTCGATTGTGGGAATCCATTCAGTGATCTGCTCCCATGTCGGCATCTTCGTGCCGGGCGTGCGAATCGCGGCCTGTGCCGCGCTCATCACCAACCGGGTCAGCCAAAGCGGATCGACCGTGCGCAAATAGGTGTCAAAGGACTGTTCGAGCGGTGTCGCGGAAGCCACCGCCGCGAGCATGGCGGTCATCGCGTCCCCCGCTCCGGTCAAACTCAGAATTGACGATGATCCGGTGTATCCGGCCGGTTCGAAGTCGGGTATGCGCGCACTGTGGACCGTCTGCCCGTTCGTCAAAATTGCGCCCTCCGCTCCAAGCGAAACCACGATCAGCGACACCTTAGAATTGCGGCAAAATTCTGCGGCGGTCTTGGCAATCCACTCTCTGTTGTCGCAGGGCGCACGGGTCAGTTGGCGAAATTCATCCAGATTTGGTTTATAGATATCCACATGTCCGCGAAGCCCGCTCAACATTGGCTCGCCGGACGAATCCAACACATTGATGCCTTGCGCCTGATAGATTTCCTCACTGATCTTCTCGTATATGTTCTCCGGTATTCCCGGCAACAAGCTGCCGGACTGAACGACCACGCCGTAGCCCGACGCCGCCGTCAACGCCATGAGAAACAGATCATTGGCGACCGAAGCGCCGATATGCTCGCCGGTGCCGTTGATTCCGGTCGATTGAAATTCACCGCTTTCGAGATGCTCGTTGATCTTGATATTGATTCTCAGCTCACCCGGGACCTCAAAGGTCAACGCGCTGCATTGTTCCCGTTCCAGATAAGAGTATAGATCGTGGCAATGCTCCGGAATCGGCATGAAAACCGCGCAGTCAAACTTATGTCCACATAGCAGGCGTGCGACGTTCAAGCCCTTGCCGCCCGCGTCGGTGCGCAACGATTCATATCGATTGGTTCGTCCAAGTTTCAGATCGGTAATGAGCAGCCCAATATCAAGGGAGGGGTTCAGGCAGAAGGAAAGGATGTCGCGGATTTGCCGCGGCAAGGTAATATCACCATTCATAACATTTCATTCCTCACAATAATAGCGATAGACACTGTCCGCCAGAGCGTCCGATAGGCGTTCCTGACCGTCTTCGGAGGACAGCAGTTCGCGATCTGCGCCGTTGCTGAGAAAGCCCATCTCAACCAGGACGGAGTTGATTCCGGAACACCGCAACACGGCGAAGTTATATGGCAAAATCGAGCCCGCGTTCCTTGTGGTCAACTCAGGAATCTCCCCAACTATCGTGTCATAAATGAGATTGGCCAGGCGCAGACGTCCAATGTCATCGTAGTTTTGATAGATCGGAAACATCTTGTTATCAGGATTGTCGATGTAATCTCTGCCGATTTTCGAATCCGCGGTATTAAAAGCGGATTGGTTGTCAAGATAATACAACTGAATCCCTCCGGCTTCGGTGGTTTGCTCGGAATAATTGCAATGAAGCGAAACTAAAATACAGTTTTCATATTGTTTCTCCAAATCATATAGAAAGCGAACCTGCTGGCTTTGTCCGGTACCACCCAG
The DNA here is from genome assembly GCA_040772065.1 of Oscillospiraceae bacterium. Taxonomy (GTDB): domain Bacteria; phylum Bacillota; class Clostridia; order Saccharofermentanales; family Fastidiosipilaceae; genus JAXGYX01. The sequence continues at coordinate 238,916 of JAXGYX010000001.1, read as the reverse complement.
AAAATCACCTCCGCCACTGTCACGATTCAAATCGTGGATCACATCAAAATGATTCTGGTAAGAATTCAACAAATCCACGACCGGCGAAGCCCCCTGAGAATCCAGGCGTGACAGGGCGTCCCGCACAAGGTACTCGCCAATCAAAGCGGAACGCGCATAGATCGAAAGCCATTCATCTTCGGTGCGCAGTTCCACAACATCCGCTCCCATCGCCTCCAATTTTTCTTTTAGTCGTTTGCCGATCTCAAGATTGAGATTTTTTTCCAGAACGTCATGTGGCGCCTTTGTCGGATAAACGGTTCCCGCGTCCGGCCCGCCATGTCCATAATCTAAAAACACGACCGCCCCGCTCAAAGCCGTCGCCCCGGATTCACGACCTTTAAATTCCGCCAATTTTGGCGCGTCACCCGAGAAATCGTCGGCGACCACAGGATCAGTGGGCCAGCGACGCAGATTTTCCCGGTTTTTCAGCAAATCCGCCTCCTGGTTTTGCAGAATCAACTGTTCCTCGGCAGCGGAAATCAGTGTGGATCCTTCCGCGTTGGTTTGTTCGCCCGCCGGACCGACAGTCTGTGCGTCCCCGGTTCGTTTCGTCCCCAAATTTAACTCGGGCAACCCGTTTTTATAGAGTAGAAAACCGGTGGCCGCGATCAGCACAGCGACAAGCGCTATTAGAATATTTCTCAACTTTGTCAGATTCATTTCCCGCACCCGTCAGTCCGTGTATTTGGATACAATCGCATTGGCGATCTCATTCGCCAGCGCCTTAATTTGTTTCGAATCATCCCCCTCGATCATGACGCGGATCTGCGGTTCCGTGCCGGAAGGACGAACGAGCACGCGCCCGTCCTCGCCCAGGGAGTCTTCGACTTTATGAATCAACTCCAGGATTTCAGGGTCGGACATCGCCGCGTTCTTCTTGTCGTTCGGAATAAACGCGGGGACCAACACCTGAGGGTAGACATGCATGATTTGCGCCGCCTGATTCAAGGTCGAGCGACTGTTCAACAGAGCGTGCAGCAAAGCCAGCGAACTCAAGATTCCATCTCCGGTCGTGGTGTGCTCCAGCATGATCATATGGCCGGATTGCTCACCGCCAAACGCGTAGCCTTTGGCTCTCATCTCTTCAAGCACATATCGATCCCCAACCTTTGTCACTGTCAACTCCATGCCCAGCTGCTTGGCCGCCCGACGCAGACCTAGATTGCTCATGACCGTCACGACAAGCATGTCGTGTGGCAGCAACTGTTGGCGCATCATATTCTTGGCGATGATCAACATGATTTGGTCGCCGTCCACCGACTTGCCGGTGTTGTCGACGGCCAGCATGCGATCGGCGTCCCCGTCGAACGCGAATCCCAAGTCGCATCGTTCGTCGACCACGGTCTTACGTAGTTTAGTCAAATAAGTCGAACCGCAGTCGTGATTGATGTTGCGTCCATCCGGTTCGGCGGCGATGACAATCAGTTCCGCGCCCAATTCCCGGTACAACGCCGGAGCGATGAAACTGGCCGCTCCGTTGGCACAATCCAAAGCGATTTTCAGTCCACTCAGGTCTAAACCCATTTTGTCTTTCAAATGTTGCATATAGCGCATTTGACCTTGATTGAACAAATGTGCCCGCCCCAGCTCAACGCCGGTTTTCGCAGGTTTGTCACACGGCTTGTCACCCTTGATATACGCCTCGATCTCATCTTCCACTTCATCAGGGAGCTTATATCCGTCGCGATTGAAAAATTTAATTCCATTAAACTCAAAGCTGTTGTGGGAGGCCGAGATCATGACACCCGCGTCAAAATTCTGACTTTGAGTCAAATAAGCCACGCCGGGTGTGGGCAGGACACCGGCCAAATAGACATCGGCTCCGGACGATGTGATGCCGGCCACCAGCGCCGCCTGCAGCATATCACCTGACAAGCGCGAGTCTTGGCCCACCAATATCCTCGGGCTGATCTGATTGTCTCCACCTAAAACCACAGCTCCATAAAAACCCAATTGATACGCCAGTTCAGCGGTAAGCTCGGTGTTCGCCACCCCTCTGACCCCATCCGTGCCAAACAATCTACCCATATTTCATAATCTCCTTGATTTCATTATTTTCATTTATATAACTTCGGACTGCGCGAAATCAATCGCCCGCGGACGAACAGCATCTCCCACGATCATCGCTCCACCGGATATAGTCTGACATAAAACGCGGATGGTGTTCGGCTGGCAACTTCATAGGCGGAATCAAAAACTCCATCCACCTGCACATGCACCTGCATTTTCTGCTGACTGGAAGTATGACCGGATTCGATCTCCTGCATAATCGTCTCAAAGTCCAAATCACCAAAGTCGATGGAGGCGACAATGTTGGACGGTGTCATCCTGTCAATATATTTTTTCCGCGAACGGATCTGCAACTGAATCGTGCTGCTTGGTTTGGCGAAATCCAAATCGTACTGATCAAGATAATTGATGCTGTCAGTTTGCAGCGGAACTGTGACCGTCGTCAGACTGATCGGATTGATCGCAGATTGAACCAAAGCCCAGAGCGCCAGGGCGATCAGCAAAGATGCCAGTTTGAGTAAGTTTTTCCTCTTTTTAGGCTTGATCGCCTCTGCGGTCTGAGAGGCCAGCGCCTCCGCGATCTCGGGCGACTCGTCGGGCTTCAGGAACAGACCTCTGACGCGTTGTATGAACGAACCGCCACCGGTCTCTCTCCAGGTTCTGGTTTTCAAAAGCTTCTCCAGCACTCGGCGCAGAGCCTCACCACTCTCAATCCGATAAAGGCGGCCTTCCAGGGTCAACGAAATGGTGCCATGCTCTTCCGACACGACCACGGCGAAGGAGTCGCCCATCTCGCTGGCTCCGATCGCGGCTCGGTGCCGAGTGCCCAGCCCGTCACGGACCCGGGTGTCATCGGACAGCGGGACATGGCAACGGGCCGCATAAATCCGACCATTTCTTACCAAAACAGCGCCATCATGCATCGGAGACCCTTCATAAAAGATCTGCTGCAGGTTCATGGCGGTCACCGCGGCGTCGACAATCACCGCGTTGGGCTGCTCGGTCAGCTCACCCAATCTTGTATTGCGTTCAAACACAATCAAGGCTCCGGTGCGTTCCCGCGCCATGGCTGCGCAGGCGATCGACACCTCGCGTGTGATGGTGTCCACTTCGTCAGCCTCTTCATTGTAGCCGGCGGTCACACTGGACAGCAGATTCACCGATCTGCGACCGACTTTCTCGAGCGCTCGCCTTAGCTCCGGTTGAAAAATGATGACAAAAGCCACCGCCAGGATCGAAAGTGAGTTTGTCAATAGATAGTTCATGGTCTGCAGGCCGAGCAGACCGCTGACCTGTGTGAACACAACAATGAAAACGATGCCTTTGAGCAATTGCCAGGCCCTCGTGTCACGCATTAATTTAAGAATGAAATATACGACCAGTGTGCATACGGTGACGTCAACCGCAACGAGAATTATGTCCCAGACATTTCCAAATATAAACAAGCCATTGGCCAAATTAAAAAACAACCGTCTAAAAAATTGGACGATGTCGTCAATAATCTGCATGGCGAGAAGTTGCATTCTTTGAAAAATCCTTTCATCCGGGTGCGACTGAAACATCTGTTGTCAAACAGACCGACAATGTAATTATACATGAAAAAATGAACGGCCCGCGAGAATTTGGATGTTCCGGCAGGCCTTACATATTACATTTTAGTGTTCATTCATTGCAAATTCATGTCAACCCGCTTGAACGGCGCGCCTCGGCTTCGTCAGCGTTCCTCCCGAAAGAATGACTGACCCAGCGAAGCCGGTCCCATCCAGCCTTTTTTCCCTCTGGCATATGAAAAAATCAGCACAATGATCGTCATGATGTAAGGATACATGTTAAACGCGTACTCCGAAAAAATAGGCAAATGCGCGATACCGGGAATCAATGTGGGCAGACGGACTCCGATGATATCCAATAGGCCAAATAAAACCGATCCAACAATCGCCTTTAGTGGATGCCAGCGCACGAAAATGACCAGCGCGACCACAATCCAGCCCCGCCCCCCGGTAATGTTGTCGGTCCACGCGCCGATATGCGCCAATGGATAATACGCTCCGGCCAGCCCCGCCAACGCTCCTCCTGCAAGCACACAGCCGTACTTCACGCGGGAGACGGTTAGCCCCGAGGCGTCGGCGGCCGATGGGTTTTCGCCGACCGCGCGGATGTTCAATCCGATTTTGGTCTTAAACAAAAACAGATAAAACAACACCGCCAGCGACACGGCCAGGTAGACGAACACGTCATGCTTTAGAAACGCCTCATTTATGAAGCTCAACACCGGTCCGATGATTTTCAGATCCTGAACGCCACCCGATCGAAGCGTGAGCGGCGCGGCTTTGAACAGCGCCGTCACCCGCTGTGGAACGTTCGCGCCTGCGCCAATTTTCCCCAACGTGTTGCCCAGACCGACGCCGAATATCGCCAGCGCGAGACCGCTGACCGTCTGGTTCGCACGCAAAGTGATCGTCATGAACGCGTATAGAAAAGCGCCCAACATCGCGCCCAGCATTCCACCGAGCAGCGCCAGCAAGGGGCTTTCGGTATAGAGCGCGATCAAATACGAGACCGATCCGCCGAGCATCATCATGCCTTCCACACCAAGGTTCAAATTGCCGGCGCGCTCGGTCAGCGTCTCACCCAGCGTGCCCAGAATCAAAGGTGTGGACATCCGGATGGCCGAGGCCAACAGCAACGCGACTTGCATGCCGATTCTGTTCATTCCGCCACCTCCTCGTTCAGCTCCGGCTGTCGGGCGAGCGTTCTTTGTTCTCGCACCAGTTTATATTGAATGAAAAATTCACAACCCAGCGCACCAAATAAAATCAGACCTTGTATGGAGTCGGCCAACGCCGCGGGGATGCCCAGGGCGATTTCCATCGCGGTCGCCCCTTGCGTCAACGCGCCAAACATAAAACCGACAAACAAGATGACCGGCGCCGACAGTTTGGACAGCCAGGCGATGATGACCGCCGTGAATCCGCTCCCGCCACCGATGGTCTCGGTCAGGTTGTAGGTGCTGCCGGACAGTTTGATCATGCCGGTCAGGCCCGCGATCGCTCCGGAGACGCAGACACCAATGATGATTACTTTATTGACATTCATACCGGCATAGCGGGCAGTGTTCACACTTGACCCCACAACCCGCATCTCATAGCCGATTTTTGTGCGCCGCATCATTATGTGGACGATCGCCACGAGCACCAGGGCGACCATCCAACCGATGTGGATCCCTCCCCATTTAGGCAACATCGCGTTGGTCGGAACCGCGGCGATCTTGGGAAAACCCATCCCCTTTGGATCCCTCCAGATTTGGCTGCGCAGCATCAACACAAAATATTGCATGACATAATTCAGCATCAACGTGAATAAAGTCTCATTCACATTGTATTTCGCTTTGAAAAAAGCCGGAATAGCGGCCAGCAGGCCACCTAACAGCATGGACGCGACGGCCATCGCCAACAACATGATCGGCGCGGGCAATGACATAGGCAAATTATGCGCTATGAATGTCGCCCCCACCGCGCCCGCCAACAATTGTCCTTCACCGCCCACATTGACAAAATTCATGCTGAACGCGATTGAGATGCCCAGCGAGATGATGATCAGCGGCACCGCGGTCGTGACGGTGCTTCTCAAACCGGTGAACGAGCCAAACGCGCCGGACAGCATGGCGGCATACGCCTCCAAGGGATTAAAGCCCATGACCAGCAACAACAACGCAGCGACCAGCAGCGCCAACAGGATGGCGACAATCCGGATCGACATCGCTTTTAGAGTGGATATCCGAGTCCTTTGAACCATTCTGAATTTCACTGTCCACCCTCCTCTTCGCGCGCCCGTCCATTTGACACGACCGTATCCGGAGAACCACCGGACATCAACAGGCCGATATCCTCTTTCGTCACATCCTGAGCCTTTACAATGCCGGTGACCTCACCTTGACATAAAACAAGAATTCGGTCACACAACTCCAACAGTACATCCAAATCCTCTCCGATGTACAGGATCGCGACACCCTTTTGCTTCTGAGTGTTAAGTAAATCATAAATTGTGTAGGCGGAATTGATATCCAGCCCCCGTACCGCGTACGCGGTGATCAACAGCTTGGGATTCAGATTGATCTCACGACCCAAAATGACTTTTTGAATGTTCCCGCCCGACAGTTTACGCACCGCCTGTCCAACCCCCGCAGTGTTGATGTCCAGCTGATCGACGATTTGACGGGCTTTTTTCTCCGCGGTTTTGATTTGCAACCAGGGACCTTTGTGAAAAGCGTAGTCCTTGAGCATGATGTTCTCCACGATGTCCATATTTGGAACCAGACCCATCCCAAGCCGATCTTCCGGGATGAAGCTCATGCTGACGCCCATGCGGATGATTTCGCGCGGAGAGTGTCCCAGGATGTCACGGCCATCGAACTGAATCGACCCCTCGACATCGGACTGGAGCCCGGCGATCGCCTCACAGAGTTCTTTTTGACCACTGCCGGCCAATCCCGCCACACCAAGAATCTCCCCCGGAGCCAAATCAAAACTCACCTGATTCAGCTTGGTCGTCCCCAACCCATCTTTCACCGTCAATTGATCCACCGTTAAACAGACCGGCCGGTGTTGCGGTTCGGGGCGATCGATCGACAGGTCCACTTTATGGCCAACCATCATCTCAATCATGTTGTCCCGTCGCAAATCCGCCACTCTGGCACAGCCCACGGCCTCACCTGCGCGCAGCACCGTCACCCGGTCACAAAGCGCGGCGACCTCGTTTAGCTTGTGACTGATGAAGATGACCGAACGCCCATCATCGCGCATCTTTCTGAGCACGGTGAACAGGCCCTCGATCTCTTGAGGTGTGAGCACCGCGGTCGGCTCGTCCATGACCAGGATGTCCGCGCCCCGGTACAACACCTTCATAATCTCCACATTTTGTTTTTCACCGACCGACATCGCGCGCACACTTTTGCCGGGGTCAAAGCCGATTTGATATTGTTCGGCCAGCGCGACCATGCGTTCAATGGATTTTTTTCTATCCAGCTTCGCGCCGGCGGTGCCGGCCTGGACATTTTCCCAGGCCAACATGTTTTCCATCAGCCGAAAGTGTTGGTGCACCATACCAATTTTTTGCGAAATGGCGTCTTTAGGCGAATGAAACTGCCGCACGGTCCCGTTGATCATGATCATTCCGCTGTCCGGGCTGTAGATGCCGGACAAAATATTCATCAACGTGCTTTTTCCGGATCCATTTTCACCCAACAGCGCATGGATCTCACCATGATCAAGGGTGAAATTCACATCATGATTGGCGCGCACGCTACCAAATGATTTCGATATCCCTCTCATTTCAAGAGCCGGAACCTGCTTGATTATCTCCATTGTCTGTCTCCTGAGAATCACAATTTTCTTCCAAAAACATGTTTCGGCGCCGTCCGCGTAAAGGGCCGGCACCGAAACCAACATATCAAACCATTTGTCTCACACGACCGCTCAGGCGAATCTCGTGAACCGTCGCGCCGGGATCGATTGACTGCTCATCACTGAGTCGGTATCGAACCCACCACACCTTCCACAAAGTAATCCATCGCCATCTGGTCTTCCTGGCTGACGCTCTGGCCCTCGGGGCAGACTTCGTTGCCCGCCTGGTCCTTCAACGGACCGGCGAAAACATAGGCGTTGCCCTGTTCGACGATATCCGCCATCACTTCGTCAATTTCCGCGACCGCTTCCTCGGGCACCAGATCGGTCAGCTCATCCAACTGAATCAGATCCTCTTTCATGCCGCCCCAGGATTGCTCAACCGCCCAGGTTCCATCCAGCATCGCGTTCAGCTTATGAGTATAGTAAACCGACCAGTTCCACAGCGGCGCGGTCAAATACGCGTTCGGCACCACATCCGCCGCGCTCAGGTCGTAACCCACCGCGAACCCACCCGCGTCCTCGGCGGCTTTCAATGTGGACGGAGTGTCCTGATGCATGGCCAGGACGTCACAGCCCTCGTCCAGCAACGCTTTCGCGGTTTCGGTCTCTTTGCCGGGGTCAAACCAGGTCATTGAAAATTTGACGTGCACTTCGGCTTCCGGATTGACCGAGCGAACACCCAGTGTGAATGCGTTGACACCCCGGATGACTTCGGGAATCGGCTGAGCCGCCACAAATCCAATTTTATCGGTCTCGGTTTTGTAACCGGCGGCGATACCCGAAAGATAGCGCGCCTGTTCAATCTGGCCGAAATAGTTGTCCATATTCTCATTGGACATGTAACCGGAACAGTGTTCAAATTTCACTTCAGGGAATTCGTGGGACATGCGTTCCACCGTCTCCATGAAGCCAAAGCTGGTCGCGAAAATAATCTCGCAGCCCTCTTGAATCATGGCGCGTATAGCGGTTTCCGTCGCCTGCGCATCGGTATCCGCGACGCTCTCTTTTTCGATCAGTTGTACCTTGTCAGCGCCAATCGTCTCGACCGCCTTGGCGAATCCTTCTGCGTGTCCCTGAGACCAGCCACCATCTGTCTTGGTGCTGATATAGAGGACACCGACCTTCATCGGCGCGCCGTCCGCGTCCCGTTCGGACGCCTCGGTTTCGGCATCGGTCTCTTTGGTGTCCGCGGCGACCGTAGTCTCAGTGGAGCCGCTGTCCTTGACACTGCCCGAGCAACCGCTGAGTGCCGCCGCGGCCAACATGGTCACAGTCAGCATCAGCGTTACCAGTTTCTTCATTTTCATTCATTTCCTCCTTCCGGGGTTTCCCGGAAAATGATCTTTCGATCGGCCATTGATTCTATAATAGCAAGTGATTGAACACACACGCCCTGTTCCCTCAACAGATCCCCACCGCGCAAAAAACCTTTTTCGATCACGATGCCACAGCCCGCCAGTTTCGCACCGGCTTGTCGGACAATGTCGATCAAACCGTTGAGCGCCTGGCCGACGGCGAGAAAGTCGTCGATCAGCAAGACCGTGTCCTGATCCGTTATGTATTTCTTTTCCACAGTGATGCGATACTCTTTGCGCTTGGTAAACGACATCACATGAGATGTGTACACATCGTCATCCAACGTGAGCGATTGGGATTTCTTGGCGAACACGACGGGAACCGAAAGAAAAAAGCCCGCGAAAATCGCAGGCGCGATCCCGGACACTTCGATCGTCACTACCTTTGTAATCCCCCGATCGCCAAACAGGCGAACAAATTCCTGACCGATCTCGCTCATCAGCTGTGGATCAATCTGGTGATTCAAAAAGCTGTCCACCTTGAGGACATCCTCTCCGACAACGATACCTTGTTCTAAAATAGCCTGTTTTAATTTCTCCATGACCCTCACCGAACCAAAGCGGACAAGACGCTGACATTATACACGCTTCGCTATAATTTGAACACATCGAGGTGATCATTTTTCGGCGGTGGTCCGACCTCCTCCTAAAGACACATCGCGGCCGGCGCCACGCCACCGGCCCGCGTTTATCTCAGACCATCCAGCACGCCACGCTCCAATGCGTCCAGATCGCTCAACCAAATGGTTCTGCCATCCACACGAATCAAACCATCTTTTTCCATGCGTACCAGCTCCCTGGAAAATGACGGACGGGGCATGGCCAGCAAACGGGCCGCGACCTCCTTGGACACCGGCAATTCGACATAGGGCGTGGCCGGCTCGCGCGTCCACATCCCCGCGGTGGTTCCGTTCAACTTATCGGCATCCGAAGTGAGATTGGATTTATGATAAAGACTGACCAAATAGCTGGAAATTTTTTGTCGCAGGCTGCGCTGGGACAAAATTGAGATCCGCTCATTTTGTTCTTGAAGCCGGTCGGATAAAAAGCCAAGAAAACCGACGACCATGTCGGGATTTTCATTCATGTACTGTTTCAACAAGTTAAGACTCAAACTGATGATCTTCGCGTTGGTGACGGCTTCGATGGAATATGGATAGACATGTGAGGATCCGAAGATCAAATCCTCGCCAAACACGTCTCCCTCACCCAACAAATTGAGCGTGACAAAATCACCGTTGCTCGCATATTTTTGGACGGACAACTGCCCGTCGAGCACCACGTTCACAGAGCCACATTCGTCGCCTTCGTTGACGACAATCTCACCCTTGTAAATCAGACGAATGTTCAGTTGACGGCAGTATGGCTCAAAACTCTCATGATTCAGCCCGGCAAAAAGTGGCGAGGTCGCCATCAATTGACACGGTTTCTTATACATAAAACACGCTCCTGCAAACGGTTGAAAAACCACAATCCAATTGGTCAATCACATCATAAATCCTGATCGACCTAAAGCTTTATCTTATTATATTTTGAGTTATTTTATCACAGATTTTGGCGCGCTGCCGAATGAATTCGGGCTTGACAGGCATTCGCCGGACTTGTCACGGAGCGTCTCTCCGCTCAGCGATCTCCTTTGATCAGCGTTGGAATGCCACACACAAGACGAACCACACGCTCCGCCTCATTCGCGAGCCGGATACACAGCCGGCCCACGGCCTCGCGAGCCTCGCGCGCTCCGGACTCGATCGGTATGACGCCGCTGCCAACTTCAGCGCAGATCACAACCTCTTTGTTCGTCAACAGCGAAAACAGCCGATCCGCGCCTGCCGGATCGGCAAAGATCAAATCCTGAAGATTGTCCAGCACCGGCCGCCCGTCCAATACTCCGTCGGCGATATCGGAGTCCGAGTAGCCAAGTGTTTTTACATACTCCGTCTTGCCGGACGCGAGCGATCCAATAACCAGAATCATTTTCCAACAGGTCCTTCCAATGAGGCTGACTTTGACCGCGGCGCACCGGCCTCAGGCCAGCGATTGCAAAGTGACACACCTTTAAGTAATTTACCCAAGTGGTTCACCTTTCAACACGATTGGAATGCCGCAAACCATTTCATAGACGGAGTCAAACCGCTCCGCCAAGGTGTTGTTGAGGCGGCCCAGCGCGAGGATATACGAGCGGGTCTTGTAGTCATATTGACCACCGTCGGCGCCCACATCGTTGGTGACGACGATCAACACTTCTGACCGGGCTGCCAGCGACTCAATCCCCATAAGGATTATATCATGCGCGTCACGGATCTCGCCGGTTTGATCAAACATTTCATTGGCGGTCAGATGGCACATGCAGTCCAGCAGCACGACACCGCGGAGCGGCAAGCGAATCTGTTGAAGATCAGCGCCGCGCTCCAGCACAGTAAACCGTCCATCCGCTCTTAATCTCAGCATTCGCTCGGAGCGGCGCCCGACTTCCGCGGAAGGTCCGGTCGTGTCGATAAAATATCGCGGAAGAGCGAAGCGGTTCGCCAGTGTCTCGGCATACGTGCTCTTGCCATGCGCCGATCCGCCGGTCAACAAAATTCGCACAGGGCCACTCCTTTGACGTGAAAAAGAAACAAGGCATCGTCCTCCTCTTCACTCACCGTTCCCATTGACTCAAATTACGCCGCATCCACGCATAGACATCCATATGATAGACCGGGTCAAGATGCCGCGCGTTCAAGGTCTCGTTAATCGGTCCGGCGGCTTTGACCCTTCCTTTATCAAGCAACAGCGCCTGTTTTCCAAACGATTTGGCGAGGCTCAGGTCATGGACCACCGATATGACCGCGCGCCCCGAGGTTTCCAACCAGTTTTGAATCAACGAAAATGTTTGTTTTTGATACAGCAGATCCAAATGGTTGGTCGGCTCGTCCAAAATCAGCAGTCGGGGATTTTGCGCAAACAGTTGAGCCAAAAACACCCGTCTCAGCTCACCGCCGGACAGTGTCAGGACCGATTGCCCGAGCAAGGATTCCAATCCGGTCATCGCGATCGCCTCCGACACATAGCGCTCACCTTCCTCGTCATGTCGGGAGAACATTCCCGGAGCGTGAGCGTACCGCCCCATCCTGACAACCTCTTTAACTGTGAAAGAATAATTGATTGAATTGCTTTGCGCCAGCACGCCAATCAAGCGCGCCCGCTCATGTGGCTTATACGTTTCGAAATTTCGGCCTTGAAAGCGCACTTCACCGGTATACGACACCGCCTGGGAAATGGCGTTGATGATGGTGCTTTTCCCCGCCCCGTTTGGGCCCACAATCATCAGCCAGCCACCCTCATCGACTGTGAAGCTGACACTGTCGACGATCGTCAAATCGCCATAGCGAACGGTCAGATTGTCAACTTCAAGCATGGGAATTCCTCCGTGAAACGTAGAAAATATAGACAAATAGAATCGCACCGATAAATGATGTGATCACGCCGATCGGCAATTCCAGCGGATTGAGCAAAACACGGGCGACCAAATCCGTCAGCATCAAAAACACCGCGCCGCCGAACAGCGAGGCTGGAAGTAGTTTTTTGTGGTTGGGTCCGGTGATCATCCGCACGATATGCGGAGTGACCAATCCGACAAAACCAATCGTGCCGCCAATCGACACACAGACACCAATCAATCCCGAAACAGCGATCATGATAACCAGCTTGACTCGCTTGACATTCACCCCGACATGCCGGGCGTTTTCCTCTCCGATGGCGAATGCGTTCAGTTCGCGCGCGTGCAGCAAAATGATCCCGCCAAAGATGATCAGCGCGATGAAGAGCATCCAGGCATTTTCAAAACTGCTCCCCGCCAAACTGCCCATTGTCCAGAACGTGATATGTTTGACCCGATCGGAGGCGAAGGTGATGATCAGCGACAAAATACTGGAGACGAACATCGAATAGATCACGCCGACAAGAATGATCGTGTTCGTTGACAGCGAGAAGTCCAACCGATAGGCAAGCGCGAGAATCAGGATCAGCGAGATGAACGCGAAAATCATGGCCATCACCATAACACCCGCGAATGGCAGCGAAGGCAGCGTAATGCCAAACGCGATGGCGATCACGGCGCCCAGCGAAGCGCCTGCGGACACACCCAGTGTCGACCCGTCAGCCAAGGGATTGCGCAACAAGCCCTGCATCGCGCCACCACAAAGAGATAGTGACGCGCCGGTCAGAGCGACACAGACGACACGCGGCAGTCGGACCTTCAAGATAATGGCCGGCGCAGCCGCCACCTCCGGCACAGAGCCACGCCGGATCGCGTTCCAGATGATCGACACCGTGTCGCGCAGCGGAATGTTGACACTGCCAACCGAGACGCAAAAAGCGAAGGTGATCAGTGTGATCCCGGTAAATATCAGGTATTCACGAATACCAAAGCCTTCTGTCCTGTCGCGCACAAAACTCCTCAAATCAAAGCCGGGGGGACGTCATGTCCCCCCTTGGAATCAGCATTTTAACTCGCAAGATCTTCGACCTCGGAGGGAACCTCCTCCGCGGCCGCCTCATTTACAAATTCGTATAACATCTTCGCGCCATCGACGAGACGCGGTCCCGGCCGCGAAAGCTCATCATTTTGAAAGCTGAGCACGGCGCCATTTTTGACGGCGGTCAAATTTTCCCAGCCTTCGCGGCTCTTGATCTCCTCATCCGGCTGTGGACCTTCACCAAAATACATCGCGATGGTCACAATATAGTCCGGATCGCGTTCAAGAACCTGCTCTTCAGAGATCTCTGCCCATCCGTCGACATCGGCGAAACAGTTTTTTAAACCAATCATTTCCGCGATTTCATTCATAAAGGTGTCACTTCCGGCCGTCCAAAGACCAAACTCAAGAGGTGAGACCTCAAAATAAATCTGTTTATCCTCAAATCCGGCACTTTGAGACGAAATCTCGGCGAAGGACTCTCGCATTGAGTCAATCAGTTCGCTCGCCTCATTTCCCTTATCCATCAGCGTGCCAATCAGGGTAATGGACTCATAGACGCCCTCAATATCTTTGGCGTCTGAGACAACGACCTTGATCCCCGCCGCTTCCAGCGCCGCGATTTGTTCTTCGGTCTGCGCCATTGTGCTCATTAGCAACACCTGCGGCCGCAGATCAATGATCTGTTCCAGATTCGTGTCCGCCCCCGACTCGACCGCGGGCACCTCCAGAACTTCCTCCGGATAATCACAGTACTGTCCGCGCCCGACAAGCGTGTCTCCCGCCCCAACCGCGTACAGAATTTCACAGTCGGACGCTGTCAGCGCCACAACTCTCGTGGCCGGCTCGTCCAAAGTGATCTCACGACCCGTCATATCTACCACCGTGATCGAAAAATCATCCGCCTCCACGGCCGGATCGGTCCGCTCAGTCGACTGCGTCATCTGCGCGGAATCGGTTGGATCGCCCGAATCCGTGTCCTTCCTCTTCGCGCACCCCAACAGGCCGGACGCCAGGATTGAGAAGCTCAGCAGCAAGATAAAAATTTTGTTTCGTTTCATGTACGAATACCCCTTTCTGATGTTCCAAACAGATATGTGGATGGGGCAAAAAAAGCTCCCTGATATCAAGGAGCCAACAATGAAAAACATATAGCATACCCCCGCCCCCAAGTGGAAAATGTGTAAGCAGTTCTCCCGACTTGGCTTCGTCCTCCGGAGCACCTTACCGCGTTTAGCAGTGGCCTATCGCTCTTTCGTCAGCTTCACGGTTATTGGGATAGTTCGGAAATCTCATCCGTATTCTCTCGACATGGTGACATGTCGGCGCACCCGCGCAAATACACACGCTACATGGATTTATAAGCGATATGTTACAACAGTTAGCCACATCTTTCAAGATACCGGCGCGCTATATTAGGGGCGGACCGAGCATGCCCCCGCTCGCCTCAGCACCACTTGTAAACTATCTTTAATCAAGCGACACTAGTAGAAGTTGGTATTATATAATACTAATTGTATGAGTGACACATTCATACAGTTGGCATCGGACTGTGCCGCCCGGCGCGTATGGACCCGGCGGATCGATAGAATGAAAGTTGGAGGATCAAGATGAAGTATACAATTGAGGGGACTCCGCTACCGATCGTCACCTGCCAGTTGAGCGATGGCGAGACAATGATAACTGAAAAAGGTTCAATGTGTTGGATGAGTCCAAATATGATCATGGAGACGACCAGTGGAGGAGTCGGCAAGGCGTTTGGTCGCATGTTTTCGGGAGAGGCTTTTTTCCAGAATCATTACACCGCCCAAGGAGATGGAATGATCGCCTTCGCATCGACAGTGCCCGGCTCGATCCGCGCGATTCGCATCACACCCCAACAGGGTCTGGTGGTGCAGCGCTCCGGTTTTCTGGCTTCCGAAATTGGCGTCGAACTTTCAGTTTTTTTCCAAAAACGCATCGCTGCCGGTTTTTTTGGCGGTGAGGGTTTCATTATGCAGCGCTTGTCCGGCAACGGCATCGCCTTTTTGGAAATTGATGGTTACGCTGTCGACTATGATTTGGGACCGGGTCAGCAAATCATTGTGGACACCGGATACCTGGCCGCCTGCAGCGAGACTTGCACCATCGACGTCACCACGGTAAAAGGGGTTAAAAACGTGCTGTTCGGCGGTGAAGGATTGTTCAACACCGTGATTACCGGGCCCGGCCGGGTGGTCTTGCAGACCATGCCGATCGCACAATTATCACGCGCTTTGGCTGTTGGTTCAGCGAAAAACTGAACCGTCAAAACCGATCGGAAAGTAAAACGCGCCACCCCGACTCAAAGGGTGGCGCGTCTTCGTCTATCGCAAACCGTTGGAAATGACTTGTTCAAGGAAGAAAGGGATCCAACGGTGACAATCAGCTATGTTTTAAACGCTTGATCTAGCGAACTGAGATTTCTGTATGATTCTCTCCAAATTGTTTTTTCAGCATTTGCTTGATCTCATCTCGATCGGTCCCCTTGCTTTCCTCTGTCTTGATTAGTTTATATGCCTGAAATAGCGCAGAGGGTCCGATCTCCGAGCTAAAATAACCAATTCCCTGATTCCAGGCAAGAAGTTCAAACACATCGTCCAGCGCGGCAGACTCAACTCCGTGGACATAGGCTTTGATCAGCTCTCTTGAAGCCTGGCGCATCCTGCCGGCGCCAACCGCGTTTGTGAGCGACAACAACAATCTGGTCTCATAGGGCAGCGTGCGTTTGTCGTCATTCCAGGTGAGATCCCAGAAGTCAACGGCGATTTTGCCAAGGCTTTCATCGATAATGGGATAATTTAACAAGGCGATCGGCTTGAAAGGCGCGGCGTGAGTGCTCTCTTTCGCCTCCATGCGATAAAAAAACACATGAAATTCATGCTCTTCGACCCGCTCTGTATGATGCTCAAATCCCAATTTCTCAAAGGCGTCATATAAGGGGTGGGGTTCGAACGTTTGAATGATTCTCAAGCCATCTCCCACTTTAAGATTGGCCGCCCGCTTATGTAATCCGGGAAAGAAGTTCCCCTGTAAGCCGCGCACATCGATTGTCTGAAATTCCGAAGTCTTATCTCTCCACAAATCGTAACCCATAATCTTGTTCCACTCTTTCTATTTCATGCCGACTCAATTATCAATTGAATCCGGCGGGCGGATTGATCGGCGGTTGGTCAAATATCAGCCTGCCAAGGCGGACAAACCATCATTTAGGATGCTGCCACCACTCTTGACGCGCTCCACTAGAATCTCGCGGCATCGGGCGTACTCGGCAAAACGTCGGGTGGCTTGATCTTCATCTCCGTAGACTTTCCAAACGCCGCAAAGCTTGTCGTTCTTCGGACAACGCATAAATCCCAGTACATCTTCGGGCGGATATCCAAGGAAAAATCCGACCTCGTGAGGAAAAGTGGAGGACTCACGAAAACGCTTGTATAAAAAGCCCAACAGCGACCTCCAGTTTTTTTGGATCGGATAGCCGATCTCTTTCAATTTGTTGTAGATGGCCTCGTTCGCCAAGCTGGCCTCCAGCAATTTCGGATGGTAGATGAGAATGAGCGGGAACCGGTTACTTCCGGATAGACGAACCGTTTGGAACCCTTGATCGTAAAGCAGCTGCCAGGGACAGTCTTTCGGAAAGCATCGCTCCGGAAAAAGAGCGGCCGGCTTTTTACCAAACAAAACCGGCGCACAGTGATTCGCAAGCGCCATTTCAAAAAGGTCGGCTGCCGGACAGCTTGTCTTGCCAACCGCGTTCGTTTTCGTTTCCATAGAGTTCTCCTCCGGAAGTAATTTAGTTCCACCCACCCAACCAACCGGCGAAGATCAAATGATTATACGACTTGAGTTCGATCTTCAGTAAAAACGCAATGAGTTATTATCGGCTGAAGTTAGTTGAGGCTAACTAAAGGACAATATAAATCCAAATCAGAACGTTGTCAATAGCAAATAGATGAAATGTCCTGATTTTGCAATCAACGAAATGTCCTGATTATCCGTATTGAATCGAGTCCCGCGCAATGGTGCGTCACTCATCGTTTCAGGCAGACATGATTGTTTTTTACATTGACACTGTTTTGCAAGCTATGTATGATCCAGGTAATTGAATACCAATGCAAGTGCCTTGAACCTCGAGGAGAATAGGGAAGCGGGTGATAATCCCGCACGGACCCACCACTGTGATTGTCCGCGACACGCGTCACGCGCCATGTCGCCGGACATTAGTCAGGAGACCTGCTTGTGTTGTTCGCATGGAATCGCTCTGGGGATATAGAGCGGATGATTCCGTGATCATTTTACTCTGTGAAAATGGGCAACAGCTAAAATAGCTGTTGCTCTTTTTTAATTGATTAACAAATTGGAGGAAAGCAAATGAAACAAAAAAAGAAAATCATCTCTCTACTGCTCGCCGTGCTGATGTTGGCGGCGACACTCGTCAGCTGTGGAGGAACCGGCAAAGGCGGCGCGACAGAGACTCAAACGGAGTTAACCACCTCGGAGGAGACAACGGCGCCCGCGGAGACAGCAGCGCCGGATTTGAGTAAATCGGCCAAGGGATCCCATTATCCGTTGACAATCTCAACATTCAATTTTGAATTGGAACCCGTTGAATATACTTTCGAACAAATGCCGGAACGTGTCATCACATTCTGGACCGGGCCGATGGAGACGATGCTCGCTTTGGGCCTTGGCGACAAGATCGTCTGCGCGGTCGGAGTGGAAAAAGAGGAGATCCTTGAAGAGCTGTGGGACGAATTCGACAAAGTCGCCGAAGGCGCGGAATACAATGAGTTTGTCGACACCAACGCTGCCATGAGTCGTGAATATGCGATCATGCTTCAGCCGGATTTCATTTTCGGCTGGAAATCTTCATTCTCGGAAAAGACAATTGGCGATGTGGACTACTGGCATGAAAACAACATCGGTACCTACATGTCGTTAAACTCAAATGACGTAAGCGAAAACAGAACGATTGAAAATGAATATAAAGACATTTTGACAATCGGCAAAATCTTCGATGTTGAGGACAAAGCTCAGGAAATCGTCGATGAAATCAGCGCTGAGGTCGAGCGTGTGACAACGCAGATCAAAGGTCAAGAGAAAAAAACCGTGATGATCATCGAGTTTTTGGGCGATCGAATCTGGAGCTATGACAAGACAATGCTCGCCGGAAACATGGTTACCGCGATGGGTGGAGAGCTTCTTGAAACCGAGAAAGATATCGGCGCCGAGGACATTCTGACTCAGGATCCGGACGTGATTTTTCTGATCAGCTCCAGCGATGACGCCGTGTCTGAATTCGTCAACGATCCGGCTTACGCCAGTCTGTCCGCCATCGCCGGCGAGGATGTGTACAGCATTCCACTTAGCGAAGTCTACAATAGCGGAGTCCGGACGATCAACGGCTTGAACATGCTGGGCAGCGCGATGTATCCGGAATTGTATTCAGAATGATCAGAAATCGAATTAAAATCAAGAAGGAGCGCCCACTTTACATTATCGCGATCATTTTATTGTTTGCGGCGCTCAGCCTTTCGGTTTTTTTGGCGGTCATGTTCGGTTCGGTCCGCATACCGCTGCGCGATGTCTATGGTGTGATCATTCACAAAACACTCGGCGCGTTAGGTATCAGTTTTGGGGACGCCGCTACTTACGGTAGCGGCGTCATCCACGATGTGGTTTGGCACATCCGTCTGCCGCGTCTGCTGCTGGCGATAGCGGTCGGAATGGGTCTGTCCGTCTGTGGAGCCATCATGCAGGCGGTTGTGAAAAATCCTCTCGCGGAGCCGTACACACTTGGTATCTCGTCGGGCGCGTCACTTGGCGCGACAATTTCAATTTTGCTCGGTGTCGGTGTGACGTTCGGAAAAAATTATGTCGGCGTGATGGCATTTCTGGGCGCGTTCGGCATCTCGCTCGCCGTCGTCGCTCTCGCGAATGTCGGCGGGCGCGCAACCTCGGTGAAGCTTTTGCTGTCCGGAATGGCGCTTAGCGCCATCTGTAGCGCGTTCTCAAATTTTATCGTTTATATCGCGCACGACAAAGAGGGAATCCAGACCGTCACATATTGGATGATGGGCAGCCTTGCCGGCGCCAACTGGGCGGACCTCGCAGTTGTCTTTCCCATTGTTTTGATCGCGACACTTTTCTTTCTAACTCAATATCGGACGTTGAATCTGATGCTGCTTGGCGACGAGGTTTCGATCACATTGGGCAAGGATTTACATAGGTGGCGACAGCTCTATCTGCTTGTTTCGGCTGCGATTGTCGGCTTTGTGGTCTTCTCGGCCGGAATGATCGGCTTTATCGGCCTGATCATTCCTCACGCGGTCAGAATGATGTTCGGAACCGATCATAAGAAATTGATTCCAATCTGCGCGTTGCTGGGAGCGATCTTTCTAATCTGGGCGGATGTGCTGTGCAGAGTGTTGCTAAAGGGAATGGAATTGCCGATCGGCATCCTAACTTCGATGATTGGCGCCCCCAGTTTTATCTACCTGATGGTTAAGCGAAAATATGGTTTTGGAGGTGCCGGCCAATGAGGATCGCGACGCAGGAGGTGCACGTCAGCCTGGGGGGCGCGCATATTTTGAAAGGCATCAACCTGGCTGCTGAAACTGCGGAATTCATCGGTGTGATCGGGCCCAACGGCAGTGGGAAAAGCACATTGCTGCGCTGCATCTATCGTGTGCTTCAGCCGTCGGAGGGGAAAATCACCCTCGACAACAAGGCGTTGAGTTCTTACAAAATGAAAGAATCCGCCAAACGCATGGCCGTCGTGTCACAGCACAATTACCATAGCTTTGATTTCACCGTGCGCGAAGTTGTGTTGATGGGGCGCGCTCCACATAAAAAAGCGCTTGAACGTGACAATCCGGAGGATTATCAGATTGTTCATGAGGCGCTGGCCAAAGTCGATATGCTCGAATACGAAGAGCGGTCTTTTTCAACCCTCTCCGGCGGTGAGCAGCAACGGATCATTTTGGCGCGTGCGCTCGCTCAGCGGACTCCGTGTCTGGTGCTGGATGAACCAACCAATCACCTCGACATCAAGTACCAACTTCAACTGATGGATATTGTAAAGCGACTGGATGTGACGGTTATATCCGCGATCCATGATCTAAATATCGCCGCCATGTATTGTGATCGAATCATCGCGCTCAACAAAGGTGAAGTCATCGCCGAGGGATCACCGGAGGATGTTTTAACAACGGAATTTATCCGCGATGTCTACGAGGTCGATTCCACAGTCTCGCGCGATGCCAGGGGATTGTTGCACATCCACTTCTATCCACCTAATGAGAGTCAGGTATGTGAGGGCCAAGTATGAAAAAAATAGCGATGCTGAATTGTGACAAGGCCAACGCGGTCTGCACCGGAGCGAGCTGCATGGCGGCCTTCCTCGAGAGGAAAGCATCCTTTTCCGTCTATAAAAATCAGCAGGCTCAACTGGTCGCCTTCATGCGCTGCAACGGCTGTGACAGCGAGCCAACGACAGACGCCGGAATAGTCGAAAAGGTTGAGCGATTGAAAGCCATCGGAACACAGATCGTCCATATCGGCGTATGCACGGTTCGTCCTGACACAGGACGAGAATGCCCGACAATCAGCAAAATCGCCGAGATGATTGAGGAGCGGGGGATCGCGGTCGTCCGCGGCACACACGCTGTCAGGTAGTTTGTCGCGCCGCCACCGGATACCATCTCCCTCCTTTTCTTCCCACTCTCCAAACTTTGATCCTTTCATGCTTCATTTCTCTAGTGTAGTATTCTTGTGAGCCGTTATTTCCCATGCTTTTTGATATTCGAATACGAAAATGAGACCTGGCTCATCTCTTTAAAGGATGAACCGGATGATATATAGAAATGAGCAAAAATATATTGTCGATGAACTTACGCTCCAACTAATGACGGCCAAACTTGACGCGGTCATGGACGTTGATCGGCATCAGGTAAACGACTCCTATCGTGTCCGCAGCATGTACTTCGACACATACGAAAGAAAATCATATCGTGAGAACGACGCAGGTGTTGAGGAGCGCCAAAAGTTCCGTATCCGGGTATACGATGATCCCCGGTCGACCATAAAACTGGAAATCAAACATAAGCTGAAAAACAAAAACTATAAAGAGAGCTGCGCGATCTCCGAGGAGCAATTGAACGCCATTCTTTCCAACTCCCTTATGTATGACCCCAACCACCCCAAACCTCTGCGCGTGTTCTACTTACAAATGAGGTTGAACTTACTGCGACCAAGCATCATCGTTGAGTACCAACGAAGGGCATATGTATATGGCATCGGAAATGTTCGCGTCACTTTTGACCGGAACATAGCATATTCCTACGCTTTTGATCGATTTCTGGATCAAAAGATTCCGCTCACTCCCTTGCTTGAAATGAACCAACATGTTCTTGAAGTCAAATATGATAAACTACTGCCTGAGATAATTGCGCAAGTGATTGAAACCGGTGAGCTTTATAGAAGAACCTTCTCAAAATTCTATAATAGTCACCAAAGTTCAGAGGGAGAGGGCTTTCAATGGTAGATGAATTAAAAAATTATTTTAGTTATTTCACGCGCACCGCGGGGATGTCATATGGCCGAATGCTGTTCGCACTGATTTTTTCGACCGCGATGGGTATGTATATTTTCTTTATCTATAGAATAATTAGCAAAGAGTCCTTCTATTCAAAGAGTTTTAACATCAGCCTACCGATCATAACCGTGTTGACTGCCACGATCGTTGTCGCAATGCAAGCGAACCTTGTGGTGTCATTGGGCATGGTGGGCGCTTTATCGATTGTCAGATTCAGAACCGCTCTAAAAGATCCAATTGATCTGACATTCGTCTTCTGGGGGATAACAATTGGCATCGTGTCCGGCACAGAGCTTTATGGATTGGCGCTTATCGCCTCAGTTGTTGTGACGGTCGCGTTATTCGCGCTGGACCGTTTGAATTTGAAAGAAGCTCCACGTTTACTCATCGTAAATGGAGATGAGATTGAAGTCGAGAGCGCGGTGAACGAGATTCTTAAGGCGAAAAAGATAGCCTATAAAATAAGATCGAGAAATATCAATCAAGGCCAAATCGATTTGATTTATGAGATTAAAACTGACAAAGAGGAAATACTGATTCAGGAAATCGACGCTCTGGAAACGATTACGAACGTGTCTATCTTAGACCACGATGGCTCCATCAGATATTAGTAGTGTGGCATGAAGATAACTGATACGAAATTCAATCTGCTCGGCCTGCTGGTGACCATGATAATAGTGATTTCAATGCCACTATTTTATTCGCCCAGCCGGAGAATCGTTGATTTTGAAGACCCCAACCTGGAGCGGGCCGTCAGAAACGCAATCGGCAAATTTGAAGGCGAACTGACCGCCGACGATGTGGATACCCTGGAGGTCCTAGACGCGAAAAACTTCAATATCAAGTCGCTTGTGGGTATTGAACAGCTAATCAATCTTAAAGAGTTGAATCTCGAAAATAATTTTATCGCCGATGTCTCTCCTCTTCAAAACAACATCCGCTTAAGGATCCTCAATCTTAGCAATAACGAAATCACCAGCCTGGAAGACGCTCGATTCGAAAACCTGATTTATTTACATATACGTGATTTGAATCTGCGACACAACGTTAAACAAGACGAATCCGGCAGCGATACACGGCTGGCTGACATTAATATTTTGGGGAAAATACTGTCGTTGAGAAAATTGGATTTACGTGACAATCAGGTCGATGATTTGACACCGCTCGGCAATCTGCGCAGACTCACCGAACTCGATTTAAGAGAAAACAAGATCACGGATATCGAAACTCTGAGTCTGCTTACACGTTTGGAAAAACTAAATTTGAGAGACAATGACCTTTCTTCCATTGAGCCACTCAGATACCTGCACAGGCTGACCGACTTAAACATACATTCCGCAGATAAGATCAGTGACCTCAGTCCACTACAGGAACTGCATAATCTTGAAACCCTAATCATGCGCGACGTTAAGGTGGACAGCGCAGATTTCCTACGGAACAAGACAAAGTTAACAAACTTAAACGCGCTCAATACCGGTTTGGACAAACAAGATAAAAGCATAATTGAGTCTCTGTTAAAAGAGGGCGCCTTACAAGGCGATGTGCGCCCGGCTCATTTACTCAGTACCCTAGAGGCTCCGACAATCAGCAAAGAATCAGGACTCTATCGACAGAGCTTTAGCGTAACCCTTGAATCATCCGGCGACACCTACTACACCACGGACGGCAGTGAGCCAAGCGCCGAATCCAATTTATATGAAGAGCCTATCATGATAAAGGACAATGGCGACAACACCGCGACTGTCCTGCGATTCAAGACCATTTTACCGAACACTCTAACAAGTCCAACTGTTTCAAGAACCTATTTTGTGAATGACGAAATAGATGAGCGCTTCACCACTTCGTTTATCTCCATCATGACCGACCCGGACAACCTCTTTGATGAAACAATCGGCATTTATCATGAGAACAACTATGAAAAAAAAGGATCCAAATGGGAGCGCCCTGTCCAACTTGATTATTTTGAAGAGGATGGAACGTTAGGGTTCAGCCAGCGTTTTGGCATTCGAATTCACGGCGGAGCGACAAGAGTCCTGGATCAAAAATCCTTTAGGCTGAGAGCCGACAATCGTTACGATGAGAACAGTCTGTTGGAGTATGATATTTTCGGCACGAACCGGAACCACTCGTACCGGACACTGATCCTGCGCAACGGTGGCAATGATTGGAATCATACGCTATTTGGCGACGCGTTCATGCAATCACTCGCGGCGGACATCGGCACGTTCTCCACCCAGGATGCCAAAGCGAGCGCGGTCTTTATCAATGGCGAGTACTACGGCATTTATTATATAGTCGAGCGGTATGACGAGCAGTACTTCAAAAATCATTACGGTATCGAAAAGGAAGAACTCGCTGTTTTAAAAAGTGATCGGGTGTTCGGCATAGGAGAAGCCGAAGATGCCGCTGAGTACAGCCGGCTAATTGACTACATCGAAGAAAATGATATCAAACAAGATGAACACTACCGGCAAGTCGGCACAATGATGGATATGGATAGTTTTATAGATTACTACGCCTCACAGATCTATTTCGCAAACGATGATTGGCCACATAATAATATTCGGTATTGGCGAAAAACGGCAAATTATGACGACCGTTTTGGTCACGACGGAAAATGGCGCTGGGCCATGTACGATACCGACCTTGGGTTTGGCCGCCATGAGGAAAATGACGAATATCTTATCGGCTTGGAGCACAACACCATCTCCTGGATCAACAGAAAACTGGACTTTAGATCGGGAGAATATGAATGGCCAACTTTTCTGTTTTATCATCTGATCGATAATGACGACTTCAAAAACAACTTCATCACACGGTTTTGTGATTTGTTGAATACAAGTTATCAGTATGACGTGGTGGCCACGTTTCTCGATGACGCCGTGACAAATATCGAGACCGAAATAGACCATCAGATCGCCCGCTGGGGGGCCATTGAGTCCAAAGAAGAGTGGCTGGAAAATGTAAACAAGAAATATAACTTTGCCGAGGATAGGCCAAGTATCATATTAAAGTATTTTCAAGATGAGTTTGAGTTGGATGATTTGGTCACTGTGACACTCGGCAACGAATCAAGTGCCGGCCATATCCGCTTAAACAATATGGATATTGATCAGGCGCTCCCGGGAAACGACACCGAGGCGGATTGGAGAGGACAATATTTTGGCGGCCTACCCATCACACTGGAGGCGGTGGCGAAAGAAGGCTATGTCTTCTCACACTGGGAAGGTCTGGCGACCCGATCGAGCGCGCCGAGAATCGAGATATCACCGACTGTGGATTTAAATGTCAACGCCGTCTTCATTCCTGAATAGTCAACCCGTTTTTTCCGTTTCATTCACGCCTACACGCCGTCGGTTGACGGGCGCGTGAGAATTTAATAACCTAAACATGTGGCGCACTCTCCGCCGGTCAGAAAACTCCGGACGTCCATCTATGCCGCTCAAACGTTTATGGTCTGTTTCCGAGTATCTTGCGATTCTCTTTATTAAAACCCTTCATAAAAATCGGAGTGGATGTTGATGAAAAACATAGTTGATTATGTCACGGCGCCCGACCTTTCCTTTGAGAGTCGGGCCTTTGGTCCGGTAGACAGCCTGGTGCTGTCCCAATTGGCGTATTTAAAATTTGATGAAATCGTACCCGGCCTGTCGGACGACCTGCCACCCGTTTCCATCGGCGAAATAGCCGCCGCGGGAAATGATTCTATGTTTCAAAATGTGCGTGAAAGCAAAAACAACCAACAACTGCTCTCCGCGCTGATCAACAGTCCCCGATTCCAAAATATCAGGCTGGATTCTTACACAAACCAATTCGATGACAAAGCGGAGAAACAGTTTTCCGCCGTTACCTTCTTATTGGATGATGAGTCGGCGTACATCGCTTTCCGCGGAACAGATTCGACTCTGGTAGGCTGGAAAGAGGATTTCAACATGGCCTTCACGAGTCCGGTTCCCTCACAGCGGTCAGGTGTTGACTATTTAAACTCAGTCGCCAACAAGGTTTCCGGCCAATTGAGAGTCGGTGGACATTCCAAAGGAGGGAACATCGCGGTTTATGCCGCAATTTATTGTGATGAATCCGTTCAAAAGAGAATTGAGCAAGTCTTCAGTCACGATGGACCCGGATTTCGAGACGAGGTTTTCCATAGTGATGCGTATCAGAGTTTGAAAGGGCGGATTCATAAAACTCTGCCGCAGTCTTCCATGATCGGGATGTTGTTGCAAGATCTGGATCAGTATTCTGTGGTGAAAAGCGATCGTTTTTGGTTGATGCAGCATGATCCCTTCTCGTGGCGGATCGATGGCGATGACTTTCATTATAGTTCGTCAATCACCAAGGGCGCAGGCTATATGGACAAGGCGTTGAATCAGTGGCTGAATTCATTGGATGACCAAAAGCGCGAATTATTTGTCAACGCCCTTTTTCAAGTTCTTGAGGCGACAGAGGCCTCAACCATTCATGACCTGATCGGAGACTGGCCCAAAAAAGCCATCGCCGCGCTGAGCGCGATAAAGGAAATGGATGACGACACGCGAATGTTTCTATCCCGGACGATCCAGTCGCTCTTTGTGCTAACCGTAAGAAATATCCGCGAAAGCGATCCGGAAAAATAAAACAACCGACGGAAGGCCTCTATATCCGGTGAGCGACACGAATGCCTTGTGCGGAGATGAGTTTTTTTAAGATATGGTTTTATCAGATTCAAAATGGACAGCGGAGGGTTCACCGCCCGGTTTTATCATCAAAAAAATCCTGCAATCCTAAATAACTGGCTCTTTCAATAAAGGCGGCGATTTCCCGTGGTTTTTTCCCCATACCTTCCTGTATCCATTTTTGGATGATCGCGACGCTGCCGCTGACCGAAAATTGATACCCTCTTAAAATATTCAGTCCAGGTTAATTTAACGAACACTTTCACACTGTTCCGTTCGATAACAGGAGATTTTAACGAACATGTTCTTGCTTAAATTCCATACTGTTAGCATTATGGAAGAAAGCGACTTGTCAGTCATCTCTATCAACGGAGGTATGAACATGGCCAATCTCAAAAAGATACGATATAGGGGGCGTGAGCACGGGAGTTTTGTGGAAGAATGGGGGCTGCACAAAGGATGTTCTGAGTGGTGGTACGCCACAGGATATCTGCAGGACGATTTGGAAAACCTCTACTCTTTTCAGTTCACCATATTGCGGGTACGTGTGGGGATCTTCTTCCCCTATCTAATCATGCTGGGACTGACGAATTTTTCTACCGGCGGACATGAGTATTATCAAAATATCCAATTCTCATCAAAAAACATCGTCATCGATCCCGCTACCGTCGGATATGGCGATATCGCTCAGGTACGCAAAGTGGAACAAGGTATGGAGCTGGTGGCGCGGCACAAAAATTTTTCGCTCGATTTGCAGCTTAACTATGGTAAAGGAGCGGTTTGGCACTGTGACAACGGCTTTTTACAGATGGGCATACCGGATAAGAAACAGACAACGATCTATTATTCATATCCCAACATGCCGACCACCGGCACAATGAAAATCGGCACAGACACGATTCATGTAACCGGCAAGACCTGGTTCGACAAGCAGGGCGGCCCATACAACTTGCTGAACAACGGAACCCACTGGGAATGGTTTTCGCTGCGCTTCTTTGATGACGAGGAAATGATGCTGTTTTCCTTCCCACAGAGTCGCTCTCAGGATGGCACCTATATTCGAGAGGATGGCGAGTTTCAAAGACTTAAAAACTACACCATCACGCCCATCGATTTCACCTACCCCAACGGTGTGAAATATTCCTGCGAATGGGAGCTGATTGTGCCGGGATTAAAGGAGGAACGGTACACGATCAAACCACTCCTAAAAGGGCAGATGAACATGGGCTATTACGAACTGCTGGCAAGTATTCGCAACAATAAAGGTGAACAGGTTGGGTTATGCTTCGTGGAGCTTTTGCCCGGCGTGTACAACAAGAAATTCAAAAAATCGTTGCTGGCAAAGACAACGGATCGTCCGGACGACCCATCAGACTCGTCAGACCCGTGATGAGCGTACGAACCTGTGATAAGCGTCATATTTCCATTGATAAGCGCCACCGACAACCCGGCAATGTGGCACAGGTGGAAACCGACGCAATAGTTAGGAGGTAATGAATATGGATCATTATGATGTCATTGTGGTCGGTGCCGGCCCCGGCGGCACCACCGTAGCCAGCCTCCTTGCCAATTCGGGCAAGAAGGTGCTGCTGATCGATAAAAATCCGAAACCGGGCGGCCGGATGATGACAATAAACAGAGACGGCTTTTCTTATGAGCTGTTTCCGATCAATTGCGTGCCGCAACACAATTTACTTTTTGAAAAACTCAGCCAAACACTTGGCAAGCAGGATCAGGTCAAACTGATTTTGGGTGACGACTTCGGAATTGGCAAGCTGTATTATGAGAACAGAGACGGTAAAATCACAAGCTGGCGAATGGGTTACAAATTTCCGGGCGTTCTGAAGATATTTGGATTTGTCGGCGTCAAGCCCTGGCATTTTCGTTCTATTTTTCAAATCGCGCGTGTCGTGGCTAAGCTACGCTCCATGAGCGAAGCGAAAATCGCCGAACTCTATTCCATTTCAGCCATGGAATACCTTGATAGCCTCGGTCCCCTGCCGGCAGGTTTTCGCACTTTTATGCTGGCGACTTTTGGAGAAGGCGCTTTTGAAATGACATCCGACCGTGTCGCGGCAGGTGAGATGGTCAAAATGTTTCATACAACGCTCAACGGCAGCGGAGGACGCTATTATGAGGGCGGCGTCGGCCATTTTTTTGAAGTTATGGCGCGGACGGTGGTCGAAAAGGGTGGCAGGATACAGATGGACACCCGCGTTCAGTCCATCGATACGCTGGACGGAAATGTTTGCGGCATCACAACACAAACGGGCGAAAAATACACGGCGCCTGTTGTGATCAGCAACGCGGGCATCCGACAGACAATACTCAAACTCGTGGGCGAGGATCAATTTGAAACGGATTATGTCGAAAGAATCAAGGGTTTGGAAAGCAACCTGGCTTGCGTGGGCTATCGATATTTCACAAGCGTCCCCGTGTTGACTTCACCTATGATGGTATTGTTCCCCGAAGGCTGTGTCGCGAAATACAACGAGTTTGAAGCCATCGAGCGCGGCGAGGCGAAACCGGAAAACGGCTATATCTATCTCGGCACGACCTCCCTCTATCCCAACATGGCTCCCGAAAACAGGCAGGTGATCTACGCGGTGGTATCCTGCTTGCCGGATCTTCATGTTGACCCGCAGCCCTATCTGGATTATATCGAGAAAGGGGCTCGCAAGATGGCCCCGGAATTGTATGAACCCGGCGTGATCACCCACACGGAAATCATGACCACCGCCATTGTGCCGGGTGTTGGCAACGATGCAATTTTCCCCAGGCAGGGAGGCGAATCCTATGGTATCGCCAATTCCCTGGGGCAAGCCGGGCCACACCGGCCGAAGGGCGATACGCCCCTTGGCGGCCTCTACATCGTTGGCAACGACACGGAAGGGTTTGGTTTGGGAACGCATCAAGCCGTGGATTCAGGGTTTAAGGTCTATGAAAAGGTCATGACACGGGCGGGAGATTGAAACGATTTGTCTCATACAAAATCCGCCCCATCCGGAGCGGATCTTGTACAATTTGGTGCGGATGACAGGACTTGAACCTGCATGGATCTCTCCACCAGAACCTAAATCTGGCGTGTCTGCCAATTCCACCACATCCGCGAGAATCGCATAGAAATTATAACTGAACCAAGAAAGTGATTCAAGGTGAACCGGTCCGGGTCAAGTCGCTGATCAAAGGTTCCAATGTCGAAAAGTCAACATAATCCACCGCCTGACCATAGGTCTTAAAGATCATCTTTTCCTGCGCGCTGCGCTCTTCTGCGGGAACTTTCTTAAGCCGGCCATAGAGCAGGCGCATCATAAGTCGATGGCCCCGGCCCAGTTTTGAATAGTCAAACGCCCCACGCAGATGGTAGAGCTTCGTTTGATCATATTGCCACGCAGACATTTGGTTGCGCAAAGACTTTTTTATACAATCGGTGTTCGCCTTGTTGGTCGGATCACCAAGCCCCACTGTGGCCAGCACAAACTCCGCACCACCGGCCCGCGCCAATCGTTTCATGGTTTGTTTCAACCCACAGACACCCTGTTCATAAAGAGAGCCCAGATATATAACGCGGTCATAAGAGCCAAGCGCCTTAATTTCTTTGTATGAAAAACAGGGACAGTCTATTTTTTCGGCAAGTTCACGCGCATACCGTTCAGCCGATCCGTATTTGCCACCATACAAAACCACCGATTTCATAGTCGCCCTTCCTTTATAGTCACCGACGGGCCATGTCGAACAACATTCGGCAAGTGGTCACAACCATCAATCCTCGTCCAGCTTCAGCACGCTCATAAACGCCTCCTGCGGCACTTCAACCGAGCCGACCTGGCGCATCCGTTTTTTTCCTTCCTTTTGCTTTTCAAGCAATTTCTTTTTACGGGTGATGTCACCACCATAACACTTCGCGATGACATCCTTGCGGTAGGCGCGCACCGTCTCGCGCGCGATCACTTTGCCGCCGATGGCCGCCTGGATCGGCACCTCGAACTGTTGACGGGGAATGTTCTCCTTCAGCTTTTCAACCATCTTCCTGCCTCGCGCATACGCGTTGTCCGCATGCACGATAAACGAAAGCGCGTCGACCACTTCGCCGTTAAGCAAAATATCCAATTTGACCAGATCTGCGCGCTCGTATCGTTTGAATTCGTAATTCAGAGAGGCGAAACCTCGACTGCGTGATTTCAACGCGTCAAAAAAGTTATAGATGATCTCATTGAGCGGCATGTCATAATGCAACGAGACACGGTTTTCATCGAGGTAGGTCATGTTGACATAGTTCCCACGTCGTTCCTGGCATAGTTCCATGATGTTGCCGACAAATTCTTTTGGTGTCAAAATCTCCGCGTCCACGATCGGCTCATCGATGTGGTCGATCAGGGCGGGGTCGGGCATATTGGTCGGATTGTCCAGACTCAGCGACTGGCCGTCGGTCAGCACCATATGGTATTCAACCGAGGGCGCGGTCGAAATCAGACTCATGTCAAACTCTCGCTCGAGGCGCTCCTGCACAATTTCATAGTGTAACAGTCCCAAGAAGCCACAACGAAAACCAAAGCCCAACGCGATCGAGGTCTCCGCCTCAAACGTCAGCGCCGCATCGTTGATCTGCAATTTCTCCAGCGCTTCGCGCAGTTCAGGATAACGGGCGTTGTCGGTGGGGTACAGTCCGCAATAGACCATCTGCTGCACCGGTTTGTAACCGGGCAGTGGTTCCGATGCGGCATTGTCCGCCAACGTGATGGTGTCGCCGACCTCGGTATCCCGGACATTTTTAATGCTCGCGACCAGGTAGCCGACATCTCCCGCGCACAAGGTCTCTCCGGGAAGCAGCGCCCCGGGACGGAAAAAACCAAGTTCGGTGACGGTATATACCTTTCCGGTGTGCATCAGCTTGATCTCGTCCCCGGTGCTCACCCGGCCTTCCATGATGCGCAGGTGGACAATCACACCTCTATAAGAGTCGTATTTGGAATCAAAGACCAGCGCCCTCAAAGGTCCCTCTTCCGATCCGGTCGGCGGAGGCAGCTCCGTGACAATCTTTTCGAGCACCTCTTCAATGTTGAGGTTGGCCTTCGCCGAGATCAGCGGAGCCCTTGAGGCATCCAGACCGATCACATCCTCAATTTCCTGCCTCACAATTTCAGGCTGCGCCGAGGGAAGATCGATTTTATTGATAACCGGCAGCACCTCGAGATCCGCGTCGATCGCGAGATAGACGTTCGCGAGTGTCTGCGCCTCCACTCCCTGGGCGGCGTCAACGACCAGCACCGCGCCGTCACAGGCGGCCAGACTGCGGCTGACCTCATAGTTGAAGTCAACGTGTCCGGGGGTGTCGATCAAATTCAATGTGTAGGTCTCACCGTCTTTTGCCTTATATAACATACGGGTCGCCTGAGCTTTGATCGTGATGCCCCGCTCCCGTTCGATATCCATATTGTCGAGCACCTGACTTTGCATCTCGCGCTCGGTCAGCACTCCGGTATGTTCAATCATGCGGTCGGCCAGGGTCGATTTGCCATGGTCGATGTGGGCGATGATTGAAAAATTTCTGATAAGTTTTTGTCTTTCGGACGTCATTAAAACCTCAACCTAATATAATGTTCATCGGACCAAGCCAAATGAATCAAACGGAAAGAAACGGATCAACAGCTCACCTATCACCGAGCCATGCGGTACCGGACCAAATTCGCGGCTGTCCCTGCTGTTGTCGCGATTGTCACCCAGCACATAATATTCGTCCTCACCCAATCTGACCGCGCTATAATCCGGATTGATCGGCTGCGTCGAGACGCCTTCGGCGAGATAGCTCTCTTCCAGTCGTTCGCCGTTTCGGTGGACACCACCATCCTTGATCTCAATCAAATCTCCCGGTCTGCCGACAATCCGCTTGACGAGATCTTCCGCCATGCCGTAGCCACCGGGAACCATCGAGCCATGCATGGTGACGATGTCACCGTACTGCAATCCGTCCCAACGAACGGACAACTTTTGCACGATCACCTGATCGCCGTTGTGCAGGGCCGGGCTCATCGAATCACCCATGATCTCATTTCTTTGAATGACAAAGGTGGTCAGCAATAAGCCGATCAGCAGCGCGATCAGAATATACTTGACCCAGTCCAACAACTCGGTCAAGACTTCAACCGCGGTCATTCTTTTCGTCGGCGGTTTGGGGTGGTTGGGTGAAGATTCATCTTCGGTCTGCGCCCAATTCGCCCGCGATGCGCGTTCTCGCTCTTTGGCGCTCAATTCCTCGAGCAGCTTCTCAGGATGGGCCGGGGTCGGGACGCTCGGGCCTTCCGTCCGCCGAACCGGCGCCCAGTCCCCAAGCTCGGCGCTGTTGGCGCCGGACCTTTTATTTTTTTTCACGTTCGCATTACCTTTTTCATACAATTGATTTCGCGTTGCTGTTCGGTCAGGGGGTCCGCATGTCAGTCTGTTCGGAGTCATCACGGGGCGAAGCGGTGATCGCGATGCCCAGTTCTTCAATTTGATCGTCGGTCACCGGTCCGGGAGCGGACGTCATCAGACAAGAAGAGTTTTGCACCTTCGGAAAAGCGATCACATCCCGTATGCTTGTCGCGTCCGTCAGCAACATGATCAAGCGATCCAGCCCGATCGCCAATCCACCGTGTGGCGGCACGCCGTACTGAAACGCTTCCAGCAAAAAACCAAAGTTTTCCCATGCCTGTTCATCGCTAAAGCCCAGCAATTTAAACATCTCTCGCTGCAAATCCTGGTCATGGATACGAATGGATCCGCCACCCAGCTCAGAGCCGTTCAAAATGATGTCATACGCTTTGGCGCGCACCTGCCCGGGATCCGTCTTTAATAATTCAATATCTTCTTCCACCGGCATGGTAAACGGGTGATGCTTGGCCGTATAGCGGCCTTCTTCCTCATCATATTCCAACAAGGGAAATTCCGTCACCCACAACAGCTCATGCGGTTTTCCTTCCAAAAGGTTCAAACGCCGGGCCACTTCACAGCGCAATTGTCCCAGACCTTCTTGGATCAAATCGATCCGGCCGGCGGCGATCAGGATCAGATCACCCGGCTCCGCGTCTGAAAGGGCGGACAATTCGTCCAGCTGAGCCTCATCAAAAAATTTCAAGATTGAGCCGCGCGGTTTCTCACCTTTGGCGGCGGGCGCGACCCAGGGCAAACCGCTCAAACGATAGGTTTTGACATATTCGGCCAACGAATCAATCTGTTTACGCGTCAGTGATGCGCCGCCGGGCACGACGATCGCCAACACAGCCCCGTTGGCTTCCCGCAAGGCGTTCTCAAAGACCGGGAATTCAATCTTGCGGGCAAACTCGGTCAGGTCCCGCAATTCCATGCCAAACCGCAGATCGGGCTTGTCGGAACCGAAGCGGGACATCGCCTCCTGATAAGGCATTCTGCGCAGCGGCAAGGCGATGTCCTCATCGAACAGCTCTTTGTAGACCCGCGCCACATATCCTTCGGTCACCGCCATGACATCGTCCTCATCCACAAACGACATCTCAAGATCAACTTGAGTGAACTCCGGCTGCCGGTCGGCGCGCAGGTCCTCGTCGCGGAAACATTTCGCGATCTGTATATAGCGATCAAAGCCCGACACCATCAACAGTTGTTTGTAAAGCTGAGGTGATTGGGGAAGCGCGAAAAATCTGCCGGGATAGACACGGCTGGGCACCAAATAGTCGCGGGCACCTTCAGGAGTGCTCTTGCCAAGCATTGGCGTCTCAACATCCAGGAATCCTTCCTCATCGAAATAATCATGGGTGATCTTGACCACACGGTTGCGCAACAAAAAGCGCTTGAGCATATCCGGTCGGCGCAGGTCGAGATAGCGGTGTTTCAACCGCAATGACTCGCGCGCGTCGATGTTCTCCTCGATATAAAATGGAGGTGTTTTCGCCTCACTGAGAATCCGCAGTTCGCTGACATGAAGTTCGACCATGCCGGTCGGCATATCGGGATTCGGAGCCTGACGTTTTTGCAGCGTGCCGCGCGCCGCCAGCACAAACTCACCGCGCACCCGCTCCGCCTTTTCGCGCACTTCGGGCGGACAGTTCTCATCGATCAACAGTTGGATCTCTCCGCTGCGATCGCGCAACGTGATGAAAACCACCGCACCCAGGTCGCGTTGCTTGTGGCACCAACCCATCATCGTCAGGGTCTGCCCAATCAGTCCATCCTCCACTTCAGCGCACATGCAGCTACGCTTTAATCCAATTATACTCTCCGCCATGTCGGTCTCCTTTTTCTTGTCAACTGAGATTAAATTATAGACCAATCCTGTTCAAACTTGTAGCCTAACATCGCCAGCGCCGCACTGCCCGCCGTCTCTGTTCGCAAAATTCGAGGTCCCAAAGTAACGGTGGAGAAGCCAAGTTCACGAAACTGATCGATCTCCGCCGCCGAAAATCCACCTTCCGGACCGACAAAGAAACAGATCCGGCGGGGGGGAACGGCAAATTGTTTTTTCCGCTCACCATTTTCCAGAAAATGGCGCAACGAAACCGAGTCTTCAGCCTCGTATGGCACAAAAGCCAATGTCTGATCATCGCGTGCAGCCGCGAAATCCGCCAACGCCGCTTCGAATGTCAATGCCCGCTCGACACTCGGCAACAACGAACGCCCACATTGTTTCGCCGCCGCCACGGCGACGCTGTTCCAGCGCCGTACACGGGCATCGATTTTACCGGGGTCAGGCCTTGCGACACTGCGCTCGCAGATGACCGGCACAATCCGAAAAACACCCAGCTCGACACAGGTTCGCACGATATCAGAAAACTTATCTCCCTTTGGCAGTCCCTGATACAAAACAGCCTTGTAAGGCGGTTCGGTATCCGCCGGCCGCCGGCTTAGGATCGGCACCACCAAAGCGCGGCGGTCGACACTCACACGGTCAGGCATCGCGCACAAAAACAACGTGTGATGACTGTCGCAAACCTCGATTTTCTCACCCGGGCGCAGGCGCAGCACATTGACAATATGATGACTGTCGTCGCTGTTCAGGACAATGTGATCCGCCTCCGAAACAATTTCCTGTTCCACAAAAAAACGCGGCATCGCTGTCTGCCTCCTCATAAAAATCATATGCATCTGATGGTGCATGATCGATGGATTCTAGCGTAAAATGATACCATGATACAGCTTGAAAAACACTAGACTAGGAGTGATCCATGAAATTTGATTCGTTTCGACCAGAAGTGCCCTGGCTAGACTGGGCGGTTCGCCTACAGGCGATCTCGCAGACCGGCCTTGCTTACAGCGCCGACCCATTTGACAGCGAACGGTATGCCGCCATCCGCGACATCGCTGCGGACATCATGGCCACCCATAGCGGCCTTGAACGCACCGTTGTCGACGATTTGTTCTGTGGGGAGACCGGGTATCAGACACCCAAGATGGACTCCCGTGGGGTGGTCTTCAAGGAAAATAAAATCTTGCTGGTGCGGGAAAAATCAGATGGGCTGTGGTCGATACCCGGCGGTTTTGTCGACATCGATCAGACTTTGCTGAGCAACACCGAAAAAGAAGTGGCCGAGGAATCCGGTTACGAGGTCACGGCCGACCGACTGCTGCTGATACAGGATCATCGGTTCAACGGAGCGCCGCGCGCCCTTTCCATCTGCCGTTTTTTCATTAGTTGCGAATTGATCGGCGGCGGTTTTAAACAGAACAGCGAAACCGGCGCCAGTGATTTTTTTGCGTTGAACCAACTACCACCCCTGTCGGAGCGGCGCACCACCCGCGAACAGATCGCGCTCTGCCGCGAGGCCTACCTCGACGCCGCCGCGCCGGTCCGTTTTCTCTAACCGGGCTAACGCGCTCTAACCGGGCTAACGGCGGCGCTCTTTATATACGGTGATCAGCAAGCCCACCGCGATCACCGGCGCCAAACTCAATCCGGCGACCGCCAGACCTTTGGTCAGCCGCGAATCCACCGTCAGTAAAATAGCGGAAAAAAGCAACAGGGCGGCGACGATCAGCGCGGCGATCAGCTTGTTCTCCTTACGTCGCTCAGCTTCAATGTCCTGTTTAGCTCGTGACCATTCAATCTGAAATTTCAAACGACCGCGCGACACATTTTTCACAAGCAGCGCCGTGTCTTGCGGCAAATCGATCGCTTTTTCGAGTGAGCCGGTAATTTTTCTAAGCTCTTTGCCAATCCGGGCGCGTAGCTCACCCGGACGCAAGCGGGTGCGCTCGACGTAGTCTCTCATCAATTGGGCGAAATTGACGGTCGGATCCATCAACACCAACGTCCCTTGAATCGTCAGTATGCTTCTACCCAACATCGTCACAGCCGACGGCATCGTCAACCCCTGACTTGAGGCGATCTGCAAAAAATCCTGAAAGATTTCACCCATATTCATCTCTTCCATCGGCATCGCGATATATTTGGAGAGCATTCGATCGATTTCCTCAAACAAGACTTGGTGATCCACATCCTGTTCGCCGCGACCTTCGATCGCGGCCAGATCCAAAATAACTTCCTTTAGCCGCTCCACATCATGATAGATCGCCGCCTCCACCGCTTTGCGCAACATCAAACTTTCCGCGTAACTCATCTCCCCCATCATACCCAGATCCAGCCAGACGATGTCGCCGTCACTGTACA
Source organism: Oscillospiraceae bacterium (assembly GCA_040772065.1). Lineage (GTDB taxonomy): Bacteria > Bacillota > Clostridia > Saccharofermentanales > Fastidiosipilaceae > JAXGYX01. Next base: position 201,760 of record JAXGYX010000001.1, on the reverse strand, counting down.
GTAAATTTCCCGGATGAGGATCGGCCTGAAAAAAACCATCGTCCATGATCTGTTTGCAATAGCAGTTGATGAGATCCTTGCTAAGTTTTGTGGAGTCAACACCGACCGCTTTCAATTCATCCGGCCGGTCAACCGGCAGTCCGCGGATCCATTCCATGACGAGCAGCAACGGCGTCGTCAATTCGCGGAACACCCGCGGCGCCCGTGTATGTGGCGTGTCTTTATGCAAAGCGGCAAATCGCTCCATATTGCGCGCCTCGTTCAGAAAGTCCATCTCCTTTTGCGCGGTGTGCCAGATCTCCAGAATCATTTCATCGAGATCGATCATATTGTTAAGCGTCGGTATGAATATCTTCAACTGACGGGTCACTCGACGAAAAATGCTGATATCCCGCTCCATCCGCTCATATATGCCGGGTCGTTGAATCTTCAGCACAACCTCCTGCCCATCCGCCAAAATCGCCGCGTGAACCTGCGCGATCGAAGCGGATCCTTTCGCGGTCTCCTCGACCGAACGAAAAAATTGCTCAACGGGTCCGCCCAGCTCAGTTTCCAGCACCATTTTAATCGTGGGAAAATCGAGCGGCTGAACATCCGTGCGCAGATTCGACAGCTGTTCACAATACTCTTTGGGCAACAGGTCATCGCGCATCGAAAGGATCTGGCCAAGTTTGACGAAGGTCGGCCCAAGTTCACAGATCAGATCATAGAGCTTGATCGGCGACAGTCGGCGACCGACCTTGTGTTTGCGCATCGCGCGCACGATCTCGCGAAGCCTTGCGCGGTCCTCCTTTTTAGTGCTTGAACCGCGGGCGTTACGATCATCTATAACATTCATTTAGAGAATCCCACTTTCAACTCTCAGCGTACACTCGTGATGTTAAAAATATCATACTATAAATGATATCCCCGATGGCTTAACAAATCCGCGGGCCGGCGATTCGCGCTCAAAAAAAACGCGTTCCGGAACGTGTCCGGAACGCGCGATCGATATGTTGAATAGTTGGCAAAACAAAAGAGATCAGCCTTTGCTTTGGACATAGCGCTCGATGGAAGCCGCGGCGACTTTGCCCGCTCCCAAAGCGCTGATCACGGTAGCCGCTCCAGTGACAGTGTCTCCGCCGGCGAAAACGCCCTCGCGACTGGTCTGACCGTCCTCATCGGTGACGACACAACCGTACTTGTTGACTTCAAGGTCTTTTGTGGTGTTCTTGATCAACGGATTTGGCGAGGTTCCGACAGCGATAATGACAGTGTCGACTTCAATCTCAAAGTCAGATCCCTTGATCTCAATCGGACGACGACGACCACTCTCGTCAGGCTCGCCCAATTCCATCTTGACACAGGTCATTGAGACACATTCGCCGTTTTTGTCACCCTCGATCTTGACCGGATTGGTCAGATTATTGAAGATGATGCCCTCTTCCTGCGCGTGCTCAACCTCTTCGAGACGTGCCGGCATTTCCTCAAAAGAACGACGATAGACAATGTAGACATTTTCGGCGCCCAGACGTTTGGCTGTGCGCGCGGAGTCCATCGCAACGTTTCCGCCACCGACAACCACAACGTTTTTACTCTTGCGGATCGGGGTCTGGTAGTCATCCCGATACGCCTTCATCAGATTGGCACGTGTCAGGTACTCATTCGCGGAATAGACGCCGACCAGCGACTCTCCCGGAATGCCCAGGAAGCTCGGCAGGCCCGCTCCGGAACCGATGAAGATGGCCTCATAGCCCATCTCAAACAGTTCCTCTATGGTCAGTGTTTGACCAATCAAAATATTGGTGTTCACTTCCACACCCAATGATTTAAGGGCGTCGATTTCGTTGTAGACAATGTCTTTGGGCAGACGGAATTCGGGTATGCCGTACACCAACACGCCACCGGCGGTGTGCAGGGCCTCGAAAATTGTCACCTCATAACCGAGCTTCGCCAGGTCTCCGGCGCAACTCAATGATGCGGGTCCGCCACCGATCATGGCCACCTTGTGACCGTTTGATTCAACTTTGTCTGGGAAGGTGCAAACCTGTTCTCTGTGGTAGTCGGCGACAAAGCGCTCCAGACGTCCAATGCCAACCGGCTCGTGCTTGATGCCTCGCACACAGCGGCCTTCACATTGAGACTCCTGCGGACACACCCGGCCGCAGACCGCGGGGAAAGTGTTTGTCTCGAGAATTTTCTGATAGGCGCCCTCAAAGTCGCCATCACATATCAATTGTAGAAAGTCCGGTATCTGAACATTGACCGGACAGCCCTTCACACAGGGGCGATGTTTACATTGCAGGCAGCGCTCGGCTTCCTCCCGCGCCATTTCCGCGGTGTAGCCCAAAGCGACTTCCGAAAAGTTCTCATTACGAACTTTTGGGTCTTGTACCGGCATCGGGGTCTTTTTTGGATTCATGTTGGCCATAGTCTTACTCCTTAATCAAACACATACAAGCATTTCAACATTCAGCCCGGCGTCGCGCTCATCCGCGCCATAATCAGCCGTGCAATCCTGAACGACACTTATGATCGGCTTCGCGCTCCTGCTCCGCATAAACCGTGTTGCGCTTCATCAGCTCGTCGAAATCCACCTCGTGCCCATCGAATTCCGGACCATCGACGCAGGCGAACTTGGTCTCGCCACCGACAGTGACACGACAGCAACCGCACATGCCGGTTCCATCCACCATGATCGGGTTCAGGCTAACCAGCGTTTTAATACCGTATTGTCGGGTCAGGTTGGCTACCAGCTTCATCACGATTACCGGACCAATAACGATGACCAGATCATATTTCGTGCCGGCTTCCAGCAGGTCTTTCAATTGATCGGTGACAAAGCCCTGACGTCCGTACGAGCCGTCATCCGTGGTGATATAAAGATTGTCGGAACACTCCTTGAACTCCTCTTCCAGCACGACGATGTCTTTGCTGCGGAAACCGGCGATGACATCGACCTTCGTTCCGTTCTCATGCAAAGCCTTGGCGGAAGGATAGGCGATCGCGTTGCCAACTCCACCGCCGATCACACAGGCGTATTTATAACCTTCCAAGTCGGACGCTTTGCCGAGTGGACCGGCGAAGTCGACGATTGACTCGCCTTCGTTTTTCGATGCCAGAGTGCGCGTGCCCGCTCCGACGATTTGAAAGATAATCGTGACCGTGCCTTTTTCAAGATCCGTTCCGGCGACTGTCAATGGGATTCGCTCACCTTGCTCGTCCACCCTAAACATGATGAACTGCCCGGCCTTCGCTTTGTTGGCGACCATTGGAGCCTCAATGTCCATCTGTACGACCAGATCATTCAAATACTTCTTCGACAAGATTTTGTACATGACTATCCTCCTATGAAATTGAGAAAACACCTAAATCAATGGGGCAAAGGAATGGGCGCATTTCGCACAACAAAAGCGCCTCTTTCGGTACCATTTCGCAACTCATTATACTAGAGATGTAAGGCCTTAACAATCTATAATATGAAATAACGGGCACTTAAACGACCCGTCTTTTTTCGCTTTTCCCACTTTCAACAATGGTCTTTCGCCCAACCGTCAACTCAATCGCCTTAGTTGGACAAACCTCTCTGCATTTGCCACAGCGAATGCATTCGATGCTGTTGGGTTGATTCATCACATCGATATCCATCGGACACACTCTTACGCAGGCGCCACAGCGGACACACTTATCCTCATCAATGTGAAAACGAACCAGCGCGAACCGGTTAAAGGTGCCATAGATGGCGCCGAGCGGGCAGACATATTTGCAAAAGGGACGGTAGATAAAAATCGACAGCCCAATCAAGGTCACGGCCAGCAACGTTTTCCAGGAAAACAGCCAGCCGATCGACGCTCTCAGCGACTTGTTCGCGGCGATGAGCGGCCAGCCACCCATGATCGTCCCCGACGGACAGATATATTTGCAGTACCAGGGTGAGCCGAGACCGATCGCGTCGCGCGCCATGAACGGCAGCAAGATCACGAAGATGGCCAAAATAACGAACTTCAGCCAACGGAGCTTGGCGTGCCCCGGCGCTGATTTTCGTTTGTGACGTTTGGCGAACGGAATTTTATGCAACAGATCCTGAAGTAGCCCGATCGGGCACAAAAAGCCACAGACAAAGCGGCCGATCAGTGAGCCGACAGCCAGCAGAAAACCGATCACGTACATGGACGGTCTTCCCTGAATCTCGCTAAGTGAGTTTTGCAGCGCGCCAATCGGACAAGAACCCAACGCGCCCGGGCAGGCATAACAGTTCAAGCCCGGCAGGCAAGCCATTTTTAATGGGCCCGTGTAGATTTTTCCTTGGACAAACCCGGTCAGATAACCATTGGTCAACGCTGTGAAGCATACTTGAATCATCAAACGCGCGCGTTGACTCAACGGGCGACCTTTTTCTCGTTTTTTAGCCAATTCCGATACACTCCAAGCAAATTTTAGTCGCCTTTCGCAGCAGCTGAACGATATCCCCATTCAACACACCCAGGACAATCAGCAGTGCGCCCACGGCGAAAACCAACGCGGCGGGAAGCCACGTGGGGAGCGCCTCGCGCGCCCCACGGAGGAACCGGAGCGGTCCACCACCTGAGTTTTGTCCCTTTCCACTCATTACAACTTACCCATCCCGCTCATTCCGGCTCGTTCAATTCAGTTCGCTTAAAGCCTCGTCGATTACTTCTTTCCAATCCGACTTTGTGCGCATGCCAATCACGCTGCTCAAAATTTCGCCATCGGAATCAACCAGCAATGTGGTTGGAATCACATCGACTTGGTCCAGATAGATCGTGGCGAGATCGGGTGAAGGTAGAATATGCGAATAGTTCGCTCCCGTTTCATCCACAATGTATTTCGCCAGTTTGATTTGATCCGGGCTGTACGATCCGTTTGAACCCACGGTATCCACCACAACACCAATGAATTGGACTTCGGATTCCGGATATTCTTCGCTCAACTCACCCAAGTCGGGCATTTCTTTTAGACAGGGCGGGCAAAACGTCCCCCAGAAATTAATAAACAACAGTTTATGATCGCCCAGTGTGGACGCGGAGAAAGGGGCGCCTTTAAGATCCACCGAATTAAAATGGGCGAAACTCTCCTTTTTCGCCGCGGGATCCGCCGCCGGAACCTCCGGCACAACCACACTTTTCGCGCTGTCATCACCTGTGTCACTCGACTCATTTTGAGACGCCGTCGAGGCGCCGGTGTCCACGTCCTTCGCCTTGCCGCAGCCGCCCAACATGGTGATGGCGATCAGCGCGGTCAGCGACAACACGGTTAATTTATTAAGCAAGCTCTTCATTCGCAAGTCTCCCATACATATCAAAGGGTCGGATTCGATTTTCAACTGATGGTAACACAACCGGATCACCATTGAAAATCAATCAATCGGGTCGATCCGACAAACGCGCCCCCCGAGGGAGGGGGCAAAGCATGGTCAGCGGACCTTGCGAAGAGACATGCCGTCCCGGCAAGATCCGGCAAGACCCGGCAACTCAAGCCGCACTCATTCCAGTCCGTAGAAATTGGCCAAATGGCCGTGCACCAGCGCGAGCAGCTTTTCCTCATCGTGCTGTTTCAACGCCTCGACGATATTCATATGTTGTGTCAGGTGCTGTTCGTCATTTTGATGGTCATCCCGATAAAAAATCAGAATAAACTGCACGCGGATATTGATTTCATTTTGAAACTTGTCCAGCAAAGAGTTTTTGCTGATGCTGCTCAAAGTTTGATGAAATTTCGCATCCAGCTCTGTGCGCAGCCGTTGATCTCCTTCGTGATAAGCCTCCAGACAGTCGGACGCGATCTGTTCCAACTCTTTGAAATCATTAAAACTTCCAAAGCGCAGCGCCAGGCGGACCGCCAGCTGATCCAAGGCCAACCGCATGTAACCGACCTCTTGAATATCTTGCTCCGTGTATTCACTTACCTGCGCGAATCGATTAGGAAAAAGCGTGATCACGCCCTCATTTTGCAGTTGGCGAAGTGCATCGCGCACCGGAGTGCGGCTGATCCCATATTTTTCCGCGATCTCACTTTCCGAGATTTTCTCTCCGGGTGTCAATTCCTTGCTCATGATCAGCTCTAGCACATACTGGTACACGCTTTGACTCAGCAGTTGATTTTTAGAGATTTTCGCTACCATATTCACTCCAATGTCCAAAATTGATTACAAATGTCTCGTCAACTCAATGCGCCGTCGTTGGACAAGACGCCGATCTCTGATTGATGTCATGCATTATGAGGTATCTTCGTGTTTATTTCAAGACAATTGTATACAATTGTCCAAAAGAATCCGCGCCGGGAAATCATCCCGGCGCGGATCGAGTCGATTCAGTCATACAATCTCATCCCGGTCGCTCAGACGTTGCGCTTGTTTTTCAGAAGACAAAGCTGAACGGTGGCGATGGATTATTTGAATTCAGCAACGTTTTCTTTGGTAACCCAGATCGCCTGAGTCAGCACTTCGTCCTCAACAGCTTCGCCATCCAAAACTTTGACGATGGTCTGCACGGACAGTCTGCCCATGCCTGCGGTGTCCTGAGAGACGCTGCCGCTCATGGTGCCTTTTTCAATCGCATCCAAACCGTCCGGTGTCGCGTCCACTCCGTACACAGGGATGGATTCGGTTTTACCGGCATCCGAGATGGCCTTGGCCGCGCCGATCGCCATGCTGTCGTTTTGCGAAACGATCGCGTCAATCCCGGTGCCGCTCGCCAGCCAGTTTTCGGTGATCTTCAAGGCTTCGTCTGTAACCCAGTTAGCGGTCTGCTCGAACACGATTTTCACGTCGGGGTAGTCCGCCAGCACTTCATCATAGCCTTCTTTGCGGATCAGTTGAGCGTCACTGCCCATCGGTCCGTACAACACGGCGATGCTGCCTTTTCCGCCCAGCGCCTCGACCGCTTTTTCCATCTCCAGTTTGCCTGCGCCTTTGTCGTTGCCGCCCACATAGCCGGCCGCCAGGCTTTGATCGCTCATTTTTTGGATGACCGCCAAGACCGGTATGTCCGCCTCGTTGGCTTTTTTCACAGCCGGAATGATACCGTCGACCGAAACCGGTTCGACCATGATTCCGTCATATCCCTGCGCGATACAGGATTCAATCTGATCAATCTGTGTGGCGACATCTTTTTTACCATCGAAAACGGTCAGATCAACGCCGATGCTTTCCGCCTCCTCTTTTGCGGCTTCCGAGAATGTAGTGGTGAAAGCGTTGGTCAGGTGACTCATGACCAACGCAACACGTTTGGTTCCACCGGTCGCCTCGTTTTGCTGCTCTTCTCCGGCCGGAGCCGTGGTGGTTGGTTTCACCTCATCTTTGCCGCAAGCCGTGAACGCGGTCAGCGCCATGACAAGACCCAACGCCAGTGCGAAAATTTTCTTTTTCATGTTTCTTCCTCTTCCTATATTTTTATTTATCATTAGCAAAACAAAACACATCAAGTGCGTTTCTTCTTGCCTTTGACATCCATTAGAACCGCGAAAATGATGATGACGCCTTTGACGACCCTTTGGTAGTTCGCATTGATGCCCAGGATATCCAGGCCGTTCGCGATCACCGCGATCAACAGCGCGCCGATGACAACCATATAAGGCCTGCCGACACCACCTGACATGCTGACTCCGCCGATGACCACCGCCGCGATGGCGTCCATCTCATAGCCCTCTCCCGCGGTCGGTGACCCCGTGATCGTGCGTGAGGCGGTCAACAGTCCCGCCATACCCGCGCAAAATCCGGAAATCGTGTAGACCAAAATGCGGATCGCCTTGACGTTGATGCCGGACACCGTGGCCGCCGTCTCGTTGCCGCCGACCGCGTAAATTCTGCGTCCAAACACAGTCTTAGATAAAATAAACGTGGCGATCGCGACGACCACCGCGAAATAAATGACCATGATCGGCACCTGACCGACCCGCAGCGCGCTGAGGTTCTCGAATCCCTCACTTACATTGAACACCGGTGAGCCACCTGAGGCGATCAGCGCCAGGCCACGCACGATCGACATCGTGCCCAGCGTCATGATGAAGGGCGGCAACCCGCCCAGGGCGATGCCAACACCGTTGACCGCTCCGACCACAGCGCCGATCAACAGCGCCAACACGATCGAAACGACCAGCGGATATTCACCCGGATGGGCGAAGGAGGCGGCCACCACTCCGGATAGCCCGATAATCGAGCCAACCGACAGGTCGATGCCATCCGACAAGATGACGAACATCATGCCCATCGCCAGAATTCCATTGGTCGCCGTCTGTATCAAAACGACCTTAATATTGCCTATGCTGGCGAAGGCATGGTTTTTGGATACCAGCGAAAGCACGGTGACCAACACCACGAAGACAATTAAAATGCCAAAATCCTTGATGTTGATCCTGCTTTTTTTCGTCGCGGGCAAATCATTTTCCCGTTTTGTCTTCATCTCTTTTTGGCTCATTCATTACCCCCCAGTCCCGATGCGTATTGCATGATCAATTCCTGATCGAATTCTTCACGTTTCAACTCGCCGGTTATCCGTCCTCCCGATAAAACCAGGATCCGGTCACAAAGTCCCATCAACTCCACGATCTCCGACGAAATGATAATCACAGCTTTTCCCGCCCGTACAAGCTCACCGATCAGCAGATAGATGTCCCGCTTGGCACCGACATCAATTCCCCGTGTCGGCTCGTCCATGATAATGATGTCCGGCTCTGTGAGCAGCCATTTCGCGATGACAACCTTCTGCTGGTTGCCGCCCGAAAGATTCGCCACCTGTTGGTTGCGCGAAGGCGTTCTGATGTTCAGCTCATCGATGAACCGATCCGAGACTTCACTTTCAACCTTTTTGGATAAAATACCATTTTTGAACAGCATGTCCAGTCCGACCACGGTGATGTTTTCTTTGACCGTGCCCACCAGATTGAGTCCGGTAAATTTACGATCCTCGGTTATCAGCGCCATCTTGCTATTAATCGAATTCTTTTCACCCCGGATGACATGCGGGCGGCCGTCGATCAACACCTCTCCACGAACATGTTTTTTCATTCCGAAAAGAGATTCGACCACCTCACTGCGGCCGGCGCCGACCAGCCCGGCAAAGCCCAGTATCTCACCCTTGCGCAGCTGGAAACTAACATTTTTAACCCGATCGGACCAGCTCAAATCGCGCACCTGCAATTTCACATCGCCGATTTCGGCGTCCGCCTTTGGATAGACGTCAGAAATTTCGCGACCGACCATCATTTTAATCAGCCGCTCCTCGTCCAGGTTTTTCGCCAGGTCGCTGCCAATCATCAGACCGTCCCGCAACACCGTGATACGGTCACAGATTTCAAAGATTTCATCCATTTTATGCGAGATGTATAAAATCGCGACACCCTGACTTTTCAGACGCCGAATCTGACGAAACAACGTCTCCACCTCCGCTTCGGTGATCGCCGAAGTCGGCTCGTCCATGATCACGATTTTCGCGCCCACCGAGATCGCCTTGACGATCTCCACCAACTGACTTTGCGCGACACTCAGCTCACGCATATCCATGGTTGGGTCAATATGAATTCCAATCTCATCAAAAATAGTCTGTGTCCGCCGGGCCATCTGTTTCTTGTCGACCAGACCCAACGTGTTATGAATCTCTCTGCCGACAAAGACATTCTCGTATACCTTCATATCGAGGATCGGATTCATTTCCTGGTGGATCATCGACACTCCATGGTCCAGCGCCTCACGCGGATTTTTGAACGACACAGGTTCTCCATTCAACAGGATCTCGCCCTGATCCGCGCTGTATATCCCCATCAAAATTTTCATCAGCGTCGATTTGCCAGCGCCATTTTCTCCCATCAAGGCATGGACCTCTCCTGTGTTGAGCCGCAAATCAACATCCTGAAGCACTTTGACACCGGGAAACGATTTATAAATATGCTTCATTTCCAGAATGCACTTCACCAACTCTTACCTCCTTGATCTCATTATTCTATCCCGTATTTTATCTCGAAATAAGTATTAGATCACGCCTTTTTCGCGCACAGGTATTTCAACACAAATCCACGACGGAAAACCCTTCCAACACGGATTGTCCGGCATTAAACCGAAATGGCAGGGCGTGGTCAAACCGTCCGAGTCCCGGTGGTCAGCGCCCGCGCCGCCCCGGCTCATGGTCGTTCGTCCCTTGACCGTCCGGAGCCCGGCTGTCCGACGCCTACGCGTACACCTGCTGATAAATCGCCAGCATGTCCTCGACGGTCAGCTCACAATAGTTGTTGACCAGCAGTCGTTGCTGGCTGTCCATGACCGACCGCGCGAAGTCCGCCAACTCCTCTTCCTTGACGCCGAATTCATGTAGCGGTTTACGTAACAGCACCTCGTCCATCAACGCGTACAACGCGTCCAGCGCCTCTTCCGGGAGACAATCCAGGTCCGCCGCCAACAGTTTTTCCAGATCCTGAAGTTTGCCGACCGCCTGCTTCTCTTTATATTTGCGCATGACATCGGCGAACATCAATTGATTCGCCTGGCCGTGCGGCACCTTATACTGTGTGCCCAAGGGATAGCTCAAGGCGTGGACGGCCGCGCAGCCCGCGTTGCCAAACGCGATGCCCGCGTAGGCGGATGCCCAAAGATATTCAGCAGCGTTGTCTTTCCAGGCATCTCCTCCACCGGCGGCGACGGCGGCTTTCCAACCGCTCACCAGCATACCGATCGCCTTGACCGAGAACATCTCGGACAATGGAGAGGCTTTGGGGCTCAAATAAGATTCAATGGCGTGGACCAGCGCGTCAATCGAGCTTGTCGCGAACACCGGGTAAGGCAAAGTCATCAACATCTCGCTGATCAACACCGCTTTGTCGGCATACATGTTTTCATGAAGGATCGCCAGTTTGATGCCGAGCCTCAACCGGCTGAAGATCGCAATATTGGTAACCTCCGAACCGGTCCCGCAGGTGGTCGGGACGATGAAAAGCGGATGAGTCTTCTCGAGGTCGGCCATCCGTTCGTACAGCGCATCGCTGTCATCGCCCGGGTTGGCCACGACCAGCGCTTTGGCGATGTCGATGATCGTGCCCCCGCCGACCGCGATCAGGCGATCGAAGTCCAGCTTGCCCAGTTCCGCCAAAATCGCGTCCAGCATGGCGTCGGTGGGCTCACCCGCGCCAAATTTCTCCTGAAAAAGGGTCTGGCAGCCAAGATCGCAATTTTTTATCACCGGATCAAAGATGTATTCATTCGTGAAAATCAGATCGCGATCGGTCAAATTCACAAGTGACGCGAATTCCGCGAACGTGTCATAAAATTCGATGGTCGGTACAATTCTGAACGATTTCATGCATTTTCTCCTTAGTTTTGTAATGAAAATCCACCTACCGATCCGCCGGCAAGCGTTTTCGTACTATCTTCATACTAATTATACAGATCTAACTGCTTATTGTATACAAATATTTTAATTGTATACAATCGAGTCCTCGTCAGTCTTGCATAAATGCGTTTTTCAATCCATCGAGCGCCCGGCGCAACGTGGACTTCGGGCAGGCCAGGTTAAACCGCTGGAAACCCGCGCCGGATGGCCCGAACATCTCGCCACCGTCCAGCCACAGTTTCGCGTCGCGCACAATGGTTTGTTCCAGTTCTTGCGCGGTCAGGCCGGCCGGTCTCATGTCGACCCAGGCGAGGTAGGTGCCTTGAAGCTCGACAGCGCGCATTGGCAAGTTTTCATGTTGAATGAAATCGACCAACAACCGGTAGTTGTCATGCACGTAAGCAAGCAGATCCGCCAACCAGTCCGCTCCGTGGCGATAGGCAGCGACACAGGCGGTCAGTCCAAAGACATTGGGTTCATCATATCCGGTCCGGTATAGATTGCGCTTGACCGCGCGACGCAGCTCAGAATTGGAAATGAAGAGGTTCGACAGTTGCAGCCCGGCCAGGTTGAACGTTTTGGATGGAGAGGTACAGGTGATCGTGATGTCCTCGAACGCCGGATCGAGCGAGGCAAACATGTGGTGGCGGCGCGCGCCAAAGACGAAATCCATGTGGATTTCGTCTGAGACGACAGGAACGCCATAGCGGACGGCCAGTTCACCGAACCGCCGCAGCTCAGCTTCGGTCCATACTCTGCCGACCGGATTGTGCGGCGAACAAAGGATCACCAGTCTTACATCGTTTGACGCGAGCTGTCTTTCGAGGTCTTCATAATCCATCTCGTAATGACCATCGGTCTCGATCAGCTCATTGACCAACAGTTTTCTGCCGTTGGCCTCGATCATATTGCGAAACGGATAGTAAACCGGCTCTTGGATCAACACGCCATCGCCGGGCCGCGTCAGCGCCTGGATAACCTGAGCAACCCCAAAGACCGCGCCCGGCACCTTGACGATCCGGTCCTCCCGCACATGGTATTGAAACCGAGGCTCAAACCAGCCGTTCAGCACATCCACGTAGTCACGGTCGGGCAAGGTGTAGCCAAAGATTCCGTGGCGCACCCGCTCATCAAGTGCGGCAAGTACCTCAGGACAGGTCTGAAAGTCCATGTCGGCGACCCACATCGGCAAAACATCCGCCGGATAGCCAAACTCCTCTTTAAAATCGTACTTCAAACTGCCCGTGCCCACGCGGTCCACGATTTCATCAAATCGACTCATCCCCATCGCGCTCCGTCCCACCTTTCTCATCAACACTTTCCACCGGCACCGCGAAGCCACGCCACGGAACCTGTTCATCGGGAAGCTTGGACGCGCGGATCATCTTGATCGGCATCCCCTGATTTCTCCATTTAGCCTCATAGTCACTAATGATTCCATCCGGATCATCCGCCAACGCGAGATCATCCGTCTTAGAGATGATTTCAAAACCGCTCGCGGCGAAATAATCCAAAGAATCCATATATAAGTCGCGATCGTCTGTTTTCATCCGAATCTGCGCCCCATCACATAAAAATTCACGATACTGCAACAATTGACGCGGGTGTGTGAGCCGCCTTTTTTGATGCCGCGGCTTGGGCCACGGGTTGCAAAAGTAAATATGGATCTGATCGATCCGGTCTTCGGCGCCGAAGACCTCCCCGATGTCACGGATATCTGCGACCACCACCCTTACATTGGTCAGTCCGCTTTCATTCAATTTACGCACACCGCGCACCAGCGCCTCCGGCACAAGGTCCACACCGATAAAATTAATATCGGGATGACGGGCGGCCATCTCCAGAAGATACTTCATCCGTCCGCAGCCCAATTCCAAATGAATCGGGCAATCCCTCTCGAACAGCTCCCGCCAAGCGCCGCGATGAGCCCGGGCATCAAAAATCACATATGGAGAGCGTTCCATCTCCGGAACCGCCCACCGTTTTTTTCTCAAACGCACGAAGTCACTCCTTTCCGTTGATCTATCATACCGCAGACCAAAATAATTGTGCATAATCCTATAAAAGCGGTCGCACTTAAGTTTTAAATTGTATCGCTTTCTGCTTGTGGTTGACGGAAATCACTGAGTATAATGTTGGTAACACTTGTTTTGAAATGACACCATAAAGGACAAGACGGAGGATACTATGTCACAACCGTCCGACTACCCTCATGAGCTATTTCCACTCGCCCAGGCACAAGTGCGCGAATGGGATCACGACACCAATCCACAGCTTTACCCCAACAAAAATATCGGCGCCGCGGTCATCTTTCCGTTCACCGTGGACTACAACCTTTTGCAGACCGCGCTCAATCACATGATTCAAGTGAACGAAGGACTTAGATTGCAGTTTACCCTGCGACCCGACGAAGGTTTTGCGGATGACGATTTGTCCGCTCCTTCAGATGAGCCAAAGCTGACGCCGATGCAATTCGTCACGCCCTATCAGCCCATGCGTCTTCCGCTGATGGATTTCAGCGCGGCGACCAACCCGCGGGAAGCGTTTGATCACTGGTTTGACGCCGTCTTTCAACAGACGTTCAATTTAATCGAACAGCCGATGTATGAGTTCTACTATGTTCGCATAGATGACGATCATACCGGCGTGCTGGCGAAGTTTCATCACATCATCAGCGATGGCTACTCCATCAGCCTGCTGCTGCACTCGTTGCTCGATTGCTATCAAACCCTCGCCGGCGGTGGTGAGTTGAGCGCTGAGCTAATGCCGAGCTTCATCGACTATGTGTTGAGAGAACAGCGTTATCTGAGCAGCAACAAATGCAGACGGGACAAAGAATATTGGCTGGAGCAGTTTTACGATCTGAACAAAGTCGATCCTCACTACCTGTACAATCATCCCGGATTCATGAAAATCCGCCGTGAGGTCCAGCGCTTTGACGAGGATAAGTCCGAGCGTCTGCTTCGCTATCTGCACGAAAATAAATTGAGTCTGAATGGCTTTTTCATCGCCGCGATGGCGATCTACCACGCCGGTCGGATCGGAGGTCTGCGTGCGCTGATCGGCACAATCATCTTCAACCGCCCGACCAAGGATGACAAGAGCACAATCGGGCAGTACATCAGCACGATCGTCTCTCGCGTCAGAGTCAACCCACGGTTGAGCGCCGCCGAGCAGCTGCGCAAAATGGACGAGGATTTGATGGTGGATTTGTTTCACCAAAAATATCCATACAATCGCATGAAAGATGACCTTGATTTGGACCAAATGGGCTACACCGGCCTGTTCCGCTACAACGTCAATTGCTACACGGTCAACTATCTCGACAAACAGACCGCGCCGGTCTCAATGAATGTGCCCGGCTGTGAGATCAAGGGCTCTTTCACGTCTTATTCAAATAACTCTTGCCAGCTGATTATCAACGAAGACGAGAACCATGTGCTGATTATGAGCACCGACTATAAAACCGAGGAGTATAGCCGGGCGTTCATTCAATCGATGCACCGGGGCATCGAAGATCTGGCAATGGCCATCTGCGACGACGACAAGCAGACCTTGGCGTCATTGATGGGACAACTTTCGTATCCGGCGTCCGCCGATCCACTGGCTTAATTTTGTATCACAATTAAAGGGGAAATATTATGAAGAATGAGGAAATTTTGAAAATCATGCAGGAGATCATTGAATCCTACGTCGATCTGGAAGGCTTGGAGATCACGCCGAACATCAAACTGCAGGAGGACTTAAAACTGAATTCATACGACTTCATGAGCGTCATCGGCGATCTTGAGGAAGAGCTGGATGTTGAAGTCGAAGAGCGCGAAGTCATGAACATCGTGACCTTGCAGGACGCTTTGGATTATTTCGGTGGTCTGGTCAGCGCCGACGCCTGAGCCTATCGGCGTCGGCATCGACATCGAACAGGTTCGCCCTTTTAACGCCCGGACGGCCACCCGCTTTTTCAGTCCGAATGAAAGGGAGCAACTGTCACAGACAGCCGCACACCGACGAGACTTGCTTTTCTGGCGGATCTGGACTCTGAAGGAATGCTATGGAAAGGCATTGGGCGTTGGGCTGGGCTATAAGATAAGAGAGACGAGTTTCGAACTGACGGACACCAAGGTCTTCGCGACCGTTGAACGTCAATTTTCTTTCACACAATACATCCTGTCCGATGAACGCGGACAATTTGTCATCAGCCTCTGCCATCCGAAACAAACGGATCAAGCTGACGACAACCGCGTCATCCGGCTGACCACAACTCAATTTGAATGGTCGTTCGAATAGCGACCTTGCTCAACGGCCGATCCCACACAAAGGTCCGCGTCGCGCCGCGATCAAAGGCGCGGCCGCGGCCGGCACATCAGGAGGACACTGAGACTATGAAGACGGACAACCGCAGCGCAATTGACATGCGAATGCGCGAAAAGGATCTGAAGGCCCTGGTCGATTACGCGGCCGAGACCTATGGAGAGCACAGCGCCTACCGCTACAAGGTCGGCAAAAAAGATATCGAGTCCAAGAGTTTTAACGATCTGAAAAAAGATACCGAGGCATTTGGCAACATGCTGGAAGGCATGGGGCGAGCGGGACAGCACATAGCCGTCCAGGGGCCGACCGGCTATGAGTGGGTCGTCACCTACCTTGGCACCGTCAACAGCAACAGCGTGATCGTGCCGATGAACAACATGTCCACCGCCGATGACATCTGTGAGTTGATCAACCGCGCCCACTGCACAGTCTATGTATACGACCACACCTGCGAGTCCGTGGCCGAACAAGTCCGCGCCCAATGTCCGGCGGTCGAGGTTTTTCTGCTCATGCGCTCCGACTCGGACACCGACAAGGCGCTGAGTCTGCGCAAACAACTGGACGCGAATCAAGGCCCGAATGACACGGTCATCGATCGCGAGAAAATGTGCACCATTTTGTACACTTCCGGCACCACCGGCAAACCAAAAGGAGTGATGCTCTGCCATCGCAACCTGATCGACAACACAACCTGCGTCGACATCCGTTCGGAGGGGCTGAAAGTCGTGCTCAGCGTGCTGCCGGTGCATCATGTCTACTGCTTCACCTGTGACATACTGCTCGGTATCTTCTACGGACTGACCATCTGCGTCAACGACTCCATCATGCGCATATCAAAAAATCTGGCGCTCTTCAAGCCGGACACAATCCTGCTTGTGCCGATGATCATCGAAGCCATCTACAACAAGCTGGAGGCGGCGCGCACCGGTCCAAAGAAACTATTGCCGAAGAAGCTGATCGCCTCCGCCGGACTGGGTGGGAACCTGACCACCATTTATAGCGGTGGCGCCTATCTCAATCCGGATCTGGTTGATAAATTCGCCGATTACGGCATCGATCTATATCAAGGTTACGGTATGACCGAGTGCTCGCCACGCATCTCGAACTGCTACCCCGGCCATAGCAAAAAAGGCTCGATCGGCCAAATCGTGGGGGGCTGCGAAGTGCGCATCTTGGACGACGAGATCCAAGCCAAAAGCGACAGCGTCATGCTGGGCTACTACGAGGATCCCGAGAACACCGCCGAGACGCTGATCGACGGCGGTTGGTTGCGCACCGGGGATCTGGGATATGTGGACGAGGACAACTTCCTCTTCATCACCGGGCGCAAGAAAAATCTGATCATCACCGGCAGCGGTGAGAACATCTCTCCCGAATCCATCGAGAACGCGATCGAATCCTTCGACATCGTCAAGGAAGTCGTCGCCTACAGCAAACAGGGAGTCATCACCGCGGAGATCTATCCAAATCTTGAATACGCAGAGAAAAAGCGTATCAAAGACATTCCCAAGGCGATCAGGGAGGCGGTCGATCAGGCCAACCAAACGTTCCCCCTCTACATGAAGGTCACCGGCGTTGTGATCCGTGACGAGCCATTCCCACGCAACACATCCGGCAAGATCATGCGCGAATACAATGAGCTTTGATCACAAGGGATAAGTCATAGGCGATCGGCCACATGGCCCGGTATATAAAAACAGACGGACATCTCATCCGCGACCACGCGGCTGAGATGTCCGTTTCCTTATTGAAACGATCTGCCCGCGGCGCCACCCTGACGAATCGCCATGCGAAGGACAATCAATCCTGCGACAAACAATACCACCAGCGTCGAAATCGCGACATTCTGCCGACCGGTCACCTGTGAGATGACACCGACAATGGCGGTACCGATAATGGACGCGCCTTTGCCGCAGATGTCATATAGGCTGAAATACTCGCCGCTTCTTTCCGGTGGTATGATTTGCCCAAAGTACGAGCGCGACAGCGCCTGGATTCCGCCTTGAAAAAGGCCGACGCAAAGCGCCAGAAAATAAAACTCCCAAGCTCGGTCCAGCTGGATAGCGAACAGCGCGATCAGCGCATAGCCCACAATTGAAACTTGGATCAACGTTGTGTTCTTGAACCGCTTGCTGAGTTTGCCAAACACCAACGTCGCCGGAAAGGCGATGACTTGGGTAAGCAACAATGCGATCAGCAGTTCTTGCGCCTCAATCCCGATGGATTCACCATAAGAGGCGGCAAGATCGATGATGGTGTAGACACCGTCAATATATAGTACGAAGGCGATCAGAAAATAAAAGGCGGCTTTGTGCCGTACCAGCTCCTTCAGCGTATGACCCAAACGGCGGAAAACCTCCGCTGCCCCATCGCCAGTCCGCTCCACATAATGGATCTGTTTATAGCGGCGCAGCAAAGGTATGGTGAATGCCGCCCACCAAATGGCGTTGATTATGATCGCCAGGTTGATGCCCTGTTTGGCGGATATGCCGAGCAGGTCGGTGCCCAACACCACGCCCAGGCTCAAAACAAACGGAACGCAACTGCCGATATAGCCAAAAGCGTATCCCGAGGTGGAGACACGATCCATCCTGTCAGACACGGTGATGTCGGTCAACATCGCGTCATAAAAAATCAAACTCGCCTGGAAGCCGATTTTCGCCAGCATGAAGACGATTAAAAAACTCAGCCAACCGGTCGGTATGATCATGCCCAGCATACAGAGCAGGCCAAAGATCACAGAGGATAGGAAAATGCGTTTTTTCCCTCCCGACTGATCAGCGATCGAGCCCAATATTGGTCCCATCAGCGCGACAATCGCCGTGCACACGCTGGTTCCATAACTCCAGTACGCAAGATAGGTGCTGGGCGCGAGACCGGCTTGTTTAGCCAGGTTGTTGAAGTAGATCGGCAAGATCGAGGTGATCAACAAAACGAAGGCGGAGTTGCCCACATCGTAGAGAATCCAGCTTCGCTCCGTTCGGGTGAATCGTTTGCCTGTGGTGGCAAGTTCTCCGGCGATGGTGTCGTCCATCGACGACGTCGTCTTCGTATTCATATTCATTCCCTTTCCGCGACACAGGTCGCTCCGCGCTCGACCGTGGTCAATTCCGGGGGGTTAAGTTTTGTGTTGTCGGGGGCGGCACTAATTCGTGTGATTGTTTGAAACCGGCGACTTCGCCATAAAAGAAAAAATCCGGACCTCGCAGCCCGATATGAAAGGCCATCGGCTCCCGGTCGACGATTTCACGTGACCACGACGGCAGGGTCTCGCGGACCCGTTCTCCAAAATAATAATGAGCATACGGTCCGGTCATGGCGGATCCTTTCCGGTCCCTTGGGCGACATGAGATCTCAACTCATATGGACCGATCTTATTTAATGAAACTATCGATCGCCCGATTCAACTTCTCGATCGCCTCGTGGTCGTTTTGTTGTACCGCCTCGGCGATGCAATGCTCCAAATGATCTTTCAAAATCACCTTGCCGGCGCTGTTCAGCGCGGAAATTACGGCGGATAGCTGGATCAGCACATCACTACAGTCTCGACCGCTCTCCACCATTTTGCGAACCGATTCCAAATGTCCGGCCGCCTTGGACAGGCGGTTGAGCACAGCTTTGGTCTCCGTGTGTGGATGCGTGTGAGAATGCGCGTGCGTGTGTGGATGTGAGCGCGAAGACTCATCTTCATGCTCATGATTAAATTCGAGTTTAGGATCGTTCGCCTCAGATCTCGTCATCGGTGGTCCCTTTCCGGCAGCAATATGGATCATGCTATCATTTTGAGTGTTCCACCGCAAATAATCAGCCCTTTTGGCCGGCGCCGCGACCTGCCGATTAGGCGGGGTAGGGAATCACGACACGTGTTCCGTTCCATTCCCGGATCTCCGCCGGCAGACCAAACACCTTGCGGACACTTTGTTCGTTGACACTGTCCACTCCGCCAAAGGAATAGACCGTCTGATCTTTCAACAGCAAAAAAGATTCACAGTAGCGCAGCGCCAGATTGATGTCATGCAGCACAATAACGACCGCGATCCCCCGCTCTGCGGCGATGTCTTTGACCAGGCGCATCACCTCATGCTGATTGCGTGGATCAAGGTTGCTGGTCGGCTCGTCAAGGAGCAACAGTTCCGGCTGCTGCGCAAGCGCACGCGCCAACATCACCTTCTGCAGCTCGCCACCGCTCAGTTTCGAGGTCTGGCGATCCGCCAACGGCCCCAAGCTCAACTTTGCGATTATTGTATCCACAATTTCGTGGTCTCGCCCGGTCGCGTCCCAGGTTATATATGGTTTTCGCCCCAACAAAACCATGTCCCTCACCGTAACATCGGCCACATCGCACTGCTGAGCGACATAGGCGACGCGTTTCGCCCGAAAACGCCGTTTCATGCTCAAGACATCCTCGCCGTTCAACAGGATTGAACCACTTTTTACGCGATAAATGCCGTCCAAGCATTTCAACAAAGTGCTTTTTCCCGCGCCGTTGTTGCCCAGGATCGCCACCATCTCGCCTTTTCCCAAAGAAAATGAAATCTCATCGATCACATTCTTCAAACCATATGCGTAACTGATATCTCGTACATGGATCATCTGACTTACCTCCCACATCCTCTATGATGAAACGGATTGGTTCGCACGGAAAATCAACCACAAATACAACGGACCTCCGACAAAGCTGGTCACCGCTCCGATCGGCAAGACAATCGGTGAAACGACCACCCGGCACAACAGATCGGCCAGCAAGAGCAACAGTCCACCCGAAAGAGCCGAGGCCGGCACCAAATAACGGTAATCGTTGCCGACAAAGCGGCGCATGATGTGGGGGGCGATCAGACCGACAAAGCTGATGATGCCGATCAGGGCGACCGCCACCGACGCGATCAATGTGGCGACAAGCATGCTGCTGTATATTAACAGATTGACATTGACACCCAGACTGCTCGCGGTATGCACTCCGCTGTTCAACGCGTTGTAATTCCAGCTGTTCAACATAAAAAACACAAAACTGAGCGCGCAAACTAGCGCAAGCACCGCGACTTCGCTTGAGTTCGTGCGCCCCAGATCACCAAACGTCCAAAAAACAACCGCCGCCACCTGCACGTCGTCGGCGAAATATTGAATCAAGGTCGTGCCACCCGAGAACAGGGCGCTCAGCGCGACGCCGACCAGCACGATCGACGCCGAACCCAGCTTTTTGATATGGGATAACAGCAAGATGACCACAGTGGACACCGCCCCACCAAGAAAGGCGCACACAGTCACCAAGTATAGGTTGTTAAATGAGACCGCCGCCTCGCCGGCTCCCGGATTTTGTGTGCCCGCTCCCAACAGGATGATCGCGATGGTGGCGCCAAACGAGGCGCCCTGCGAGACGCCCAAGGTTGAGGCGCTCGCCAAAGGGTTGCGCAGCACCGATTGCATCACTGCTCCACCCATGCCCAGCACCGCGCCGGCCAACAAAGCCGTCAGCACACGTGGCATCCGGTTTCCGTAGACGATGATTTCTGAATGACGCGTGCCCCGACCAATCAATGTGCGCAGCAAATCTTTATATGAAAGCCCGGCGGATCCCGTGCCCAGCGAGACCACCACCGCCGCTAAAATCAGCATAACCAAAATCGGGACAACCAGCCCCTTGTGATTTTTCCTTTTCTGATCGCTCAAACGAATCGCTCCGTTCTGTTCAGTCACCGCGTCACTCACCCACCGTCAGTGCGCCAAAGCCTATCCCCGCAGCGACCTGATCCGCGTAAAATTCCGGTGCGTCCAGCAAAAAACCGTATATTTCCTCTGCTTTTTTCTCCGGATCAACATCCTCGAACTGATCCGGGAAGATGATCGAACCGGCATAATAACAATCGGCCAGCGCCAACTCAACATTCGTGTAATACCAGTTGAAGCCGGGCAGCGCGTAGACACGCCCTCCGCGCACAGCCGACAGCGCTTCATAAAACTCCGGCTGCCGCTCATAATCCGCTTTGACAAGCTCAATATTATTTGGATCCATAAAGATGATTTCCGGATCGAGCGTCAGCAACAGTTCCTTTTCGATGATGACACCGGTCGCAAGGTCCTCAGGCAGATCGGGGACCGCCCGCGCGTGCACAGCGACAAACGGAGGGAAATCGCTGTAGGTGCCTTCGATTCCATGGCCTCCCTTGAACGAAATCGCACCCGCGTAGACGGTTGGCTTTCGCTCATCCGGCAGATCCGCGGTGCGGGCGTTCAAATCCTCCTCTATTTCTTGAATATAGCCGACCACCGACTCAGCCCGCTCACCTGCTCCGCAGACTTCACCGATCAGCGACAACGCCTCATCATAATCGTCCGCAAACAGATTGCCGGTCTCGATCATCACAACCGGAATGCCGGTTTTCGCCTCCAAACTCTCCACTCCTTCCAGCGGATAGCCGGCGATGATGACATCCGGATTCAGTTTGATGATCTCCTCGACGAACGGCGTGCCCACTCCGGCCCCTCCCTGCCCAACTATGGGCAGATCCTGAAATTCATCTTGATATACCCAGCTATAGGGGCGGCCAACCGCAGGCTCCTTTTCCAGGTCTTCCACACCCACCACCTTGCCTTGCAGACCCAGATAGCACATCATCCGCAACGCGTTGGCGAGCGGCACCACCGTCTTGACATCTGACGGCACAGTCACCTCGCGTCCACCCATGTCGATGATCACCCGGGTGTCCGAAGGTTGCCGCCCTTGTTCGCCGGGCGCCAAAGAGTCAGTTGTGATTTCGCTCGTGGCGCGCTCCCGGTCGGTTGCCGCAGAGGACAAGTTGTCGGTGTCTTGCAGGTTAGAGTTTCGGCAACCCGTGAACAGCATTGTGACAGCCAGCGTCACCGCCAGCAAAACAGCGACAATCGGTTTGTGCTTTAAGCTCATCTTAATCATAAAAATCTCTCTGCTCGTTTAGAATCCTGCCAACCCTTTGGCCTACAATTGACGTCCTATCATTTTTGATCACTAACGATAAAAATCAAACTTCGAAGCGGTTATAATGTGTCGCGCAGTCCAGACAGACGAGCTCACCATTTTGTACCCGCATCATATTTTCTGCGGTACGTTCGCCGCACACGGCGCAATTTCGCGACTGAAAGATCCGCGCCTGTTCCGGGATCTTAACACGGGCCTCCATGCGGTCAAATAAATCAACGGGTCGCATCGCCTGCATACGCACGAACGATTCCTCCCGCGACAGACCATCAGGTCCGGGTTTCAACACCAGCCGCACCGATTCACCCGAAGCGCGGTTGATAAAGGTGAATGCCTGTTTCCCCCGCATATGAAACAACAGATTCCCTTTGCCGACGCTACAGCCCAAAATCACTTGTATGGCATCGACACCACAGGCATCGTTCTCGGTGATACAGACCACATTCTCATCTTCCGAAAATTCCAGTTTCAGCAGATCGATCGCCAACAAAGCTGCCTTGAACCCTATGGTCAGCCCGCCACATTCATGACCATGAAAATCAACACAGCGTCTCCATAATTGTTTTTCGTCCATCTATATCTCCTATCCTCTAACACTGAATTTTTCGATCCACACGCTAATCTATAAGCGGCGCGATTCGTCTCTTATTCGATCATAGCGAAGAAGAAAAGATGAACAAGCCTACCAGGGGGTCATAAATCATCCTACTACCGGCGGTTTTTGTTGTATGATAGTGCCTGACAAATCATGGAGGAGCGGAGGACATGAAGCAGACAAATCATTGCCTGGAATTAATCGACCGGCTGGAACAAAATCAGATACTGCCCGATGCTGATTTTCGGGTGCTGTTGGCCTGCGAAGACGAGTCTGTCGATGCATATTTGACCGCCAGGGCGCGTGCGGTTTGCGATCGGCAATTCGGCAACAAAATATACATCCGCGGCCTGATCGAGATTTCAAACTATTGCAAAAATGATTGCTATTATTGCGGCATTCGCCGCTCGAACATCCAGGCTGATCGCTATCGCCTTTCGTTGGCGGACATCTTGTCCTGTTGTGAAAATGGATACGAGTCGGGGTTTCGCACCTTTGTTTTACAAGGTGGCGAAGATCCCTATTTCACCGATGATCGAATGGTCGAAATCATCCGGACCGTGCACGGTCGCTACCCCGACTGTGCGATCACCTTATCATTGGGTGAGAAAAGCAAAGCCACCTATCAACGTTTTTATGACGCCGGAGCCGACCGCTATTTGTTGCGGCACGAAACCGCCGATCCCGCCCACTACGGACGGTTGCATCCGCCGGAACTGACCGCCGAGCAACGCCGGCAATGTCTCTATGATTTACGGGAGATCGGCTTTCAGGTGGGCTGTGGCTTGATGGTCGGCTCGCCCTATCAGACAGTGGAGCACCTAATCGCCGACCTGAAATTCATGCACGAGTTGCAGCCGCACATGGTCGGGTTGGGGCCGTTCATCCCTCACAAAGACACCCCATTTCACGATCGACAGGCAGGCACTTTAAATGACACATTGAGGATGTTGGCCATCACCAGACTGGTTCTGCCCCAAGTCCTGCTGCCGGCCACCACCGCGCTGAGCACGATTCACGAGCGTGGCAGAGAGCTGGGCGTTTTGGCGGGCGCGAATGTGATCATGCCCAACCTGTCGCCGGCGGACGTCAGGCCCAAATATTTGCTGTATGATGACAAACTCTGCACCGGAGCCGAGGCCGCCGAATCCCTGGGCGATTTAAAAGCACAGATGCTCGCGATCGGCTATGAAATCGTCACCGCGCGAGGCGATTCGCCACTGATCCTGTCGCATTGAACGGCCTGAACAAGCGGGCGGTCCGGTCGATGGAGCCGCCCGGTCAATTGAGCTGCCCGGTCGATTGAATCCGCCGGTGATTGAGTTCTCGGGCGATTGGTCAAACGATCTACAAAGTGGACAACAACGCGCGAACCGGTGAGCCGTCTCCACCCACTAAGTGAAGCGGAGGCGCGTGCAGAAAATACTCGCCCGCCGGCACCTCGGCCAGACGGATGTCCTCCAGGATGCCCACTCCCGCGCCCAGCACGATGACATGGGTGCGATGATTCGGCTGATCGCGCTCAATGCTCATCGCGTCAATGCCGATGGTGCGCACGCCGGCTTTCACCAACAGGCGAGCCGCGTCCTCAGCCAGATAGACGAAATCCGGATTGAATCCTTCCTCGAAGGAATTTGTGGTTTTAAACAGCACAATGTCACCGTTCTTAATATCCAGGTTCTGAACATCGACGGCGTGAATCGCGTCCTCGACATGGGTCAGGTCAAACACCTTACACCTGCCTACATAGAGCGCTAGGTCAACCTGATCGATGCTGTCGCCGTCTTCGATCATATGGCGGGGCGCGTCCACATGGGTTCCGGTATGAAGGTTGATGGTCCAGGTCGACTCGTTGATCGCATTCTTCGCAAAGGTCGAATTCATCTCGCTTTCTGGGCGTTTAAATTTGAAGTTCTTAAACACAGCCATGTCGCCATGGATGGGTCGGGAAATATCATAAATCATGTCGTTCTCCTTACGACGGGTCACGGGCGCCACCGGCGTGGGCGGCCGCGTGAGGCCGGTCGGCGGTTTGACGGAAGAAAACAATGATATCCTCGTATGTTCCATCTTTTAGTAAAAAACCACCGGGTATGGTGCCCAGCGCGTTGAAACCAAGTTTTTCATACAGATGGATGGCTGCCGCGTTGGTCCGCACAACCGCGTTGAACTGTAAAATAGTGAATCCATGAGCGGCGGCCTGTTCCAGGCAGTCTCGCACCAGCAGCTCACCAATCCCTCTGCCACGCAACTCCGAACGGACCGCATAGCTCGCGTTGCTGATGTGGCCGCAACGCCCGACATTATTGGGGTGAAGGATATATAGTCCCAACAAATCCCCTGACTTTGAATCTTCCGCCACACCGCAATGAGTCTGAGAGGCGAAAAACGCCTCGCCGGACTCAACCGTCAACATCTCTTCTTGTGGAAACGCGATCCCTTCCTCGACAATTTCGTTCCAAATATCGATCATCTTCGTCAGATCGGCCGCGCGATAGGGGCGCAGGATGGTGTTCATATCTGTCCTCTTTTCTTCTCGGTTCGTTCGAACGCCGGATCGATCGCGGACGATCGACAGCCGGCGAACCACCGGTCAGCATTCATATTTTAGCCGTTATTTCTCATCTCCAAGGATTTCCAGAAGACGTTCAACCGCCTGTGCAGGAAAATCTTCCGGCAGTTCCTGATCCTGCAGAGACCGCAAAAAAGCTTTTGAATTATCACTCTGCGGCAACATATAGCCGGCTTCCCGAATGATGTCCTCCGCCATGATCCGGTTCGCTTTTTCGATCGCGACCGCCAGTTTTCCCGGCAGGCCGGCGGCGATATTTTCCTGTTCCGATTTGCCACGAATCAAAGCGCTGAGCGCGTGGACAACCGGCGCTGTTTTAACTTGTTGAGCAGGGTATACATGAGGAACCATCGAGATCGCTCCTGACGGACAGGCGTCGGCGCAGTCTCCACAACCAACACACTTTGTCACATCGATGACGCTGTTCTCGGTATCGGTGGCTCCGGTCGGACAGACATATAGACAGATGCAATCTTTTGTACATAGACGAATATTTCGAACCGCGTATTTTTTTGACATCTTCCGCTTACCTCCCTGCAATCATTTCAAATTTCCAATTCGGCACTTTGCAAACCGGACAGACATCCGGCAATCGGTCTCCAAGGTAAATAAAACCACAGACGGTGCACAGATGAAGTTCGGAATTTTCGACCAACGACTCACCTTGTTGGCGATAGCGAGTCAATACCGATTTGATGATACGCGTCACTTTCTGACTCCAGACCAGAGCGCGGAGCGCCCCGCGATCGTTGACCGCGGTCGCCGCCGCGTCGGCGGCCGGAAAGTTCACTTCCAGATCGTTTTCGACGAGGGTGGACAACTGATCGTAGTCCGGATCCGCCGCCGGTTCGGATATCCCTTTGAAATAATCGGCCAGCTCGTCGAACAGCGTTTTCGCTTCCGCTTGATATTGCTTTTCACAGCCTCGCGCCAAATTCGTGCATAGCGCGCTGATTTCCAGCGATGTCAGCGAGGCGGTGTCCAGCGCCAACGGCTCCGCGGACATCGGTCGCTGTTCGACCGCCGCGACCGGTTCGCCTTGTTTTTCAAAGTCCGACTTCAAGGCTCCACACAAAGGGCAGGTCCAGTCGTCCGGCAGTCTCTCCCAACGGGTATCGGAGGTCACCTGCTCCGCGGCGCCTCCGGGTGCCTCATCATAAATAAATCCACAAAGTGAGCATATGTATTTAGCCATTTCACTACCTTTCTTCTGTTTGCTGTTTGACTCAGCAAGCGCTGATGGTTCGAGTGGAAAAGAATATCGATCACAAAAAGGGGTTGGCTTTGCGCGCGCCCAGCTCGATGATCGATTCAGGTTCTTGTTCCCAATATTCGGGTCTGAACAGCTCGATGCTGGCGCCATCCGCATAGCCTTTTTCTTTTAATATATCTGTGAAGGTTCGCAATGGAATGATGCCGTCTCCCGGCATCAGCCGGTGACAGTGATCCAGTATGCCTAGCGGCAGATCTTCGCAATCGTCAATATGATAGATGAAGATCTTGTCGAGATCGATGTTGCGAAGATATTGGAGATCCGCGCATTTGTCCGCCAGATAGACATTGAAGGCGTCGATGGTCAGGCCAAGATCGGGCGCATCCATGTATTGAACGATCTCATAGGCCTGTCTCATGCTGTTTCAGACCCACCGTCTGTCTCCGATCGGCTCAAACGAGAGCTTCACACCGTAGGGTCGGGCGATTTCCAGCAGCTTCGAAAGCGATTCAACAGAATCGTCGAACACGTCTTTTTCGTTGTATTTGGAGCGCTCTTCGGTTGCCGTCGGGACGACCACGATATAGGGGTTTTGGATTGCCTGCGCGACTTCGCAGGCGAACTTGAACAAGTCGGTCAGCTCCGTCCAGGATTTGGCGGTGTTGAAGTTGATATTCTCAATGGAATTGAGCGCGAATGGTTTGATGCGCAGGGAGTCAAAAAGCGAGCTTAGATCCCGGAGTGATTTGGACTGTAGATAGCCTTGGAGCATGTCCAGGCGCAACTCGATCTGGTCGTAGCCATGTTTTTCACACAGCAAAATGTCATTTTCGACGTTGGATCGTTTCATGCAGGTGGCTTGGTTGTAGGACAGTTTCATCAATGGCCTCCTCGGTGGCTGAATTTGAACTTATATGCCATGTAACCGGACGAAACACTCCGGATGGTTGTCATCCAAAGCGTTCGCCGGAGTGGTTTAAGTTTGACATATTTTTGACGGATATGGTAGAGGGGGTTCGGGCGGGGGGGTGCGGATTCGGAACAACACGGTTCTCAAACCGATGAGCGCCGAGGACTGGCTGGAGCTTCGTTTGACCACCATTCGAAACAACACGATTCTCAAACCGAGCGGCAGCGACGGCAAGGGCGTGTCAAGTTTGACCACCATTCGAAACAACACGGTTCTCAAACACTCAGACAAAGGTTTTTATTGTTTTTCGTGTTTGACCACCATTCGAAACAACACGGTTCTCAAACATTATCCGAACGCCGAGGAGGAAAAAGACCGTTTGACCACCATTCGAAACAACACGGTTCTCAAACCCTCAGTCAGCGATGGGAAAATCGGAGGATGTTTGACCACCATTCGAAACAACACGGTTCTCAAACCAGAGAACACTGGTGATGCGGCTGCAAGTGGTTTGACCACCATTCGAAACAACACGGTTCTCAAACTGTCTGCCACTGGGCAGGGCGAATTTGATCGTTTGACCACCATTCGAAACAACACGGTTCTCAAACCCTCAGTCAGCGATGGGAAAATCGGAGGATGTTTGACCACCATTCGAAACAACACGGTTCTCAAACTCAAGCTGAGCGGCGTGAACAATGCATTTAGTTTGACCACCATTCGAAACAACACGGTTCTCAAACAGAATTTTTCGACTCAAACAAGGGGAGACAGTTTGACCACCATTCGAAACAACACGGTTCTCAAACCTGTGGCGACCATGGCACGGGATGAGAGAAGTTTGACCACCATTCGAAACAACACGGTTCTCAAACTTATTGCTCCGCACTTCAGACAGTTTTTGTGTTTGACCACCATTCGAAACAACACGGTTCTCAAACGGTGTAGGTTCGATTGCTTCTTCCCTCCACGTTTGACCACCATTCGAAACAACACGGTTCTCAAACGTCTGCCGTCTGCCCAACCTAGCGGTCTGGGTTTGACCACCATTCGAAACAACACGGTTCTCAAACACACCGTGAGTGGCGTTCCTGCGGCTTTTTGTTTGACCACCATTCGAAACAACACGGTTCTCAAACTTTAATTCCCGTGATTGATTCTTGACCCGTGTTTGACCACCATTCGAAACAACACGGTTCTCAAACTCGAACCGCCAACAATGTGATCATATCCGCGTTTGACCACCATTCGAAACAACACGGTTCTCAAACGCCTCGATTTTGACGTGATCGAAACGCTGAGTTTGACCACCATTCGAAACAACACGGTTCTCAAACTTCAATGGGCGGTCGTGCTAAATGTTACGGGTTTGACCACCATTCGAAACAACACGGTTCTCAAACCAGGATCGCAAGCGGTTCAGCTGAGTGAGAGTTTGACCACCATTCGAAACAACACGGTTCTCAAACGCTGATCGCCTTCATCAGCTGAATGACGTTGTTTGACCACCATTCGAAACAACACGGTTCTCAAACGAGGGAGCGCACGAAAAGCTCAAAGACTTGGTTTGACCACCATTCGAAACAACACGGTTCTCAAACGATCGTGCGGACGAGATGACTGTTGAGGAGGTTTGACCACCATTCGAAACAACACGGTTCTCAAACCAGGCAATTCAGGAACAGCGACCACAGGCGGTTTGACCACCATTCGAAACAACACGGTTCTCAAACCAGCAAATCCGATCAACGGCGGAACTGTTAGTTTGACCACCATTCGAAACAACACGGTTCTCAAACACTTCCGTCATAATAGAAAATGGCGGATTAGTTTGACCACCATTCGAAACAACACGGTTCTCAAACACATGTCATTGGAGCAGATCGCAGACGGTGGTTTGACCACCATTCGAAACAACACGGTTCTCAAACAGCCGACAGGACAGAAGATTCTGTTCAGAGGTTTGACCACCATTCGAAACAACACGGTTCTCAAACTTGCAGACATGATCGAGAGTGGGTTCCTGGGTTTGACCACCATTCGAAACAACACGGTTCTCAAACTCCAGCAAGTCGGCAGGGCACTCAGACCTGGTTTGACCACCATTCGAAACAACACGGTTCTCAAACAGATTGCTTTGATATCTAGCAGATTAAGAGGTTTGACCACCATTCGAAACAACACGGTTCTCAAACACAGTGGCACGCTCACACGCAGAATCGGCAGTTTGACCACCATTCGAAACAACACGGTTCTCAAACCGCCTTGCGACGCCGGCATCTGGACCACGAGTTTGACCACCATTCGAAACAACACGGTTCTCAAACGTGTTTGCGCCCTAGGTTGCCGAGGTTGCCGTTTGACCACCATTCGAAACAACACGGTTCTCAAACGTCTGCCGTCTGCCCAACCTAGCGGTCTGGGTTTGACCACCATTCGAAACAACACGGTTCTCAAACACACCGTGAGTGGCGTTCCTGCGGCTTTTTGTTTGACCACCATTCGAAACAACACGGTTCTCAAACTTTAATTCCCGTGATTGATTCTTGACCCGTGTTTGACCACCATTCGAAACAACACGGTTCTCAAACTCGAACCGCCAACAATGTGATCATATCCGCGTTTGACCACCATTCGAAACAACACGGTTCTCAAACAAACTGGACAAAAACCGCTTGCTGACGTTGGTTTGACCACCATTCGAAACAACACGGTTCTCAAACCAGCGAACCCGATCAGCGGCGGAACGGTTAAGTTTGACCACCATTCGAAACAACACGGTTCTCAAACAGCCTATGAACACATCAGAGGTTGGATGGTGTTTGACCACCATTCGAAACAACACGGTTCTCAAACACGAGGCAGAAGCTGCCTCAGTGCTGGTTAGTTTGACCACCATTCGAAACAACACGGTTCTCAAACTGCCTGCAGGAGCGAAAAAAGTATATATCGGTTTGACCACCATTCGAAACAACACGGTTCTCAAACCATGTCAGGTCTGGACAGTCGGGTTCAGGCGTTTGACCACCATTCGAAACAACACGGTTCTCAAACTTAACATGACCGCTCACATGGTCAAACTGCGTTTGACCACCATTCGAAACAACACGGTTCTCAAACAACGGCTATATGAGATATTTGACTTCACAGGTTTGACCACCATTCGAAACAACACGGTTCTCAAACCAATATTGAGGCGTGAAGGTGTTACGACATGGTTTGACCACCATTCGAAACAACACGGTTCTCAAACGGAGTACGCAATCAAGTCTCCTTTCTTAACGTTTGACCACCATTCGAAACAACACGGTTCTCAAACACGACACAAAAATTAGCGTGGTTTTGCGCAGTTTGACCACCATTCGAAACAACACGGTTCTCAAACCTGGAGCATGAAAATGCAACCGCAAAATTGGTTTGACCACCATTCGAAACAACACGGTTCTCAAACTACAAGAATTGGAATCACTGAATTATTCAGGTTTGACCACCATTCGAAACAACACGGTTCTCAAACAGTTGAAGCTCGATAAGCGGTGCGCACCGAGTTTGACCACCATTCGAAACAACACGGTTCTCAAACACGAGGCAGAAGCTGCTTCAGTGCTGGTTAGTTTGACCACCATTCGAAACAACACGGTTCTCAAACCCAGCAAGAGCCGAAAATATCACGTGCCGAGTTTGACCACCATTCGAAACAACACGGTTCTCAAACGTTCTCGCGATAAGACCGCTCGCCAGTCTGGTTTGACCACCATTCGAAACAACACGGTTCTCAAACCTGCGGGTGCTTACGCCGAGGGCGCAGGGGGTTTGACCACCATTCGAAACAACACGGTTCTCAAACACATGTCATTGGAGCAGATCGCAGACGGTGGTTTGACCACCATTCGAAACAACACGGTTCTCAAACGAAGTAAAGGCTTTCTCGTGATCCGCCTACGTTTGACCACCATTCGAAACAACACGGTTCTCAAACCATTTTGGGCGAGCGTCTGAAAGTTAAGGTGTTTGACCACCATTCGAAACAACACGGTTCTCAAACACCCTTGATCGCCACTTATAACCAGCCTTAGTTTGACCACCATTCGAAACAACACGGTTCTCAAACCATCCGTTCAATATATTGAGACTATGTTGAGTTTGACCACCATTCGAAACAACACGGTTCTCAAACTTCCAGCGAATACAGCTCCGTGTACAAATCGTTTGACCACCATTCGAAACAACACGGTTCTCAAACCCATGGCAGAGGGCAACCGCCGAGTGCTGGGTTTGACCACCATTCGAAACAACACGGTTCTCAAACCCAGATATGCTTCGCCACTGGAGCAATTTCGTTTGACCACCATTCGAAACAACACGGTTCTCAAACAGCGAACCTTCTGATGAAATGCCCGACCCAGTTTGACCACCATTCGAAACAACACGGTTCTCAAACTGAAGGAAATCGAGGAGCTGTTTAGAAGGGGTTTGACCACCATTCGAAACAACACGGTTCTCAAACCAAACATGGGACAGTTGGACGCTTATCGTGGTTTGACCACCATTCGAAACAACACGGTTCTCAAACCAGCCGCCAAGTCCTTCGCCTTCTCCCCATGTTTGACCACCATTCGAAACAACACGGTTCTCAAACCGGATCGTATGAAGCCCCGCTTGCATATCGGTTTGACCACCATTCGAAACAACACGGTTCTCAAACAGCCGTCAACGTATGAAGTTGAGAGCGATAGTTTGACCACCATTCGAAACAACACGGTTCTCAAACTACATGTCTCTCATTTTTCTTTCTCCTCCCGTTTGACCACCATTCGAAACAACACGGTTCTCAAACACAGCACTTGAGGATTCTGGTGGTGCTGCCGTTTGACCACCATTCGAAACAACACGGTTCTCAAACTGAAAGATGTTCGCGGGTTGGTCTCTTTGAGTTTGACCACCATTCGAAACAACACGGTTCTCAAACAAATGGAGAACTGTGGGCTAGACTTACAGAGTTTGACCACCATTCGAAACAACACGGTTCTCAAACAGGGGCCTGGAACCTTTCAGGCGGGCGAGGGTTTGACCACCATTCGAAACAACACGGTTCTCAAACACATGTTCCAGCCGACCGATGCTGTTTCATGTTTGACCACCATTCGAAACAACACGGTTCTCAAACTTGACGGTGGTGGTCGAATCACCTGCGTTTGTTTGACCACCATTCGAAACAACACGGTTCTCAAACCATTGAGAGCGCAAACAGACGGATACGGGGGTTTGACCACCATTCGAAACAACACGGTTCTCAAACAGGCGGGGCTGGACAGGGTGGACCTTTTCGGTTTGACCACCATTCGAAACAACACGGTTCTCAAACAGTGCAACGAGTTTTTAGACGAAGCGGACAGTTTGACCACCATTCGAAACAACACGGTTCTCAAACATCTGCTGTTGCCATGATATTGGCATAGTTGTTTGACCACCATTCGAAACAACACGGTTCTCAAACCGGCTATCCACGTAAGTTTTGTTTGCTAAAGTTTGACCACCATTCGAAACAACACGGTTCTCAAACTGGACGTGATCAAAGACATCAGGCTGAAGTGTTTGACCACCATTCGAAACAACACGGTTCTCAAACACACGGCTCACTTCTACTTCGATCCTGCAGGTTTGACCACCATTCGAAACAACACGGTTCTCAAACCAGCCCGTTATTATAATGCTTGCCTGCGATGTTTGACCACCATTCGAAACAACACGGTTCTCAAACCGGAGGTGAAATCATGCGGTGCAGATTAAAGTTTGACCACCATTCGAAACAACACGGTTCTCAAACACATGTTCCAGCCGACCGATGCTGTTCCATGTTTGACCACCATTCGAAACAACACGGTTCTCAAACGTGAATATCATCAGTGATTTTCATAGCCATGTTTGACCACCATTCGAAACAACACGGTTCTCAAACCGCACACGCCATTTTCTGCGTCGACGACGGGTTTGACCACCATTCGAAACAACACGGTTCTCAAACCCCCACGTGCGTGGCATCCATCACGCCCGCGTTTGACCACCATTCGAAACAACACGGTTCTCAAACACACAGCTGATTTGACCGATCCGCCGAGTGGTTTGACCACCATTCGAAACAACACGGTTCTCAAACAGTGGTTAGTGTCAAATTTAGTTCGCAACTTCATAGAACTTCATTACAGCTTATGCGGCTTCTAACACGATTGATTCCAATGATCTGGCACTAAGATAGGCTCGAGAGCTGGACCAGTCCTCACTGTATTCCAGAAGGTAGATCGAAATCAATCGAACATAAGATTCAGGATTAGGGAAGATTCCAATTACCTTTGTCCTACGCCGAATCTCTCGATTCAACCGTTCCATAATATTGTTGGAACTGATTTTTCTGCTGTCCAGCGTGGGGAACGCATAAAACGTTAAACTGTCTTCCAGCCCTGCTTCCAAAATCTCAATTGCTTTTGGAAATCGTTTCTCATATAACTCAGCCAATCTGCGTGCCAGCACAACAGCTTCTTCCATGCTACTGGCCTGCCAGATGAGTTTGAGCTGAGCGGCGAAGCGGTCTTTTTCCGCTCTGGAAACATGTACCAGGATATTACGCATAAAATGTACTTTGCAACGTTGCCAGCTGCTGCCGGGAAAACATTTTCGAATAGCGGCCGTTAAGCCGTTATGAGCATCCGAGACAATTAGTTTTGGCGTTTTCAATCCTCGTTCACGCAAGCTTTGAAAAAGTAAGCGGTAGCTTTCTTCCGATTCTTCCAACATCGGCTCAATCGCTAGGATCTCACGATGACCGTCCTCTGCGACACCACAGACGATCTGAATCGCCATGCTGACCACTCGATGATCATAACGAACCTTCTCGTAAAGAGCATCCACCCAAATCACCGGATAGTCCATGGTCAACGCTCGATGGCGAAAAGCCTCTGCTTGCTCATTTAGCCCTTTCGTCATCTGACTGACCTGGCTTCCGGACAGGCTGTCTATCCCTAGACTTGCTGCCAGCCTTTCCATTTTTCGGGTGGATACGCCCTGAATATATGCTTCCTGGACCACTTGAATCAGCGCTACCTCGCTGCGTTTGCGTTCCGTCACAAAAAACGGAATGTAACCACCTTTGCGCACTTTTGGAACCATTAGATAGCTGGTGCCCATCCTCGTATCGAAGCGGCGTACGCGATATCCGCTGCGGCTGCTAATACGTTCTTCGCTTTGAGCATGTTTCTTTGCGCCAATTTGATGGGACACTTCCGCTTCCATCAATTGATTGCAAAGCCATTCCAACATACTGCGCATTGGATCGTCCATTCCCATAAATTGCCAGAGCATTGCTTCTAGGTTTGTGGTATCTTGATTTTGAGTCATAGTGATTTCTCCTTACACCGATTTGGCTTCTGTTAACTTAATAAAAAAAGAGATCTGAAATGCCTTTGGTACAATAGTTTCACCACAAAACAGGTACCTCCCTAAGGAAAGGAGCAAATCAGATCTCATGAAAAGTATACCATCTAATCTAACTTGTCCCCGCTGTTTCTCTAAAAGCCTTTACCACTTCGGTAAAGATAAAAAGGTAATCAGAAGTTCCAGTGTCGCAATTGCATGAGACAATGGGCACCTGCCAGTAAGAATAAGAAGGAAGATTTTCAAAGAAAGTACCCTCCTTGTCCTAAGTGTGGTAGGGCTAGCTTCCTGCACCATGACTACAAGCTGTATTCCAACTTTCGTTGTGGAGACAAGAAGTGTTACCACTCTTTCTTTGTTGTAAAGCTGGTTGAAATTCCATCCTGCTCGTCTAAAGTTATTCCGCTAGAGCAGTTCACAATGAACGAATGCGTCATCCTTTCCATCTTGTTCTAACGGCTCTCATCCATTACTTTATTGGCAATTCCACCTTGAGAAAGGTTTCTGAAACACTTCGACTCGCACACAACATTGAGGTGTCTCATGTCACAATCTCTAAGTGGTGTAAACGCTTCGCGCCTGCTCTCCTAGCGGCAGCTGAACCTTACAAGAAGCAGATCAACCTAGCTGACTCTGACGAATGGCATTTTGACGAAACCTACGTGAAGATCAAGGGCAAATGGTATTATCTCTGGCTTGCCATGGATTCTGAAACAAGGATGATTCTGGACTTTCATCTGTCACCAACCAGAGATACTACGTCCGCCTACTCTCTCATTCACAGCTGTCAGGAGCAGTTTGGCAATCCACAAAGCATGTTTCACAGACAGATATCCCGCTTACCAAAGAGCGTTCGATCACCTTGCTCCCTGTGTTGAGCACCAGCTCGTCGAAGCGTTCTCTGATGATATTTCCAACAATGTCATGGAAGCGTTTAATGGCCAGTTTAAGGCTTGGTATAAGGCTAAAAGAGGCTTTGACTCTTTTGAGTCTGCTAACATCCTGATTGCGCTTTATATCTTCTTTTACAACTACATCAGACCGCACCAATCTCTCTTCAACTGGACTCCAGCTCAGGTTGCCGGGGCACAGTACCAAGAAAAACAAAGGAGAGCCTGTCTTCTGATTGCTTAGGCATATTCAGTTCTCAAAGTTCAATTGAATCTCTTTCGAGATTTCTTTCGCATGTCCGGATTTTATTCTTTCGCTTTCCTTACATGCTTTCTTTGTGCTATCTTCTTTTCAACTGGTGAATCCTTAAGTTTCTTCTGAATCTTTGTTCGCCAATTGCATTTCAGATCTCTTGTCTCTCATCTTTAATTAACAGAGCCCCGATTTGTTTTTTCCTTAACAATCATTGTAACGAAGTCCTATGACTCTTTCTTCTAAAGTTGCAAACTTAAATGTACGCTATCCAAACAGTGCAACGAGTTTTTAGACGAAGCGGACAGTTTGACCACCATTCGAAACAACACGGTTCTCAAACGCGCCTTGCGTCAAGGCACGCTCACAATCCGTTTGACCACCATTCGAAACAACACGGTTCTCAAACTTCGCACTGGAGATTCTCGTGAAGTACGTTGTTTGACCACCATTCGAAACAACACGGTTCTCAAACAATCGCATGAACCTCGACATATCTAGCGAAGTTTGACCACCATTCGAAACAACACGGTTCTCAAACCATTGCCTGTTTCATCGTGTCGGCGTTCCAGTTTGACCACCATTCGAAACAACACGGTTCTCAAACATGAATGACGGATATGGAATTAAAGTAACAGTTTGACCACCATTCGAAACAACACGGTTCTCAAACAAGATGTGCTTGACGGGCAGGCGCCGCTCGGTTTGACCACCATTCGAAACAACACGGTTCTCAAACGCCTCATCATCCCTTTGGCGCAGGCGGTTAGTTTGACCACCATTCGAAACAACACGGTTCTCAAACCGTCGTCTGACATGGCAACGACTTTCACACGTTTGACCACCATTCGAAACAACACGGTTCTCAAACCTCAAATTCAAAAATAATCGACCATTTCAGTGCAATTATTTTGGTGTTGTTTCACGTTTTGGTAGGACGCAATGGTGGCCAAACACTAGAAGTAAAAATAAATTGTCAAGGTTCATTTTACCTTACTATCTCACAATAATCTTGATCCACAATAAGGATTTGTCCATACGGGTTCTTTACCGTTTCAGGCAACCAACGTTCGATCAACAATACATTTAGCTCTTCACGCTTAACAAAAGACATAAATTCAAAAATTCTTTGTCTGTCAAAAAGGAAAACAATTGTGCGAATACAAACAGCTTCTTACCAATATATTTAGTGACAGATAGCAGATATTCTTGCAACTGCTCAACGTACGAGTTTACATCATCAATTGAAAAGCAAACACCAAAAAGCTTAAACATATCCGGGAGCGTAACTTGAGTTGAAGCCATAGAGATCATACCTTCATCGTAGATCAGCTCTCCTAACAAATTCCGGATCAACTCTAATTTCAATTCAATTTTGTGATTCAATTCTTGTTCAACTGACTTCTCTTCCAAAAAGGAATAAAGCCTGTTAACGGCCTGACGACTATTCAGATTAAAATGAATCGGTTCGAGTAACAAGGAGACTTGT
Source organism: Oscillospiraceae bacterium (assembly GCA_040772065.1). Classification (GTDB taxonomy): domain Bacteria; phylum Bacillota; class Clostridia; order Saccharofermentanales; family Fastidiosipilaceae; genus JAXGYX01. The sequence goes on along the minus strand of JAXGYX010000001.1, from coordinate 163,832 downwards.
TTCGCAATATCAATAGGGCCACCCTTCTCAGATAAAACGAATTCACCCTCTTGCCCATTGGCTTGACAGTCGAGTGAAGTTAGAATTTCACGAAATAATTTGCCATGCTCAACAACAAGGACGGAGACACAGTCATCTTCTCTCACGATCGGCAATCGAATCATATTATGTTGAAGTCTCATAAAATCACAGTCCTTTGATCATCATTAATTAAGTCCGTTTTCGATTCACCGACTATGCTTTCGATCCTCGCATATTGTTTTTCTGTAATGGTCAGAAGCTGCACTAATCCTTTTGCCGGCTTATTCGCCTTTAACCTTTCGATAATGAGCGTTAAACTGCTGGAAGTTAAAGCGATCTTGCTGTACACCGATTCCTGCATCATAAGAAAACCATTTGTGATCAAGTATTTACGAAACCTCGCATATTCACGCCTTTCACGTGAAGTTGTCACGGGCAAATCAAAGAAAACAATCACTCTCATAAATCTGTACATAATGCCAAGTCCGGTAACTTGTCTTTTTTGTTTTCGTCCAATAGCTGTATAACTCTGGTTACATACATACGGATCGCATTCCCCACCTTTTGTTTCTGCCCTTCAAATAGTACATTGGTCTCTAAAAACAGAAGCATTTGATGCTTGACTTCAGCGTTAAAATCCATTTGATTATTCAGCACTTTTCTAACATAAATATCGACGAATGGCCGAAACGGTTCCATCAAATCACATGAGAAGTTAAACGCGTTATACATGTTATCATGCCAAATCCCAATTTGAGTCAATCGCCCCGCGGCTGTAACCGCCTTATTAACAGACGATAAAACCAGGCCATATCCATAATTCAGCCCCGCGTTGATCGTGCAATCTCTATCTCGAGAAAAATCTTTTCCAAATAATGCATTGAAATATACTTTGGCAGCGTGACCCTCCCTGTTGGAAGGGTCAGCCGGCAACACTTGATGTAAATAACTCTCGAGGATCACCCATTCTTCACGATTTGCAATCTCGAGGTGTTGCGCTTGAAGTTTAATTTTCTCCCGAATGATCAGCATCCATACATAATCTTTGATCTCCGGCGTCCATATGATCTGGTTGCGAATGGTTTCACTACTGTTATGTGAATCTCTATGGGTGATCAGCTCACCATACGGATTATGTTGATCATCACAAAAGATCACTTTAATTTTTGCCTTAGCCAGCTCAAGCAACAGGCTGGTCGTGATCGAGACCGCCGTGCTCTCTACAATCAACACCGCCATCTCGGATAGATGAACACGGACGGTGTCTTCACCCCGAACAACCATCGCACCCATGCGGTATTCAAGTTTGGCACGTTTTGTAATGCAAACGGTCCGCCACGACATTTTATATCTCCCGTCTCATCTCAAAGAATCCGGTGATCGATTTATCTATAAGCGAATACTTCTTACTATTATTTAATTTCATTGCTATTGTCACCATTCCACTTTGAGCGCCTTGCTTTTTATCAGCCTTACCAGCCAGTGAATATAAATCAGAAAGATCAACAACGGCTCCTTCACCTGTTAGCAGGCGATGTAAATTAAAGATTAGTTTCAGTTTATTTTCAATAGTTAAAGTATAAAACTCGGGCATCAGATCGTGACATTTTTCGCCCTGATTTGCATATGAGGATACATAACTGAATGGCTTTGATCTAAATTTTTCCACCAACTGCTTAAATATTTCATTAGCGTCATCATTCAACTCTGCCCTCTGAATATCGCTTAAACGCGCCAAACGCTCACTTTGGTCAACCGAGTTAAATCTGGATAGTTTTTTAATCTCCACCTCATATTCTTGGCTGTAAAATGGTTGCTGATCGATGCCACATTTAATGTTGTTCGATGTCTTTGCCAACAATCTATATCGAACCCCATCAATCTCTAAAATACTCCAATATTTGATCTCTGGAACCAGAACAGAAACTGATTTCAATCCCAATTCATTTTGACAATATTGAATCAAATCTTCGTTATTGGGATTGCACACCGCCAATAATAGAGGAATCGAAACCAGCATTTTCTGTGCCTTTTTATTTTTGACATGCTCTATCAAAGCAAAATAACTACCGGTCACTTTGTTATAAGCACCATATTGTGAGGTATTTGCAAATCTCTCGTCGCTCGTTTTAATAGGAGACTTTCCAAGCCCTTTTCCCTTACTCTTGTCTTGCAACATTTGATCGTAAAACCCATCTGTTTGGCGATATGACTCATAACTGATGAGTACATTATTCCGTCTCATCATTTGTTCGACTGTCCGAATGGTTCCTTGTGGACCCGGCAGCCATGAATAATCTGACCCGTCACGTATTTCGCGATCAAAAAATTTAACCAGATTGTATTGTCTGTTCCAGTCTTTCGCGAAAAAACGTTTCGTAAATTTGGTGTCATAGCAGTTGCCAACCACAATGTTCAAGTAAGCATCTTTTGCATGATGTAAATCATTAATCTCCCTAATTTTCGGAAAATAGAATTGGGTCACAGCGTCATCTCTGGTACCATGCCGATAACGAAAATCGGAGACATGCCCCGCCTTTACATATACGACATCCGAGTTGACGGCGATCTGCGATAAGATGCTCGCGACGGCCTTTGTGGATTGACTGGTTTCAACCAATTGCCGCGCAATAAACTTATCAATCTGTTCCGGACTCAACTGATTGGGGCTGCTCAGGCGATTAAATTTTTCCAGCGAAATGAATTTTTGACGCAGCAATGTTTGCCAAAATGACAGCTGTTTTGTCCTAATATTCACATCAATCGGATAGGTATCAGACTTATCTCGATTAAGCGATTGTTTGACCAGAACAGTGTTATTCAAACTATCGTCTTTTGTATAGGACCGTGGATAAATGTGATCGATGTCGTATTTACTGGCGTCGGTCAACAGGTCGTTTAAGTCGATGATGTCACCCGAATACATACACCGCCCTTTTTGTAGGTAGTATAAGTATAGTTTTTTACCCCTCAGTGAGTCCTCTTCTTGATGATTTAACTGATTGATCAAATCAGCGCAATCATCCTGACATTCCTTATATAAATTATTTAACTGTGTCTTTCTAGACGACGTGCGCACTTTATTCGTCTCAGTCTGGCGGGTCACCTCAACAAAAATTTTTCCCGGCGCTCCTCCCATAATTTTGCTAACTTCACGACATATCTTGAGCGTCTGCCACACCATCTTTTTTACAGACGGCGACAATCGATATACATCAAGATCGTCGTATGTTAAAAACTCGGTATCTCCTAGCAATGATTGGTTCAATTCATCAATCTGCTTCGCGTAGGTATACTCTTTGCTTAATAGTTCCATCAAAACAACAGGATGACTGCGCATGCTTTCGATGATGCTACGCTCAACACCGTCCTCCCATAAGTGTTTAACGCCGGTCAAAAGTTTTCGAGATAGCGTCCCCCAGCCTGAGTACTTTAGTTTTCTAATCTGTTGCAGCTCTTCTTCATTTAGAATTGATCCAAATTGGTTAATCAACCAATTGGTCAAAACGCCATCATTCTCCGGGAAAACAGTAATCCGATGTATGATCGATTCAATCTGTTGATCGGACAGTTTATCGCCAACTATTCTTTTAAAATCTAAACGGGCCTTCAACTGAGCCGGAATTTCAATATCCATACCGCCAATCATCTCGTGTCCGCAGTCCAGACCTAGACATTTCAAGGCGGACGCGACACGCTTCTTCGTGATTTTTCCTGATTTAGTGCGATTTTCAAATAAGGTCTCGTATAGACCGTCACGATATTCTTGATCCAAACGCTGACCGTCAACAGTCAGCATGTTGATCGCGTTTCTGACTAAAAACTCACTGTATAATAAGGATTGTTTTGGAAGGACATCTTGATCGGAGAGGTATGTACATTTGTTTGTCAACTCTCTAATAAAACCTTCCGCTGTCGCCTCGAGATCCACAATTTCCTTAAAATTCCATGGACGAATGGGCTCGTTCGACCGCCTTTGAATCCAGCTCACCTGATCATTAAACGGACCGACATAATATGGGACACGAAAATTAAATGTCTGCAAGATTTTGCTTTGCGTATCATCTTTCAAGAAAGGCAAATATGACGAAGCTTTCTCTAAGATTTGCTTTAATTCCATATAGTGCAGTTGCCTTGGAACAACACCATTTCCGGATGAAGTGATCTTTTGCAAAAAATGTTTTTTCTCAATCTTTTCCAGGATTGGTTTGACGAGCGGATCCTCTTTCAGTGGCTCCAGCATGCCTGTGAGATATTTTAAGAACAACTCATGATCACAGCGGTAAAGGACAATCGCATTCGCACCCGAACGAAGTTTCAAGTGCCCGGTAAAAGCCACATAATTATTTTTATTATTTTTGCTAATTTTGAAGCAGTCGTCAAAGAAGTGATTGTCATACGATTCATCGATATGTCTCAGCACTTGTTTCAACGCCTTTAAGTCACGCGAATGCTCATCATGAATATTCAGGCGCCTTTTTGAGATACTCGGCGAGGAGGAGTAAATATCGTCGCCCAAAATACCTGCTAGAATAAACCAGTTATAGATCGAATGAAGTTCATCGATCAGTTCAATTCCATCTCCAATGAGGCTGCTAATCTCATCACGCTTTTCATCATAATCTTTTGAAAAATCACATTTGACACTTTTCCCATCTTCTGATTCTACGTTTTCAAATATTTTACTCGGATCGACAGATAGCCCGGCCAATAATCTACACACCTCTTTGTACACGCTTGAAGGTGAGGCGACAAGCGCGACTAAACTTCGGTTTTTATCCGATCGTGTCAAGCTTTCATTCCGCAGCACAGACTCCATCTGCGAGTCTTGAGACTCATCCCAAAACTCAACGTCTCTTTCTTCTAGATAGTCACGAACATTTGAAAGCGAACCTTTTAGTTCGGATGTGGCATTTAATTCATTTCCCGAAAACAGAAAATGACCACGATGTTTCATAATATGGTGACAGGCGAGATAAACCAAACGGACATCGAATGGTCCATTTTTATTGATTAAATCGTATCTCAGATGATAAATTGTTGGGAACTGTTCATGATATTGAATATCGGTAAAGTCGGGGTCATTAAACAACGCAAATTTCTGTTCAACTTTTTTATCTGTTTGAATGAAAAAGCTATCTTTCATCCGCTGAAAAATCCTGGATCAACCGCTGAGATGGCTTCCGAAAAAAATGATTGCAGGATGGAAATTCGTTCCTTTGTTCTTTTTCTCCGCCGCCTTGCAGTGCGGAATATTCTGCGTTCTTCAGCCGTCTTAGCTTCTCTAAATAATCTCACTCCCCATAAGGCTTTTCCGGATTTTTTAATTATCTTATAGTTTTTATCCGACACTGACCATCCTATGCTGCCGGTGCCAATGTCCAAACCAAGATAATAAGGTTGCGTTTGACTCATCAATTGCTTGCTAATGCGGATATCATTGCCCATACTTGACGCCTCCAAGATTTTTCGGTTATACTTGACCCGTGGTTGAGACCACCATTCGAAACAACACGTGTACGTTCAAACAACTATTTAGGATTCCGCCCTTGTGGCTACCTGTTGAGGTAATTCAACCGACTTCTGTGAAACGCAGAGTCGGTTCTTTTTTGTTTTTCAATGTTCTTCAAAATCAATTTTACAGGTCTAAAACCAACGATTCAATAGGCCCAAATCGCTCTGACCCGTTTATGGGACACTAATCGGCAAATTCGGATATATCCTGTTGACAGGAGCCGCTTTTTATGATTTAAAATGCCGAAAATTATCGATTTGCGATCATTTTTGTTCGAATTCAAACCCTTCCACGGAGATCCCCTCTCCCCAAGCCACACCATGCCGTATATAATCTAATCAAAGGTTCACACGCGCAAATATTCCCGATCGCGAGGCAAACCATGCAACACAATCTCACACCGCGCCCCAAATCACCTGCAGCCGGACGTTCGCTCCTGATGTACACTATCTGTCATCTGTTGACGGACACACTATGCTTCTTTTTTCTGTTTGGCTCACTGCTGCCATTTATCAATGGACAAGGGCACTCTGTTTGGGCGCTGCCGGTTCTGGTAATCTACAACGGACTCGCCTTCGGACTACAGTTCATCTGGGGATTGCTCGCCGACCGATTTCCCAAACTGCCCACCGGGCTCATCGGCATGTCGCTGATCGGACTCGGTTTTTTGCCACGCCTGATCACTCAGTCCCCCTCCGGTCTTCCGATTTATATCGTGACACTCATTTTAATCGGCAGCGGCAACTCCGCTTTTCATGTCGAAGGAGGTCGGGACAGTCTGTCGCGCGCCAATGGATCCGAAAGCAGAACCGGTATCTACGCGGCCGGCGGCGCGGCAGGCGTGATGATCGGCACCGCCCTCGGCACCGTTCCTTTCGCCCGCTATTTCCTGTTTCCCTTGTGGCTCGCGGCGTTGATCGCCCTCCGGTGGCTAAAGCGAGAGGCCATTCGGGCGCAGGATCCCTATTTCAGCGTCGCCCTGGAATCCACACCTTACATCGCCGGTTCTTTTCAGATGCCCATAACCGGTACGGCATCACCCTTTCCCCCGCTGCAATCTCTTGACTCGGCGCGGACAGCCAAAGTCCCCGGCTCGCTCGCTGTTATCGCCACTTTGTTTTTCTTCGTCCAAACCTTGTTCATCCCCTCTCCCGCCGCACTGGCCGTCCGACCCGATTTCACCGTCTTACCATTACCCACAATGTTCATCTTTATCCTGGCGACGCTGTTGACGGCAAGCCGCCTGGTGGGCGGATTCATCACATACCGCCTTTCGGCAACACCGTTTATGTTGCTGGCTGCGTTTTCGACGCTGCCCTTGCTGATACCAACGGGCAAATCCCTCTGGGGCATATTCCTACAGGCTTTCGCCCTTGGCGTGCCGACCGCCTGGGCTGCCTTTCAGTATTATCGAGTCATGCCAAACCGACCGGCGCTGGCCTATTCTCTGCAAAAACTTCCGATGTTCGCGGCGGCTTTTTTATTGGTGATTCAACAAGTTTTACCCATTTCAGGACATGCCGTATTCGGCGGTACACTTTTGCGAAACACTATGCTAATTTTGACTTGGACGAGTATGTTGATCATTTGGATTGTATGTCAAAGAAAAAATTTGAAGATGGAGGAATTTAATATGTTGACTCTACCTGATCTGTTGGCGGATGTCGTGGCGCCCTGGCCGGACCCGTACGAATCGGTACTGGGAAATGGGGCGTCAAGCGAAACCGTCGGTCTGATTTACATCATCGCGACCGCGGTGATCATCATTGGGCTGATCGTTGTCCTAATCATTTTAGGGCTGAAGCTGAAAAAAGTTAAAAATGAATTAGAGGGTCTACGTAGGGGACAGATGTCCGCCGGCGGAATGAGTCCGCCGCCGTACATGCCGCAAACCCCGGGCGCGCAGCAACAATGGATGCCGGGAGATTATCCGGGGTACGCGCCTCAACCGACCGTCGCCACTCCCCCCACTCCCGCCGGTCCGCGTCCCGGAGAATATCAAGCGTTTCAACAACCACCTTCCCCGCAAACGCCACCGCGGCCCGGAGCCCCCGGACAGCAGTGGACGCAGGGTGGATATCCGCCGGCGGACGGCCACTCCGCGCCTTCGGACACAGCGAACATGAGCGATGACAATCCTCACAACACAAACAATCCATGACAAATAGTTTAGGGTGGCGGTTCATCCTTCTACCTTTGCTGTTGACACAGCTCGTTGAACTGCCACTTTCTCTTTTGTTCGCCCGTGAATCAGCAAAATCCGCCCGCTTATTGTCAGTCGCCGCGCTGAACTTGATCACCAACCCACTATTGAACCTTGGTTTACTGTTGCTGGCGCCGACCTCGGTCACCCGCCTGCCCGCTTTGCTTGTCGGCGAGTCGCTTGTGCTGGCGGGCGAAACCCTGGGACTTCGTGTCTTGTTGGACCAACGCCGGCGAACCGCCTTTGTCATGTCCCTCACACTGAACGGGTCCAGCTTGCTGGTCGGTCTGCTGATTCAGTTGGCACTCCAATAAATAAAGGAAGCCTCGCTATGAGGCTTCCTTTTTGTTCGCTAATCAAATTAGCTGCCATTTGGGCGTTTATACTTATGGATTCAAATAATCTTTGTAGTTATCCACAGATACCGGCTCAAACGGGATGGGCACATCAATATCGATCGGATCGCCGTTCGCCAGCACAGTCGCTGCGCGAATCGCACCCGCGCCCTGGCCAACCGGATTCTGAAAGACCGTAAACGCCATCTCCCCTGACTCGATACCTTCCAGACCATCTTGAGTCGCGTCAATACCGACGATCGGAGTCTCCTTCGGATCCATTCCTGAGTTTCTTATGCCTTCGATCGCGCCCAGCGCCATCTCATCATTGTTACAGACAACCGCGTCAAAGTTTTGACCTGTGCCGATAAAGATCTGCATCTTGTTTTGAGCTTTGGCGCGATCCCATTCCGCCGTGTCTTCGTAAACATAGTTTGGTGTCAAACCATTGTCTTCAAGCGCCTTTTTAGCGGATTCTGTTCTCAGCGTTGTGTTCTGCAGACCCGGTTGACCGGTGAGAATCACAATATCCGGGCTGGTGTTGCCTTCCTTCTTGAAATACTCCGCGAGGAACTCACCCTGAAAACGGCCTGCGTCTTCTTCGTTGGAACCGACATATGTTTGTTTTCCCGCAGTCATCGGCGCGTCCGGCATGCGGTTGACGAACACAACCGGAACATCACCGGCGGCGTCGATCATTTCTTGCGCGTTGTCGGTGTTGACCAGGTTGATCAATATCGCATCCATACCGGTGGCTACAAAAGTCTGAACATTCTGCAGTTGGGTGTTTGAGCTGTTGTTGGCATCAACCACCGTCAAACTGATCCCCAGATTTTTACTTTCAGCGTCGGCCGCCGATTCCAAAGTGGACAGAAATTGGTCACGCACAGTGATGGTAAATCCGATTTTGTAGGATGATTTGGCTTCCACATCGCCCAAATCGTCCACGATACCTGTGGAGGCCTCACCTGATCCTGCGTCGGCCGTTTTGGTGGTCTCGTCAACAGCCTTTTCAGTGTCTTCGCTTTCAGCCATCGTCGTCTCTTCTTGTGTGGTGGGTTGCTCCTTGCCTCCACCCGCGCAGCCGGTAAAAATCGCGGCGGCCATGACAAATGACAACATTGTTGCCAATGTCCGCATAATTGTCTTCTTTTTCATTTTCTCTCCTCAAACCTTTCCGTGGTTCGGTCCACGGATCTTAACGTATCCTCAGCCAAATTAATCGTTTTTTGGAAGCGCTCCAGTATATTCAGTATGAAGAAAGGTGGATATTTTAACTTGTCTTAAATTGCCCCCATCGGTGAAATAGACAATATAAACCCGTTGAAGGATGCCGTTTCTTGCGATTGTCGCAAATATCGAGTGAAAATTGTCGCTTCGTCGCTTTTGTCGCACAAAATCGACCTTCTGTTTCACCGTTCGGACACACGAAAAAACCGCCGTCATTTTAGATGACAGGCGGCTTTCAATTAATTAGTCAGCTAAAAGCTCAGCGTTCGACCTCCGGCAAGATACTCAATTCGATCGCCCATGATTTCTTTCAGCAGCCGGTAGGGCTCAAGCCCTGTGCAATGGCAGGTATAGTATTTCGCTCCGGTTTTCAAAAGATCGGATCCGATGGAACGGATCGTCTCGTCTGTCTCATTGCCGTGGGAGCGGCTGGAAAGATGAAAACCGCCGATCACAACATCCGGGAATTTGCCCGACAACTGATAATAGTGGCGCACGATATTCAAAATGCCATTATGCGCGCAGCCGGTGAGCAACAAGGTCTTGCCGTCCTCTTCGAGCACAAGAATTTGCTCGTGTCGGAAAGGATCCGGCACCACCTGTCCATCCTCTTCGGCCGACAGACCTTGATTTGAGGTCGGGAGAGGATACGGTGTGCTGATGTTGGAAAACAATTGCATGTTATTGTCGATAAAAAAACGTTCCGGAGTGAGCACGATCTGTCTGTTTTCCGCCAAGCTCTTGTCCAGCCCGATTTCTTCGAGCGTGCCATTGGCTCGCATCGCGTAGTAAGGTTGAAAGGCGATGTTTCTGACCAGCACATCGGCTTTTGTGTTGATTTTCAAAAACTTGGCCAAACCGCCACCGTGGTCGTTGTGCGCGTGAGAGATCACCACGCAGTCGACATCGGTGAGGTCGACACCCAGCTGTTTGGCGTTCTCATAAAAAAGATCGCTCGCGCCCAGATCAAATAGGACCTTACGATTTTTCGTCTCAATATATAAGCTAAGACCATGCTCGCTTCCGAGTTGATCCGATATCGCAGTGTTCTCAACTAATGTTTTGACAATCATAAATTCACTCCGCCTTTTTCGCGCACGCTGTGCGGCCCGGTTTGTCGTCTATGCACTGTAACTCTTTGTTCGCAGTCTATTGTATCACCTTTAAATATGAAAATAACCAGAGCTTCCTCCGGTTACATTCGGTGTTTGCGTTTGGATGATCATACAGGTTGCTGTTGAACCCCAACGGTTCAGGCTGACCTCGATTACACGCTTTTTGTCTTCATGATTTTCGCGCAGCAGGTTCGTCAATTATCCAACACCCTTTCGCACGAAGCGTCAGACACCTCCCGCTCCAAAACCTTGGCCACGACCTTGACCGCGCCCGCGACCCGGACATTGTCCTCGTCCCAAGCCTTGTCCACGACCCTGACCTCGCCCCTGAGCTTGACCCTGACCGAATCCTTGACCTTGTCCACGACCCTGGCCTCGCCCCTGAGCTTGACCCTGACCAAATCCTTGACCTTGTCCGCGACCTTGACCGCGTCCTTGTCCGAATCCTTGTCCGAAACCTTGACCTTGCGCCATAGTGGCTCTCATTTTATTTCGTCTCATCATTGTGTTCACCTCCTTTTCACCATTATTTCCGACATATGTCTCTTATGCTTTTATTATACCTGGTTTTCGACATATGTCAATAACAATCCACCGTACCTCCACATACCCGCCCAAAAGCAAAACGACCGACATCTTTCAACATCGGCCGTCTCACTATGAAAAGGCGGTAAATGGCTCAGCCATATTTGAGTAAATTAATATTTTCTGGCGTCTTTGAGATGCTCATCGATGCTCCGACGCGCTTCTTGAACCGCCGCAGACCGCGAGGTCGAGGCGACGCCCAGATGCCACCAGCTCTCATACCCCTCCGCCATGGTCTTGGGCAAGACCTTGGCGTCAATGACGCATGACTTCGTCTGCTTCTTGCTGTCCTCAAGCGCGGCTCTCAATTCCTCCGGCGTCTTGCAGACATAGCCTTTCATGCCGTATCCCTCACCGACCTTGGCAAAGTCGATCGGCACATAGCAGCCATCCAGCTCGCCCGTCTCCTCGTTGCGGAAACGGAACTCGGTGGCCAGCGAATCCACACCATTGCCCATCTGCAGGTTGTTGATGCAGCCAAACGCAGCATTGTCAAACACCACAATATTTATTTTCAAACCTTCCTGAATCGCGGTGGTAATCTCACTGTTCAACATCAAGAACGAACCATCGCCGACCAGCGCGTAGACCTCCTTGTCCGGACACGCCATTTTGGAACCCAAGGCGCCGGCGATCTCATAACCCATACAGGAGAACCCATATTCCATGTTGTAGCTGTCTTTCGCATCGGTCACCCACAACCTCTCCAGATCGGCGGGCAGCGAGCCGGCTGCGGCGACCACGATCGCGTCGTCGGCTATGACCTCACGGAGGATGCCGACACCGTTGGACTCGGTGATGGTTCCACCGATGTCACGGATGAAGTCATCGATGATCTCCTGCGTCCAGCTGGGCACACAGGGGATGAAATCCTTGCCGGTATACACTTCATTCAACACCGCTTCCCGTTCGGTCCGCCAGGTAGCCTGAACTTCCTCGACTCGGGCGCGATAGCCCGCCTCGACCTGATAGCTGTCGGCGATCAGGCGATCTTGAATCGCCTGCAATGTGACCTTTGCGTCTCCAACACAGCGGACGGCGTCCAGCTTCTCCGCGTGAAATTCGGAGGTGTTGATGGTCAATATCTTGATCTCTCTGTTGCGGAACATAATGTATTTAGATCCGGTCACAAAGTCATTCAGCCGCGTGCCGACCGCCACGACCAGGTCACACTCGGCCACCAGACGGTTGGCCGCCATGGTGCCGGTGATGCCCATGCCGCCCACATTGAGTGGACACGAGCCCGGCGTGGCGCTCTTGCCCGCCTGCGTCTCGGCGAACGGTATGTCAAATCGCTCACAAAAATCCACCAGGGTGTCGCCCGCCTCGGAATAGCGCACGCCACCGCCGGCGATGAGCAGCGGACGTTTTGCTTCCTTGATCATCTCTACAGCCTGATTGAGTTCGTACTCATCCGCGACACGGCGCGGGATGTGATGCACACGCTTTTGGAAAAAATAATCCGGGTATTCATAACTTTCGCCCTGCACATCCTGCGGCAGACCGATGACGACGGCGCCGGTGTTCGCCACGTCGGTCAGCACGCGCATAGCGTTGACCAGCGCGCTCATCAGCTGTTCCGGACGGGTCACACGGTCCCAGTATTTGGCGACAGGACGAAACGCGTCATTTGAAGTCAAGGACAGGTCGTGGCTTTGCTCCATCTGCTGCAAAACCGGATCCGGCTGGCGGGTGGCGAACGTGTCGGACGGGAACAACAGCAGCGGAATATTGTTGACTGTCGCCGTCGCAGCGGCGGTCACCATGTTCAGCGCGCCCGGGCCGACCGAGGACGAGCAGGCGATCACCTTTCTGCGGTTGTGCTGCTTGGAAAAGGCGGTCGCGGCGTGCGCCATGCCTTGTTCGTTGCGCCCTTGGTAAACACGGAGGTGACCGGGATCCTCAGCCAGCGCCTGGCCCAGCCCGACGACCATGCCATGTCCGAAAATTGTGAATATGCCGTCCACGAACGGCGTGATCTCACCGTCAAATTCAATATATTGATTGTTCAAAAACTTTACTACCGCCTGACCAACCGTCATTTTTACCGCGCTCATACCGTACCTCCACTTGATTTTCGGCGACGAAGCCCTGCTCAAAGACCCGACCTCCCCGCTCAAAATGTCGACTTTATTTTATTTCTGTATACAATTTTACAAAATGGTATTCTTATTGTCAAGTATCTTTGCAGACAATCATTCCGGTGATTGATCCGGATCAACAAGTCGATTTCTCGACCATGAAAGCACGTCGGAAGGAGGAGACAAGAGCTTGGTGAAAATCAACTAAAAATGAATTCCCTATCCTGTTAGCAAGCTATTTTTGTTGAATTGACATAATAAGTTACGGGCAAATACGATCTTTTTTGTGTCATGTTCCTATATCATTTCGCGGATACCTTCGCTACCGTTTGGTGTAACCTAAGCCTCAAAAAGTCGAGGAGACTCGCCATGAAACAACATCAACCGATCTTGATTCTCGCGGGCGCCTATGGCGTCGGCAAGAGTGAGGTGGCGCTCAATCTCGCGTTGAGCGAACGCCGGGCCGGCAAACCGGTCACCCTTGGCGATCTGGACGTCGTCAACCTCTATTTTCGCTCCCGTCAGCGCCATCAGTTGCTGGAGGACGCCGGCATTCAGGTAATCAGCTCAAGTCTGGGACACATCAACACCCAGGATCTTCCCGCTGTCAGCAACGCGCTGAGAGGGCCTCTAAGAGACAAGGAGCGTCTGGTCATCATTGATGCGGGCGGCGACCGGGCCGGCTTGCGCCCGTTGGAACTGTTTCGCGACGACTTCGGCGACCGGGCCGAGCTGCTGGTCGTCTTGAATCATCTGCGCCCCGAGAACCGGGACGTCAGCTCAGCTTTACAGACCATCTCCCGAATTGAAGCGCAAAGCCGCTTGAAGCTGGCGGGTTTGGTGGTGAACAGTCATCTGCTGGGTGAAACCACTGTGGACCATCTGTTGGACGGTTTGGCCATCGCGCGGGAAGTTTCACGACTTCGTGCGGCGCCCTTGCGCCGGATCTGTGGCTCGCGGAAGGTGCTTGGTGATTTACCTAAGGAAATCGACATTCCCCGGTTGACGATCAATCATTATCTTCGATCGGACTGGATGGGTTAGATCCGTGGCTATCCGCGGACACCGACTCAAAACATAGAGTAAGTGAGGAACGAACATGTCAAGAAAAGGAAGAGTCTCGTTCAATCAAGATCGCTGTAAAGGGTGCGGCCTGTGCGTCAGTGTCTGCCCTGTCAAAATATTGGATTTCGACACAAAGGCGGTGAACAAGAGAGGGTACATTCCGGCGTTTGTGAAAGAGCCGGACAAATGCATCGCCTGCGTGAATTGCGCCATCATGTGCCCTGACCTGGTGATCACAGTGAAACTCATCGACGGGGAGGTGGAAAAATGAGTCGCGTATTAATGAAAGGCAACGAGGTAATCGGAGCGGCCGCGATCAAAGCCGGTTGCAAATATTTTTTTGGCTATCCAATCACACCGCAAAGTGAGCTGCCGGAATACATGGCGGTTCATCTGCCCGCCGTCGGCGGTTCATTTGTGCAGGCTGAAAGTGAAGTCGCGGCGATCAACATGGTCTATGGGGCTGCGGCCTGCGGAGCGCGCTCGATGACCTCATCGTCTTCGCCGGGCATCGCCTTGAAACAGGAAGGGATTTCCTTCATGGCGGCGGCCCAACTGCCCTGTGTGATCGTCAACATCGCGCGCGGCGGTCCGGGGCTCGGCGGCATCCAACCATCTCAGGCGGATTATATTCAGGCTACCCGGGGCGGCGGCAACGGCGACTACCATGTCCCGGTTTTCGCGCCCGCCTCCCTGCAGGAGCTTGCCGAGGTGATCGCCTACGCCTTCGAGATGGCCGACCGGTATCGCAATCCGGTCATGATTTTGGGCGACGGCATGTTGGGGCAGATGATGGAAGCCGTGGATTTAAGCCGGATCGGGCCCGGTGAGACACCGGAAAAACCATGGGCCACCACCGGCACCCGCGGAAAGCGGGCACCAAACATCGTCAACTCGCTCTATCTGGATCCCTTGGAGCTCGAAGAGCATTCGCACAAGCTGGAGCGAAAATATCAAGTCATCAAACAGGAAGAGTGGCGGGCGCAGACCGACGCGCTGGACGGCGCGGACGTGGTCGCGGTCGCCTACGGCACCACCGCCCGAATCGTGCGTCAGGCACAAGAAGATCTGATGAAGGAAGGCATCAAGCTGGGCTTGATCCGACCGATCACATTGTGGCCCTTCCCCGACCCCGCGTTCGACCGGCTGGATCCGGCGACCAAGGATCTGCTGGTGGTGGAAATGAGTCTGGGGCAGATGGTGGACGATGTCAGATTGGCGAATGAGTCCCGCCGGGCGATCCATTTTACCGGTCGGACCGGAGGGATGGTCCCCACTTCCATACAGGTGGCGGACAAGGTGCGGGAGATTCTCGCGGGGAGGCGCTCATGACAACTATTTTTGGCAGGACCAAAGGACTGATCGACGTGGAAACCCACTATTGTCCCGGTTGCACACACGGTGTCATCCATCGAATGGTCGCCGAGGTTTTGGTGGAATTGGGCGAGCTCGAAAACACGGTCGGTGTCTGTCCGGTCGGCTGCGCCGTTTTGGCCTATGACTATTTTAACTGCGACATGATCGAGGCCGCCCACGGACGAGCGCCGGCGGTGGCGACCGGCATCCGCCGCGTATTGCCGGACAGCACGATTTTCACCTATCAGGGAGACGGCGATCTCGCCTCCATCGGCACGGCGGAAATCATTCACGCGGCTCATCGCGCGGAAAACATGACCGTCATCTTCGTGAACAACGCGATCTATGGCATGACCGGCGGACAGATGGCGCCGACCACGCTGGTCGGCCAGCGCACCACCACCTCACCTCAGGGGCGCGACGCTCGGACCATGGGCTATCCTTTGCGCGTCAGTGAGATGCTGGCGACCATTCCGGGCGCCGCCTATATCGAACGTGTGTCCACCTCCACGCCCAACAAGGTCCGCAAAGCCAAGCAGGCGATCACTAAAGCCTTCGAGGTTCAAAAGGCCCGCCTCGGCTTTAGCATGATTGAGATCTTGTCGACCTGTCCGACCAACTGGGGCATGAGCCCGGTCAATTCCTTAAAGTGGCTGGAGACCGACATGGAGCCTTATTACCCATTGGGCGTGTATCGGGATGTCACGCGAGAAACCGCCGCCGATGAAGGAGAGTCAAAATGAATTCAGACCTGAACGAGCAAAGGAAGTCCGCCGAGCAGCGGGTCTTGATGGCCGGATTTGGCGGACAGGGCATCATGCTGATGGGACAGATCCTCGCGGCGGCCGCGCTGAAAGAAGGTAAGGAAGTCTCCTGGCTGCCATCCTATGGCCCCGAGATGCGGGGCGGCACCGCGAATTGCTCGGTCATCCTGGCTGACGGAGAGATCCGCTCGCCTTTGATCGACAAAGACGCGACTTCGGCGATCATCATGAACGCCCCATCGTTTGACACATTCGAATACATCGTCCGTCCCGGCGGCCTGCTGCTGCTGAACAGCTCGCTGGTCAAACGTGAATCGACCCGATCAGACGTGACGATTGTGAAGGTGCCGGTCACCGACCTGGCCATCGAGAATGGCAACGTGCGCGCCGCCAACATCATCATGCTGGGGGCCTGGCTGAAACTGACCGATTATGTGCAAATTGAGACCGCCCTGGATGTCGTGGCAGAAACCTTCGCCACAAAAAAGGCCGCGCTCATCGAGCTCAATCAACAGGCCTTGTCGCTGGGTGCGCGAAGCGTGCCATCAACCGCGTTGAGTTAAAACGCGGCCGCGATCTCCGCCATCTCAAGGAAGCGCCGGCCCGGCGGAGGCCTCACGGGCGGACGCCTACCTTGACCAATTCGGCGCGCGCCCGTGGGTGGTGGCGGATCACACATTCTTCAATTTGACTCATCATTTGTTTGCCGATCCGGCTCACCTTTGCATTTCGCATATTGCCGCTGTCCGCCGGACAGGTTGTACACCTCGGCGCAGCCCTTGTTGATCAGGATGTTCTGCATGAGGCCGCCCATCTCCCCCTGCTCACAGTAGGTAACGATCACCGAATCCTTGTCCACCGAATCCGGCAGGGCGGTCCTGAGCTCTTCGCAGAGCAGTTCGTGCGCCGTGTCAATCGAATCAGCTTTATGCTGATCCGGTTCTGTGGCGTCGATCAAGGTGTAGGGCTTGCCTGACTTGATCAGCTCATCGAGCTCGTCCGCCGTGATCAGCGGTCTACCTTTATTAATCGCGTTGTCCAAAATCATTCCGGTATATAGCACCGGATCTCTGGCGAGTGAGAACGGCGGCGCGTAGCCCAGATCCAGATGGTACAAATCCTCCACCTTGGCTTTGAAACTGATCGTCGTGGCGAACACGTCGAGTCGCTTGTCGACCCCCTGCCGCCCGATGATCTGAGCGCCCAGCAACCGGCCGGTCGCCTTGTCCGCGACCGCCTTGATCAGCAAATCCTGTCCGCCCATATATCTCGGTTTGTCCGGTTTGATGTCATGGCTGACCACGACGTCATAGCCCAACTCTTTGGCCTCTCGCTCGGACAGCCCGGTCAGCCCCACCGCCCGGTCAAACACCTGAAAAATCCCGGTGCCGAGCACGCCTCTAAACTCCATGTCACCACCGGTCACGTTCTCACCGGTGACTCTGCCCATCTTGTTGGCCGTCGTCCCCAGCGGACGGTAGACCGGCTTGCCGGTCACCGCATGAAACTGCTCGGCGCAATCTCCGCAGGCATAGATATCCGGCAGATTGGTCCGTGTCCTCGCGTCCACCCGGATGGCGCCGGCGACGCCCAGCTCGACACCGGCCTCGGCGGCGATCTTCGTGTTGGGGCGCACGCCGGTGGACACCAGCACCAAATCCGCCTCCATCGCCCGACCATCTTCCAAAACCACACCGTCTTTTGTTATCTTGGTCACCGAGACACCGGTGAACACCTCGACATCGTTTTGTTCAACATGATCTTGAACATGGACCGCCATGTCGGCGTCCAGGCCCGGCGTGACCTGGGGCAGGCGCTCAAACAACGTCACTTTCATGCCCAGCGCCTTCAGATTTTCACACATTTCCAGACCAATAAAGCCCGTGCCGACAATCGCGGCAGACGCCGGACGCTTGGCGTCAATAAACGATTGAATGCGATTCATGTCGTCGATGTCGCGCAAGGTGAACACGTGTTCACCGTCCATCCCCTCGATTGGCGGAGCGACCGCGCTCGCCCCGGTCGCGATCACCAGTTTGTCGTAATGATCGGTAAAAATCTCTCCGCCGGCGATGTCTCTGACGCTGACAGTCTTCGTGTCCGGATCGATCGAAAGCACTTCGTGCAAGGTCAGAACATCCACATTATATTTACGTTTAAATGCCGCCGGATCGCGCGGTGTCAACAGCGCGACGTCTTTGACCACGCCGCCCAGGTAATAAGGAATGGTGCAGGCTGAATATGAAATGTAGGCACTTTTTTCATAAATGACAATGCTCGCCTCTTCGTTGTTTCTTCTCGCTTTAGCAGCCGCCGACGGACCCGCCGCGACCGCTCCAATAATAATTATCCGCATGTCATCCTCCTCATCAGTTCATCTTTTACGAATCCAATCGTGAATCCAACTATTCGACATTATCTTTATTTTAACGTAATTCATAAAAATAGAGAAAGAACGCCTGCAATAGAAAAAGAGCGCCTGTGCGATCCGCATCGCCCAAGCGCTCTTTCTTCAAATCAATTCAATCGTGACGACTCGACGTATGATCGTCCGCGTCACTCATCGTGGTGGTTGTGATCCTCGCAGATGGAACCGGTGGACTGCAACGAGCCTTGAATATAGGCGCTCGCCGCCTCCGCAGCGTCACCGCTCGCTCCGACCAGCACCTCAATATTATTTTCATTGAAGATCTCGACCGCGCCGGACCCCATGCCGCCCGAGATGATCACATTCACTCCCAAGTCATTCAAGAAATTCGGCAAAAATCCCGGTTTGTGACCCGGATTGGCGATCGCTTCCGTCTTGACTATCTGATTGTCCTCGACGTCAAAAACCACAAATTCCTCACAATGTCCAAAGTGCTCCGTAACCTGACCTTTGTCACTCGCCACAGCGATTTTCATCATTTTGTTTCCTCCATCCGCTCCAAAACATCCGCGACCGCAACCAGCTGAGTGCCATCGTAGAGCTCAATTTCTCCTCTGTCACAGGCTCTCGAAATCTCCGGATCGATCGGCATTCTTGCGAGAACCTTCAAACCATGCTCAGCCGCAATATCTTCTATATGGCTATCGCCAAAAACCTGATATTCCTTACCGTTGTCCGGGCATTTGAAATACGACATGTTCTCGACCAGACCGATGATCGGCACGTCCATCATGACGGCCATTTTCACCGCTTTGGCGACGATCATGGAAACCAGCTCCTGAGGAGAGGTGACCACGATGATTCCATCGACCGGCAGGGATTGAAACACCGTAAGGGGAACATCACCGGTGCCCGGCGGCATGTCGATGAACATATAGTCGACATCCGTCCAGATCACATCGCTCCAAAACTGCTTAACCGTGCCCGCAAGAATCGGTCCCCTCCAGACAACCGGATCGGTGTCATTTTCCAGCAACAGGTTGATCGACATGATATCGATACCTGTTTTGGTTTTGACCGGGTACACACCATATTCGCCGACCGCGGCCTTCTGATTGATACCGAAGGCTCTGGGAATGGACGGACCGGTCACATCCGCGTCCAGCACCGCCGTCCGATGACCCTTCCGGTTCATCGCCGTCGCGAGCAGTGAGGTGACCGACGATTTGCCGACGCCCCCCTTGCCGCTGACCACACCGATCACTTTCTTGACGCTGCTCATGTCGTGAAGCTTTTCAGAAAAGTCAATCTCCGGCTCGACCCGCTCGGCGCAGTCCTCCGAACAGCCCCCGCAGTTTTGATTACAATTTTCGCTCATAGATGTCGCTCCTTACCGTTTCGATTCCTTGTAGTGATAGATTGTTTTAGAATATCACCACTGCCGCGTCCGCGCCACGGTCATTTTTCCGTTTTTAGTTCCGTCAATTCACCCTCATCAAACAACAATCCCAACGTCTTTTCATAGACCGCCTTGACGGCCTCGCCCGATGCGCAGTCCAGATCGACAATTGTCATGCCGTTGTTGATCGCCTTGACCGCATCCGGATCAAACGGTATCTTGCCGGTAAAATGCAGGCCCCGCTCTTGACACAGCGCCTCGATTCTCTCGGTGTTGGCGATGTTCGTGTCATATTTGTTGACGCAGACGACCGTCTCGACCGCGAACTTCGCAGCCGTTTGGATGATCCGTTCCATATCACTGATGCCGGACACCGACGGCTCGGCCACGATCAAGACCATGTCCACGCCGCTGAGCGAAGCGATGACCGGGCAGCCGATGCCCGGCGACCCGTCGATAATGGCCAGTTTCGATCGGGCCACCTTCGGGTTCGCCTCCGCCTCATCTTTCATATGTTTTTTCACCTCGGAGACCAGCAGTCCGGATGTGCCGCTGCCCATCTTGAGCTGCGCCGTCGAAAACACCCTTTCTTCATCCGAGTGCAGCATCAACTCTCCGGCCACCGCCGGCGACAAGGCCGCCGCCCCGACCGGACAGACCAGCTCACACACTCCGCAGCCCTCACAGGCATACGGATCCACCCGATATCCACCTTCCGAGGTGATTGCGCCAAATCTGCAAGACTGCCTGCAGCGGTCACACTCTATGCAGATCTTGGTGTCGATCTTCGCCTGCGGCAGGCCGTAATAATCTGATCTTCGCGGTTCGCCGCTCCATCCTGAAATCAGATGAAGGTTCGGCGCGTCGACATCACAATCCGCGTACGCCCGAACCTCGGACAGCTTGATGAAGGCGCTCGCGACCGTCGTTTTGCCTGTGCCGCCTTTTCCACTAAGGATGAGAAGTTGTTTCATTGCGCGCCTTTTCTATCACCGTGTGCAACAGCTCGGTGAAGTCCTCCTTATATTTTTCATTTTCATGGACCGCGATCTTGGCGTTTGAAGTCAACAGACCCAGATCATGGTCAAACGGAATCCTCCCTAGAATATCGATGTCCCGTTCCACACAAAAGACTTCCGCCGGATTCTCACCGTCCAAACATTTGTTTAAAACCACACCAAATGGCTTGTCAAACAATTGGACCAGATCATAGACCATATTGAGATTGTGCACACCAAACAAGGTCGGCTCAGCCACCAACACGCAATAGTCCGCGTCCTTGATGCTTTCCATCACAATGCAGGCGCTGCCCGGCGGACAGTCGATCACGACCGGTTCATCCGCTCGCTCCCGCACTCCGTCCAACAGATTCTGAATGATCGGAATGCCGGTCGCCTCACCGGTATTTAAGACGCCGGTATCAACCCTCACATTGCCCGACACCCCTCTTTGAACCTCGCCGATCACCTTGTCTTTCTCCGTCAAAGCTTTCTGTGGACAAAGAATGACGCAGCCACCGCAGGAATGACAAATGTCGTCAAAAATGATCAGTTTGTCTTTCAAATAAGCAAGCGCGTTGAAATTACAAAATTCGACGCACCGGCGGCAGCCATCGCACAAATCAGGGTCCACAACGGGAATCTTCACCGCGATGGTCTCCGTCCTGACATCGACCGGTTTGAGGAAAAGATGCCCGTTCGGCTCTTCCACATCGCAGTCCACATAAGTCGCCGTGTCCGCGGCCGCCGCCAAATTAACCGATACCAATGTTTTACCGGTTCCCCCTTGCCGCTCAACACAGCGATCTTCATGTCATGCCCCTCCCGGTCCATGCAATCCTTCATGAATCTCGTCCAGTATGACAAGCTTTCCGGCCGCGAACGCGTCGAGGCTCTCTTTTATCGTAGCGTCAACCGTCTTGTAAATCTTGATGTCGGCTCCGCTGATCACCTCGGCGGCGTTTTCTCCACATCTTGGAGTCAACAACGCTTTCGCTCCGCTGTCGACAATGATCTGCGCGGCTTTGATTCCCGCTCCACTCGCGCTCGCCGCGGCGGCATTGTCAATAAATGAGCTTTCTTTCGTATCTGTGTCGTAGATCAGAAAATAAGGAGCCCGTCCAAATGAAACACAGACGTTCGCTCCCATATCCTTTTTATCAATCGGCATCGCTATTTTCATAATAAACCTCCAGTTTGGTTGTGACGGACGGTCGATCCATGGGTCTATTCCCGCGGGGCGCCCGGCTCCGCCATCTGTCTGCCATGACGGCGCCTGTGACAGCCACGCCCGCATCCGTTCTCATTTCCGCCGCCATCGCAAAGCCGGTATTCACCGCCCTCGATCCACAGCATTTTACCATTTACCAGAGAATCCGCCAGTTTTTTTCTTGCGTCACTATAAATCCCCTGAACGGTCGTGCGTGAAATGTTCATTTGATCGGCGCACTCTTCTTGGTTGAATCGCTCGTAGTCGATGAGCCGGATCGTTTCATATTCGTCCACCGTCATCTGAACGCAATTTTGCGCGTCCGCGACAGCGTCAAGAGGCCCAAACCTCTTGCTGTCGGGAAGCGAACAGACTTTTCGCCATTTTCTAGGTCTCGCCATGATTCTTTCTCACTTTAAAACAAAACAAAGGCAGCCGGAGCGTCCTCCGTCCACCCTTGTCTTCGCCAATCGTTTTATAAGTCTTCCAACTGCTTTTCGACGGCTTCCAAGCGATCTTTGAGCGCCTCGCGCTGCCCTTCAAGCAGCTCTTTTTGTGTGATCCGCTCATCCTGATCCACCGCCACGCCGGGTCCAAAGCCGAACCCAAAGCCACGTCCGAAACCACGGCCAAAGCCACGACCTCCGCCGCGTCTGCAGCCCATGCCCATGCTCATGCCTCTTCCAAATCCCATTCCCGGACCAACGCCTTGATTCGCGGCGTCAGCGCAAAAACCCATACCTCTACCGGTCATCGGCCCCGCGCCCATCGGTCCCGTTCCATCTCTCATTGGCATATCATTCACCTCCTCAATCTCATTTCTGATATATGTTGCTTATGATTTTATTATACATTGTTTTAGACATATGTCAATAACTTAATCAGGGCAGACCTCGCCGCACGGTTGATTATTTCCCAAACATGTTTATACTTTACATTGATAGCAATTTTGAAATAGAAAGGGAGTGATTCGATGGATACCGGTCCTTTACCTCGATGTATGTGCAGACCCGTCACTCGGGAAGCCGGACTCACTTCGCTTTTTGTTTTGCGCACACGCCCTAATGTCAGTGTATCGGTTCTCACAGCCGTGTACACGTCCCACAGGGGTAATTCCCCACAAGGGTGATCTCTATTTATCTTTCAAAACAGTGAGTTAAGCGAATCAGGACGCGTTTTACCCATGGGTGACTTCTTTGAGAAAAAGGAGACACTATTTTTTATGAACATTTTTAAACAAAAAACCCCCGCGCGCATGATGCAATTTCAGGCGGAGTTAGAAGATCATCTGCGAGATTCGTCGCGGCGGCCAGTCGAAGACCTGTTTCAAAAGTTGGAAACATCAGACCGCGGAATCTCACGGGCGGAAGCAGAGGAGCGACTGGAGAAAAGTGGCGAAAACGTCATAGCGGTCGGTCGGAAGAACACGATTTGGAAACGCTTTCGTGAAGCACTGATCAACCCCTTCAACATCATCTTGTTGGTCATCGCAATTATCACCTATATAACAGACGTCGCGCTGGCCACCGAGCCGGACTACCTGACGGTCATCATCATCGTCGCCTTGGTACTGTTGTCCAGCCTGGTCGCCTTCATTCAAGGCGAGCGCTCGAACAGCGCCGCCGAAAGTCTGACCCAAATGGTTTCCAACCGGGCCGACGTGTGGCGCGACGGAGAGCTGATCGAAATACCCATCAATGAAGTGGTGCCGGGGGATCTGGTCAAACTGTCGGCCGGCGACATGATCCCCGCCGATGTTCGCTTTTTGCAGGCGAAAGACACCTTCGTGACTCAATCTGCGTTGACCGGAGAATCCCAGCCGGTTGAAAAATACGCCGAACTTCGAACCGACGAGACAATGTCTGTCACCGATCTGGACACCATCGGGCTGATGGGCACGAACGTGCTCAGCGGGAGCGCCACCGCCCTGGTGTTGGAGACCGGCAACAGCACATATTTTGGCTCGATGGCGAAAACCTTGTCGGACGACCGCGGCCAAACCAGCTTCGAGCGCGGCGTGTCGGCGGTGAGTCGCTTGCTGGTGCGCATGATGATTGTGATGGTGCCCACAATTTTTCTGGTCAACGGATTGACCAAAGGCGATTGGCCGAACGCCTTGCTGTTTGCGATCTCGGTCGCCGTCGGCCTGACGCCGCAGCTGCTGCCGGTGATCATGACATCCACGCTCGCAATCGGCGCGCTCAACATGTCCAAGCGCAAAGTCATCGTCCGCCAGTTGGGCGCGATTCAGACCTTCGGTGAGATGGATGTACTTTGCACTGACAAGACAGGGACGCTGACCGAAGACAAAATCATACTTGAGAAATATATGGACGTGCACGGCGAGGATGACTCCCGTGTGCTGCGCCATGCCTATCTGAACAGCTATTTTCAGACCGGTCTGAAGAATCTGATTGATCTGGCCATCATCAACCGGGCACGTGAAAACGAAGTCGATCAGGTCAAGGACCGTTACTCTCGCATAGACGAGATTCCCTTTGATTTTGAACGTCGTCGTATGAGTGTGGTTGTGCAGGACAAATCAGGAAAGCGTCAGCTTATCACCAAAGGCGCGGTCGAGGAAATCATGGGGATCTGCAGCTATGTCGAGCTGCATGGAGTCGTTCAGTCGCTCGATGACGAGACCCGGCGTCAGGCGATAGCGGTCTACGAGAAGCATAACCGCGACGGTCTGCGCATTCTGGCGGTCGCTCAGAAAAACGAAGTGCCCGACGTCGATGTCTTCAGTGTGTCGGACGAGAAGGACATGGTGCTGATCGGCTTTGTCGGCTTCCTGGATCCACCGAAAGAAAATGTGGACAAGGCGATTGATGTGCTCAAAGAGCACGGTGTCCGCACCGTCGTTCTCACCGGCGACAGCGAAGGGGTGGCCATTAAAGTTTGCAACAAGGTCGGCGTGGATACCTCCCATGTCCTGACCGGCGTCGAAGTCGAGGACATGTCGGACGAGGATCTGTCCGAGGCCGTCAAGACCTGCGATCTGTTCGCCAAACTTTCGCCCTTGCAAAAAGAACGGGTTGTCGCCGCCTTCCAAAAGAACGGACACACGGTCGGCTATATGGGGGACGGCATCAATGATGCGCCGGCCCTCAGTCAGTCGGACGTCGGCATCTCGGTGGACAATGCGGTGGATATCGCCAAAGAGACGGCGGACATCATCCTACTTGAGAAAGACTTGATGGTGCTGGAAGAAGGTGTGATCTCGGGGCGCCGCACCTTCGGAAACATCTCAAAATACATCAAAATGGCGACCTCGGGCAATCTGGGGAATATGATCGCGGTCCTGCTCGCCAGCATATTCCTGCCCTTCCTGCCCATGCTGCCGGTACAAATCCTGACCCAAAATCTACTGAACGATTTCGCCCAGCTCGGCATGCCGTTTGACAGAATGGACGATGACTACGTCAAGCTGCCGCGCAAATGGGAAACCGGCTCGATCAAATCGTTTATGTTTTACATGGGACCGCTGAGTTCACTATTTGACATCCTTTGTTTCGCGATCATGTGGTGGATCTTCGGCTGGCAGACACCGTTGACCGCTCCGCTGTTCCATGCCGGTTGGTTCCTGTTTGGCACGGTCTCACAGATCCTGGTCATTCATAGCATCCGAACCGCAAAGGTTCCATTTTTCCAGAGCATGCCCTCGCGCCCACTGGTCCTTTCAACTCTGCTGGTGACCATCGTGGCGTTCGCGGTGGCGATGACCGACGCCGCCCGCGGAATCGAGCTGGCCACTTTGCCACTCGCCTATCTGCCCTGGCTCTTCTTGTTGCTTGTCGGCTATTTCCTCACTGCCCATTTGATGAAGAGAATCTATATCAAGAAATATGGGTATTGGATCTAAAATACGATCGCAAATCTCTGTCCGGATCCGGTCAGGATTTCAGACAAATTCAGCATAGCGAAGGGGCTGCCGGTCGGCAGCCCCTTCGCTATGTTTCATTCAATTCGACAGGTTTGAGAAGTGGTCGATTCTCGTTCACCGGACTAATGGCGCGCTGTCTATGCCCATGGATCGTCAGCCTTTGGCTTTCTGATGTCGCTGAGCAGTCCCGGAAACTCCCACAAAAACCACTGCTCCCCTTTTTCGCGCAGGATCACAGGGCGTGGGGTGTCGGCGCCGGCGGTGGGGATGAACACTTTCGCGTACCCATCTTCCGCATAGGTATGGATGGACTCTTCGACCACAATCGTGTACGGAATGGTCGGCGTATAATTGTTTTCGGGCGTGGCGCCGCTAAAATAAGCTTTTCCAATATACTCTGATTTGCCCATCATGCGGTCGCGGATAAATTGCTTATCCGGCGTGCTGAGTTTTCGCGGACCTTTCAACGCGTCAATCATGTCGTAACATTCATCTTTATTATCCGGATAGGCGCAGATCGCCACAATCAGCAAAGCGGCAACCTGAAAGGGACTCGCAAAGCCAAATTCCGGCATCGATCTGAACGCTGCCGCTGTCACAGGAAGTGTTTGGAACCTCACTTGCATCATGTCTCTCCTTTTTCTGTGATAACATTTCGTCTCACATAAGAATACCACTTAGCCCCGCGCGGCATCCGGATCGCCACAACCTCCGGCTCTGCGTGGCTATTTCTTATTCGCCGGCTCAAAGACCAATTCGAAATAAAGGCTGTCGGCATCGACCTCCTCCAGAAAAACGTGCAATGATTCTCCGTTGCCAATGTAGTTAAAGGTCTGTTGAGAACCTTCCGTAATCGATGGAACATTAGGATTTTGTTCCCACTGACTCGAGCTGACATTGATCTTCAGCGCATTGGTGTAGTAGTTGTTTGCCCTGATAATACTCACATCGCCGTAACCCTTGGCCAACATCTCATCATCCGACCACTCGTAGACCATCACTTTAAAATCGTTCATGATCGGAACCGACTTGGGCCAGTCTGACGGTTTGGTGTAGAAATCGAACAAGGGCTCCTCGTCAGGGTCAGGCCTGACATCACCGCTGTCAGTCTTTGCTTCCTCTTCGGCGCTTGCGCTCACGGCGGCTTCCTCTTTTGTCGGTTGCGAATCCGCGTTCCCCCGACCGTTTTTGGCAGAGCACCCTGTGATGGAAACCATCAGGATCGCCACAACCCCCATCCATAAAAACAATCGATTCCTCCGGTTCATCTTCTTTCCCTCCCTCTAAGTGTTCGTGTCGCGGAAATTCTCGAAAACAGGTGTGCGCAGCCAACGGGCGAACTCCATCTCGTTCTCGAGCGCTCCCAACCAAAGCAGCCTGTCCGTTTTGTCTTCGTACCCATGCCGATCGATTTAAGAAGCCATCCTTCATTGTGTCAACAAAATGGCGGTCAGCTCCATCGGTTCCAGCGCGCGGCCGTCTTTGTAGACGCGCATGTTGCCGGCTGAGATCTCGTCGATCAGCATGACCTGACCGTCGACATCCATGCCGAACTCCAGCTTGATATCATAAAGCTCTAGGCCCTTGCTTCGCAGCGTATCGCTGATTAGCGAAGTAATCGTCCGCGTGCGGTCCTTGATCTCGGAAAATTGCGCGGCGGACATGATGCCCAGCGCCTCCAGGCCCTCCGCCGTGATCAACGGATCCCCTCGCCGGTCATCCTTCAAGGTCGCCTCGACATACTCATCCAGCTTGTCGCCTTCGTTGACATAGGCTCCATAGCGTCGCAAAAAACTGCCGACCGCCTTGTATCGGCAAATCATCTCCACACCGTGACCAAAGGGCGTCGCCGCTTTGACATCCATCGTGACGTCCTTTATGTCGGAGCGGATGAAATGGGTCGGCACACCGGCCCGGTTCATGATTTCAAAAACATGGTGCTCACTTCGAGATTGCCTTTTCCCATACCTTCAATCGAAAGGCCCACCGTGTTCGCGCCCGGATCGAACACACCGTCCTCACCGGTCATGTCATCTTTGAATTTCAATCGAA
The DNA here is from genome assembly GCA_040772065.1 of Oscillospiraceae bacterium. Classification (GTDB taxonomy): domain Bacteria; phylum Bacillota; class Clostridia; order Saccharofermentanales; family Fastidiosipilaceae; genus JAXGYX01. The sequence continues at coordinate 135,649 of JAXGYX010000001.1, read as the reverse complement.
CCGTTCCTTCATCCAACGCGTACACGTCTTTGGTCTTACCTTCATAAATCCGTTTCATCATCGCTCCTCTTCCATACATAGGTGGGCGACGGTCGACGCCTCACCAAGGTTTAAACAAAAACATTCAACCGCCGCCGGGAGTTTGCTTATCACGCCGGGCAACGGACTATTATAGTTTAAAGGCTATGCCGAAGTTGTCAATGTGTGTAGTCTAAGATGGTGACATCCTCGCCGATTCGCTTGGCGATCGCGGCCTTCATCTCCCGCGCGTGCGGACAGGCAAATCCGATTGGGTTGCCCCTGGTGATACAGGACGCAAGCGCGATGGTATCCGCGCCCCTGCTGACCATCTCGGCGGCCCTGGTCACCGCTTTTTTCCCCGGACAACCGCCACAGGAATTGAAGCCAATGATCTCAATTTCGCCTTCGACACCTTCAAACGCGCCTTTTTTCGCCTTAATCACTTTAAAATCCGTTGTTCCCGGACACATATCCTCGGTCTGCATACACCGAATCACGCCCACTTTCATGATTTGACACCTTTCAATTAATAAATAAAAAAGCCGCCTCCTTGTCGATTCGACAACCGAAGCGGCCCATTCGCCGGCGATTCGGCTCTCTTCACGCGAGAGCCGCGCCATGGAAATTCTAACAGTAATCGACAGATCAATCACTCAACCGTGATCGCCTCGGTCGGGCAGGCCGCCTCCGCTTCCTGAGCGCCGGCTTCCAGTTCGGGTGTCACCTCGGCGATGACATGCGCCAACCCGTCATCACCCATTTCAAACACTTCCGGGCACATCGATGCGCAGATGCCGCAGCCAATACAAAGATCATGATCAACAGTCGCTTTCATCGGAACTACCTCCTTTGCTCACATCCAAACGTTGGACGGTTTCGCTGTTTACCTAAGAATAACATATTCTCATGTTTGACAACGATTTATTTCGCCGTGATCGATTTATAAATCGGTTGATTCAGGTTGAGCGGATGACCGATCGGCCCGGTTTCAATCACAATCTTTTCCCGTTGCCGAGGGTCGGGGAAAAAATCGTCGTAAGTCTGATTTAGCACAAATTTGATTCGCTCATCATCCGGCGGACGCCGTAAGGAAAGATACAGGACGACCATGTCCACACGGAACAGACGCATCCGGACAGTGGAACAGTCCAGTCCATTTTTACGATAAAAACTTAAGCGCCGTTGACAAGTCTCCCACTCCTCGCGGTCGCGCGCGCTCCGTCCACTTTCTACCTCAAAAAGGATGCTGTCGAAGTCCGCGAATTCAGCGCGCATCAGGCGAATGCAAAGGCCGCCATATCCACGGTCGCGAAACTTCGCGCGGACCGCCAGGTAGTCAATCAGGATATCGCGGCTGCCCGGCACCGTCGCGAAAAAAGCATAGGCGACGAGATCATCCCGCTCAAACATTCCATAGGCCCGATACCGCCCCCGTTCAATCAGCTCGGCGATCACAGCCAACGGTTTTTGTTCGTCGGGCGGAAAATCGTAGACCAGATCTCGTTCATACACATCCGCTGTCTCAGTCAAATCCAATTCTCTAAACGTTATCATCTTGTCCATTCACATCCTTCATCTCTCTTTCATGTCTTCATCAAGCCGTGGGTGGGACGGATCACGCTCATTCCGTTCGCAAAGCGACGACCGGGTCTTTTTTCGCGGCGCTTCTCGATGGAATCAATCCCGCAATCAATGAAAGCGCAATACTGATGACGACCAATATAACGGCCGCCTTCACAGGCAGGAACGCGTTTAACGCGGCTATGCCCGTCAGTTTGTGCAACAGCAAATTGATCGGAATGCAAAGTAAGTAGGTGACCGCCACGCCGATCAAACCGGATGCCAGCCCGATGATCACGGTCTCTGCGTTGAACATGCCGGACACATCCGCTTTGGACGCGCCGATGGCCCGCAAAATGCCGATCTCTTTTGTCCGTTCCTGAACGGATATCAAAGTGATCACACCGATCATAATCGAGGAGACGACCAAAGATATGGCGACAAATGCCAACAGCACATAGGTTATGGCGTTGATGATGCTCGTGATCGCGGACATCATGATACCTAGATAATCAACATAGGTGATCTGCGACAATTCCGGTTTGCCTTCGTTATAGTCTTGAATCGCGTCTTCAATGATGTCTTTGTTCTGAAATGAGGATGCGAAAATATTGATCACGCTGGGCGAATCCAAATCCACATAGCCCATCTGCGCAAGATTTCCTTTGTATGTGTTTTCCGAAAACTCCATCGTCTCATCATAATAGAAGGCCCATTCTTCTTCGGTATAGTCAGCCAACTCCTGATCCAGCGTCGCGGCAAGTTGCGCCGGACTCAGTGAGATCAGTTGAGTTTGAGCCTGCTGCGCATATTGATTCTTATATTGTTCGGTGATGGCGACGGTGAACAGGTCGGACATCTCGTCATCGCTCAGTGCGGCGACGTACTCCTCGGCGTCCTCAGGATCGATATTCATCGTCTCCACCAGCCCTTCCAACAAGATCTCCTCCCTGTCCGCGCGGTCATGGCTGTCCAGCGCGTCGGTGACCATGGAGTCGACCTGCTCAGGCGTCGGCAGGCTTGCGATTTTGACATAGGCGGCCGCCTTTCCATCCTGATCCAGATCTGAAAGATAATCGGTCAACTCGCTTGCCTTCTGCTCGGCGGTCAAATCCACCTTGTTCGATTCGAACGGCAGGCCGGTTAGAATATCGGTGGTCGGCTGATCCTTTTGCGCCTGAATGATCGACGAATCTTTGGAATGCTCCACAATATATTTTGTCAAATCCTCCGTATAGCCGATCGCTCCGGACAAAATGGTCGATTGCGCGTCAGCCGACGGACGGACGATGCCCGAAATTTTTAAAACAAGTGCGTCGTCATAGAGATACCTGAGCCCAGCGTCGGTTTTTCTAAGATCGGTATAAAAACCGGTCTGCTCGTCATAACGGTAGCTGTCCGCGTCCAAAATCACACGATACTCGCCGCCAACCAACTCGTCATAGCTCCAGCGCCTCTCGTTCGCCTCGATTTCCTCTCCCTCAACCGCCGCCGTCATGATCGAGTCCATCGCTTCTTTTTGCTCCAGACCCAGCGCGTAAACCGTCAGGTCATCCAATTCGTTGTTCTCGTCCAGCACCAAAATAATCTCATCATACCGCTCCGGCCAGGCTCCATCGACCAACTCATATTGTTTGCGCAAGACATCATTGACCGGCTCGCCATTTAGGCCCGGTAAAATCTCCTGCCACAGATTCATCTTCATCATGCCCATACCCATGCCCAGAGAATCCATATTGGATCTCATCGATTCCATCCCCTCGGAATGCGTGTCGCTTGTCATTGCCTTGACAAACGGTATGTCCGTCCCCATATGCTCGGTCATCAAGTCTCGCAACAGCTGCTGACTGTCGGACAGCAGGATGTCACCGTCCTCGTTCTTTGTATAGATATTAAGGCCGAGGTCGTAGGAATATTGCAATCCGGTGATCGCCTCCGCCATCCCCTGTTCATCTTCCCCGGCCGTCTCACTCTCCAAAAAAGCCTTGAATGACCTCAGATCATTCTCACTGCTCTCCAGACTGTTCAGCGCGGACACCATGTCGTAGAGAGACGCCTTCTGATAGACGGCGTCCGTGTCGTGCTCGCTCTCCGAACCGGCGGCATTCATAAACGTTTCCATCAAAGTGGTCATATCGACCGAGGTCTCTTCGATACGCAACGGATACGAGGTCAAGGCGTCCTCCTGCACGGTATCAATATAACTTGTCATGCCGGTGGAGACCGCCAGCACCAGGGCGATACCCATTATGCCGATGCTGCCGGCGAAGGAGGTCAAAATCGTGCGCCCTTTTTTTGTGAACAGGTTCTTAAGCGAAAGCATGAACGCCGTCGCGAACGACATCGAGGGTTTCTTGCCCGTCGCCTTGAACTTGGTCCGCTCGATGGTCTCCGGCGGCGACGAGTCGCTTGTGACCTGTCCGTCCAGCATCTGAATGATTCTTGAGGAATACTCATTCGCGAGGGTCGGATTGTGGGTGACCATCACGACCAGGCGATCGCGCGCAATCTCTTTGAGGATTTCCATGACCTGGACACCGGTTTTGGTATCCAAGGCTCCGGTCGGCTCGTCCGCCAAAATAATGTCCGGATCGTTGACCAGAGCGCGAGCGATCGCGACTCGTTGTGTCTGACCGCCGGAGATCTGATTTGGCTTTTTATGCAACTGATCACCCAGCCCAACCCGCTCCAACGCCTCTTTCGCCCTTTTTCTGCGTTTGGACTTTGACACACCGGACACGGCGAGCGCGATTTCAACATTTTGCAACACCGTCTGATGGGGAATCAGGTTATAGTTTTGGAACACGAATCCGATCGAATGGTTTCGATAGGTGTCCCAGTCACGGTCTTTGAAGTCCTTGGTGGACTTGCCATTGATGATCAGATCTCCGCTTGTATATTTATCCAGTCCGCCGATGATGTTCAGCAAGGTGGTCTTGCCGCATCCTGACGGACCCAGGATGGACACAAACTCACTTTGGCGAAATTTCAGGCTCACGCCCCGGAGGGCTTCGACCGGTTGATCACCCGCAGGATATTGTTTAATTATGTTATTCAGTTCAAGCATCTTCTGTCCTTCTCCTCACGCCTCCTTCAAGGCGGCGCTTTGTCATGCGCTCTCATTTTTCATTGTAGCCCGGTCGGGATCGAACGCCGTTAATCATCCGCCGTTTCAATGGCCAGATCGACGATTCGCCCGGTGATCCTGACAAATTCCTTGGCGTCCCGCTCACCCAGCGACTCAAGCATACTCGTGATCAACTGAATGACCTTTCGATTATTTTGCTTCGCACGCTCGTCACCGGATGGCGTCAAAGACACCAAGATCCGCCTGCGATCAACGAGATCGATTTCTCTTTTAATCAGGCCTTTGCGCTCAAGATTGTTTAAAATAGTCGCCACCCGCGCCGAGCTGATCTTCATCTCGTCGCTGATTTCACTCGGCAACACAAAATCGTTTCGCCGCTCAATATATAGGAGCGCGAAAACCTCACCCTGTAGACATTCATCAATCATTTGTTGATGATGGATTTTCTTTAATTGATAACTTTTAAAAAGAAATTGTTTGGCGGACTCTTCATAATCCACAGGTCGCCCTCCCTCTACACATCAATAAGCTAGTACTGCTAGCAATTTATCAGTGTTAGGTTATTCGGGTCAAGAATCCGGCTCAAACTATGTGCAGTATAAATAAATTAGTACGGGGAAACGCCCCAAAAATCGGAAATTAATATCAGATAGATGGGATCGACCTTAAATAGATGGGAGCGACCTTAAACTGAATGGGATCGACCTTAAACTGATAGGAGGCGATGAACGCGGTCAAACATCTCTTCCAGTTTATAATCTTCGCTTTTTATCTCAATTCTTCGCCTTGGATTCAATATAGGATTTCAAGATGACGGCATGGTTGATTTGCGGATCTTTGGCGCCATAGAGCAAGGTGACCGTGTTGTCCTCGCTTTGACGCAAGACCTCTTGAACTTCCTCTTGAGCCTCGGCGCTCGTGTCCAGCTCTTCTTGGTAGCGGACGGAAAACTCGTCAAACTTCTCCGCCTCGTGGCCAAACCAGGTCCGCAAGTCGGAACTGGGCGCCAACTCTTTGACCCAGCCATCCAGCCGCGCCTTTTCTTTGGAAATACCTCTTGGCCACAACCGATCCACCAGCAAGCGTACTCCATCACTTTGCTCGAACGGATTGTAGATGCGCTTAATCTGTATCGCCATTTGAAAGCCCTCCTCGTGGATCTCCAGCCGATCTCTACTAGATCAATTATGACACGATCCATCCGCACCGGACAACTAAAAGATGAACGGTAAGTGTCGATCTCGGCGCGGAAGGCGGGCCGATCTTAATCCTCGCGGACCGATCGGTCATTCGTCGCTATTCAGGTAGATTATGACGCCTTCACTCTTTGGGCAAAGGAGCATGCGGATACTGCACCGCGATGCGATCCTCCGGATGGAGATCGACCGAATACAAGACCAGCAAAAAGAACCATTCCAGCGGTTTCATCAAGAAATAGATGATGTCGGCCAACAGCTTTGAGCGTATATGTTTGGAAATTGGATAGCCCAGCTTGTCATAGGTGCCACGAACTAATTTGTGAAATCGAGGTGTCCTCTCTTCCAAAACTTGTTCAAAGGCGTTGGCGACACAAAGCTGGCGATTTACAATCACGCGGTTGCCATGGCGCAGCCCCGTGCGGATCGGTTTGACAACCTTTTGATGCCCGCCGGCAGCCACCGTGCAAAGATAGTGTTCGTCATAGAATATGTTTTGTGGAGCTGTCTTTTGAGACATCGTCCAGTCGGCAGTTTCGGTCCAGGCTTTGATCACACTATTTGGCTCTTGCCCAAACAGCAAAAGAATCAAAATGATCACGCCGAGCAGTGGAATCACAAATAACAGCGCCAGCCAGGGAAGATTGGCCGCGTTGTTCAGCAGCTTGGACAAGCGTTTGAATCTTGTCGGATTGGTCTTGTCTTGCATTAGGTTGTTTTTTTGCCGAACGAATATGTAAATGGCTTTGATCAAAATAAGGATGCAGTTTATCGGCAAAATGAGCAGGAAAATGTCACTGACGGTCTGGACGCACCACAGCAAACTGACGCCAATACCCAAATAGATCGCAGCGATTCCGACAACCGACACGATCGGAGATTGTCCGCCCGCCGGAACAAAGCGAATGACAATGTAGCCGATCAGGGCGATCAGCAAGATGACGCTGATGGTCGGCGCGTAATCCGGCGCGATCATGCTGTGCACCTGAGAATTATATAATTGGACATCCCAGTTGGCGAAAACGACACCGGACGCGACCTCCATATAGAAGGCCTGATAGCCGACGCCGATCAATATTGCAACGATTTCGATCCATTTATTAAAGCGTCTTTCTTTTTTCTTCGCCAGATACCATATGAATGTGAAAAGGTTCCATAGCGACAATACTAATGGGAGGGCGATAAGGATTAATATAAATGATGTCATGCCGGTTCTCCGTTTATGCTCAGTCACTTCTTCGACCGCCATAGGGCTGATTCTGATTCAGTCCGGCGTTGACCACTTAGATGTTGACCTTCCAATCTCCATCAAATAGTCTGCTGCCATAAGAATGCAACTCCTCAATCTTTCTTGCACCCAGTTTTTTTTCAATGGCGTCCATTGCGCTGCCTAAATTTGGCTTTCGATTGACCATATTGTGGCAATCCGAACCGAGCACATGAATGTTCCCATTTTTTAACATCTTCATAGCCGTACGGCGTGTAAACCGGTCAAGAAAAAAATCGGCGTTCGATTGCATGAGAATTCCATTCTGAAGCAAAGTTTCCCATGTGCTCTTAGATTGATATGGGAGATAGCGCTCAAAATGAGCAAGTAGAATTTGAAAGTTTTGCCTACCGTTCAATTCGATTATATGATTAACCATTCGGGTACTCCATTTGGAAAACGGCATTTCCAGCAGTAGCAAAGATGTATCTTCCAAGCAGAGCGATAAGATATCATCGCTCAAGCAGAGCCCTTCAAAATAGTAAACCTCCGCCCCGAGCTTTATTTTCGGCATATCCCGCTCTAATTTGGGAGCTAACCGCTGCCACGATAATTGCCGTTTTTTAAGAAATTGGATGGGGTTTGTCCTATCCGGATAAAAATGAGGAGTCAGCGCAAGATGTGTTATACCCTGCTGACTCATCTCACGGAGCATCGCGAGGCTTTCAACGACGTCGCGACTTCCGTCATCAATTCCGGGGAGAATATGGGAGTGAAAATCATACATACTAAATCCGTTCAATATTAATCCAGACGATCTCGGAGGTAGCCGTGCCGCCGCACTATAGTTTGCTGCATTTGCAGAGCCCCATCAATGGCCATCTCTTTCGTCCTCTTCCCTTTGATATGTATATGTATTTCGATATGTATTTCGATATCTCTTGTATCTTGTTCCTGTCTGCTCCACGTCGGTCATCACAAAACCCAAAAGCTTTACCTTCAATAATTCCAGTTGCCGCATAGCCTCGGCTAATGAATTCCGATCACAGTAGTTTTGTCGAACAACCATTAACATACCATTAAGTAGCTTTGATACCGCAAGGCTATCTCCCACCGCATTTACCGGTGGAAGGTCGATAATGATGTAATCAAAGGATGTCGATAGCGTTTTAATTAGACGCTCCATTCTTACGGACGAGAGAAGCTCGGAAGGATTCGGAGGAATTTCGCCGCCGGGCAACACATATAGCGATTTCAGCAGCATTGAGCTCCGGATTGCGTCATTCAACGTATTGACTCTGGCAAGCACATTGGACAAACCGGGAGACTCAGGAATCTGCAGTATCTTAGCAATTACCGGTATTCTCATATCTGCCTCCAGAAACAGTACGTTTTTACCGGTTTCCGCAAATGAATAGCTCAGATTGATCGCTGTGGAGCTTTTCCCCTCACCGGGAAGTGCACTGGTTACGCCGATAATCTTGCACTTACTCGCATCTGACATACTAAAGATTAAATTGGTACGAAGTAATTTATACGCCTCAGATGCGGCAAATCCCAGTTTAGCTCCAATGACTTCTCTGCGTTCGTGCGGCAGATGAGCACTTTTAGCCTTTGATCGTTTGCCCCAATTACCTGTTTTTAGTCCCTTTATTTTCTTCATCATATTTATTCCTCTTTAATATTGTTTAAGATCTATAGTAATCACCACTACTTGAGCCAAACAGATCAGGAATTATAGCTAAAATTGGTAAGTCATAGGTCTGAATCAGGTATTCCTCGTTATCAATCAGCGTGTTCGTCACTTCCATTATGATAATTACCAGGCTGGTGATTATCATACCAATCAGCATGCCTATAGCAGTATACTTCGTAACATTGGGCGAAGCTTTGCTCTCAGGTAAGGTCGCATAGTCTACAATGCGTACTGAGCTTCCCTCTACGATCTCTCCTATCTTGTCCGGTAGAATATCAGCTATCGTGTTGGCGATCAACTCGGCTTCTTGTGGGTCCGCGCTTGTTACTTTTATACTAAACACCTCAGTATTATTGACGGCTCCGGATTTAATCATTTTAACCAATTCTTCATATGAATAATGAAGCCCGGCCTGCTCAATCACATCATTTAGCGTTGTGCGCAAGTTCAAAATCACAATATAGGTGTCGACCAAGCTCTGGGCAGCCGTCAACTCCGAAGGGGTAATCGTGCTTTCACGAGAAACGGAACTGTTGTTGACATAGATTAGTGTTTCCGCCTCGTAAAGAGGCGTTACCAGAAAAGTCGCATAGCAAAACAGAACAGCACCGGCAATTATTGCCACAGTCACTATCGTCCAAATGCGCTTCCACAAAGCTTGGAGCAACTGCAAAAGGTCTATTTCATAATAATCATTTGACGTTTTTTCCATTTTTCTCTCCTAATAGCAAATCTGCTTCTGTTAACTTAATAAAAAAAGAGATCTGAAATGCCTTAGGACAATCGTTTCACCACAAAACAGGTACCACCCTAAGGAAAGGGCAAATCAGATTTTATGAAGAGTATACCATCTAATTCAACTTTTCCCCGCTGTTTCTCTAAAAGCCTTTACCACTTCGGTAAAGATAAAAAAAGATGTACGCTATCTAAATCAGGAGGAAGCCAGACAGGAGATTTTTAAATACATTGAACTCTATTACAATACGCAAAGACTACACACCTCTTAATTATCAGAGCCCTTGCGACTAAGAGAGTGATTCTTCTCAAAAAGACTTAACTATTTATCCAATTTAGCTTGACCTCTCCAGGCCTAGGAAATGGCATAGTCTAGCTTTTTGTCCGCTCCCCTCTCAAAATAAGCTCTTAACTCTCTAATCACTTCTACCTGTTGTGCTTCATTCATACCATCACCACTTGGCAGACACAAAGTTCTTCTAAAGACGTCTTCATCAACACTTGGTGTATTGGCAGCTGTATGAGAAAAAAATACATAGTTTTCAAACAAAGGCTGCATGTGCATCGGTTTCCATGCAGGTCGGCATTCAATTTCCGCGTTTTGCATGTGCATGACGATATCAGTGGCCTGATAATCAAATGAATCGAGACACAGAAGATTCAGCCAATAGTTTGAAGAATCTTCTACTGCCACACTCTTAATCTGACCGGGAATACCTTTAAGCTTGCACTTGTACATCTCATGAATCTGTTTTCTCTTCTCAAGCTTATGTGGTAAGAACTCCAACTGTCCACGACCAATGCAAGCACAGATATTCGACATGCGATAGTTATATCCATGCTCTTTATGCTCGTACCAGATCACCGGTTCACGTGCTTGTGTGGACCAAAACCGCATCTTCTCAATTGCTTGTTTATCCTTTGACAGCACCATGCCCCCGCCTGATGTTGTTATTATTTTATTGCCATTAAATGATAAGATCGATATGTCACCGAAGGAAGCGCACTTTTTCCCTTTGTACACAGTTCCAAGGGCTTCAGCAGCATCTTCGATTACAGGAACACCATATTTTCGGCAAATAGGCAAAAGACTATCCCAATCTGCACTTTCACCATATAGATCGACAATGATCACTGCCTTTGGCATCTTATTCTGACGTTGTGCCCATTGAAAAGCTTTCTCAAGTGCAATTGGAGACATGTTCCAACTGTTTGGTTCACTGTCAATAAACACCGGTTCACACTTTTCGTAAAGTATTGGCACACAACTTCCAATAAATGTAAAGTCTGAGCAAAAACAATATCACCTTGTGTCACGCCAAACCAACGCAATGCTAAATGTAATGCCGCGGTACCAGAATTTAGAGCTAAAGCAGCGTCAATGCCAATGTAAGCAGCCATCTCCTGTTCAAAAGCATTAATTGCCGGACCATATGGCGCTATCCAGTTCGTATTGAAAGCATCTTTAACATATTCAAGTTCTTTTTTTCCAAGATTCGGGGGCGATAAAAATATTTTATAAGCCACGACACTACTCCATTCCTAGAACAACATGCTTGATTCCCGCCTACATCATATTTTTAAGATGATTTCATGTGGAACGTATTTTATAATAGACTTCAACTATGAAATCTTAACATTCTTAAATACGCACATAACAATTATATAGGGTAATGGCACTGTCCTCTCCTGTCAAGTTTGGTTGTCGTTATATGTCATTAATCTGTGATAATATCCAATTGCAATCCGAATTTCGTGCATAAAGAGGGATAACAATTACAAGTCAGAAACCGTGGATAACTTTGGCAAATCAACTATAAGGTCCAAAATTATTCGCACAATTAAAAAGAGATACGATCTCCTCTGCTTGGTAGAATATCGGTCTTTGATGCGATCATAAATGAAGTCAAAATCAATGTGTTTTTTGATCATTCGTAGCAGATGGTTTTCCGAAACCATGGAAGATAAATCAAGTACGACCATTTTTAGCTGATTATCCTGTTGTCCTATCATAAACATCACCTCATGGTTTATTATGCAAAGAAACGAACAATTCTTGTCACTTTGTCAACAGGTCCAACCATTGACGCTACCCAACCACTGTTACGGTATTATGCTGTACTAGGATAACAACGTTGGATAATCCAACATAGCCTGTTCCGAGACTGCAATTTTCATATCGCAAGATAGACGGTTATCCATAAGTCAGGTTCCTTTTCATAAATAAATCTTGTCTGCAGTTTACATAACAACTTCTTTCATAGACAAATCCCACAATGCTCCCAACTCCATATCATACCTTTCAGGAACTATTCGATTAAAACCGCTTCCACTTGAAAAAGTCATTTCTCCAAAGTAAATGTTGCCATTTACATTATACAAATCAACTCGAACATGAGGAAAACCTTGGCAAAGTTTTGTTACAATATCAATCATTTTGTTATAGTTCTGTGGCTTTGGAATAGGTTTGTCATAACTGGGGCAAGATACCTGCCTCCACGGTTGAACATTCCAATCCAAGTCAAACACTGTACGTGAATGATTCGTATTACGTCCGATATCAACCCAACAGTAATACGGCTTTCCGTCAAAGCATAAGAATTTATAATCCTGTAGCTCTCCATTCGCAGTCTCCATATATTGCTCAGCAATTATCAACGGCTTGATTTTCGAATAGTGTAATTCAAATCCGTTCACAAATGCAAAATCAATTTTCATCCAGTCATTAAAAAATCGACGTGCGTTCTTTAAATCGAGTTTATTTTTATCTTTGACGATTAAATTCGTACCAGATCCATGATTCGTTTTCAATACGAATTGCTTAGGTAGTACGGAAAAATCAATCTCATCAAAGCAATTCCAAACACCCAATATCGGAATTAAATGTTCGTCGCCAATGATTGTTTTTACCCAGTTACGAACCGCGTACTTGTCTGAAAGAACCGATTTTAATGGATTGTTATCGTATAATTTTGCCCATTGCATTTTTTCCGTGTATGTAGATAGATGATCCCAGTCTATTTTATGTCCAATCTCTTTGCAGTATAATTTAGAGAGCATTATTTTATAATCTTCTATCGTTTTATGCTTAAGTCTGTTGGTTCTCCTAATGACAAACAGCCTTTTCACATGCTGATACCAGCTATATGTCGACGGGAATGCATTTTTCATTGTCTTTAGCATCACTTTTCCCCTCAATCAATATGATCTACGAGTTTGTATCTCATTTTTCTTAGAAAATCATATCCGCCATATTTTCGTGAAATGTATGTAAAGCCTTTGTCGTAGTCCTCCCAGAACTGTTCGCGATTATCAGGTCGCTCTGTCGGTCTTTCTAAATTATAGTGGGTAGGCGGGGTTTCCGAAGTATTAATAAAGTCAATTGTTGGTTCGGTGATTTTGAATAATTCCTCAGCATGGCTACCATTAACAAACACAACGGAAATACCGCAGCGATCATTAAATGACGGAGCAACTTTGTCAATCTCCCAATAATCGCCGATAACGAAGTCGCTGACACGCTTTCTTTGCGCATAAGGACACGCATAACACGATGGACGCAAGCATTGATTTTCACAAAAAAGATTAGCATAACGTCTGCTGTAAATCGTTTTTTCACTCAACTTGATTCTCTCGACATGTGACTCCCAAGCGTGTGTTTCTTTATCTCGAAATTCGAACTCCAAGACTTTCATTTTATGTTTTTTCTCAACCCAAGCAAGATAATCGCCAAGTAGCTTTTTACTCGGAACGCCGTGGCAAAGAAATTCGCATAAAATGAGTTTCGGATATTTGTGTTCTGGAAACGCTCTCAAAACCGCCGCGCATTGACACGGAGAACCGGTAAACAACACATCAAAACCGTCCTTCAAATCTCGTTCTAATTGTGGTAATACTTCAATAATGTTGCTTTGTACATATTTCGAACCGCGTAGAGTATCTCTATCTTCTTTTGTATGAACACGAATATGTCGTACTTCTCTTGGGGTAATAGCTTTCGCTCCATAAACAACTCCACCGTTCTCTAAGACAACTTCGCTGATTGCTGTAAAAAAGCCGCCCGATCTGCTTTTCATACGCACTGCGCCACTTTTATGTTTAACAGCATATATTGAAGCGCAGTCTTTTGTTAATCTTTCTTCGTTATTTACTTGGAACGCACACGCTTTCACGCACTTTCCGCATTCTATGCATTTTGTTTGGTCAACGTGCGGATATGAAAATCCTTCTTTATCATCTACCATTGTAATGGCATTCTGCGGGCAGACATATGAGCAGATACCGCATCCGCAGCATTTCTCTTTCCCCCCACACAAAATATCATTCACATTCATCTTCTAAACGTCTCCTTTATCCGATGTACCATACGTGTTAGAATTATTCTATCAAAACACAGTGCATTTATGAGTAGAATGGCACTTGACACAGCGACTACAATAATCGCCCAAATAATCCATTGCAAATACCCGTTAGGCGAAATCACAACGGAATTAAAGATTATAATGACTGCAACAAAACAAGCAATTGACCTTATCCATCTCAACAGTGTGTTTTTTATCGGCAAATGTGTCACATGCTTTGGAATAAATTGAATTAAATCGATATCTCTATATACATTTGAGATGATACTCGCCACTAATATACCCTCTATTTTCCAAAAATAACCGAACACACATCCAAGAATAACCATAATTACACCTTGGATTGTCGTTTGTAAGCGAGATTCTCTATATAGTCCTGCGGCAATCAACAGCATTGCCTGAGGTGATTTTAAATTAAAAACAAAAGCGTTAATTACAATCAATATGCCAACTATAGGCAGATTGTAATTGGTATCAGTGATACCATGGGTATATATTTCGACAAAGGATTGAATCATAACCATAGCTGTTGCGTATATGACTGTCATGAGACTAAGATAAGCAAGTTCAAATTGCTGATAAGTATCCTGGAGTATACTATGCTGCTTCTTTACTATAACATCGCCAAACGATGCCGAAAGGCCGCTTGAGAAAATAGTCATTACCCCGTGCAGTCCGGTTATCACCATGTTGTAGATACTGAACACACTCACAAGCAATAAATCTCTCACAACAAGTGTTAGAATTAAAACCGGCGCGCCTGAATGAATTGCTCCCAGTATTTGCATGTACATCGCATCCCACCGTTTATTCAAAGCGATGTTGTTGGGTTTTGCTTTGTAATTGAGTTGCGGATATTTCTTTCTTACATACATTGCAAGAATAGCTGTTCTTACGAATACAGACGTCAGTGCAACCAATCGCAACACAATAATATTGACTCGGAACTGAGCTAATACATAGATAATTATTGTATTTAGTATGACTTGAATTATTGAAGCGAGGGATATGATATATGTTTTTTGATCAGCAGCCAAAAGTGCTCTGTACTTAGCAAGCGAGAAAAACTCTAAAACACTATTTCCGCCGAGAATAAGAACTAATAAGCCCACTTGCAGCGCGGATAAAGAATCCAAAGAAACGATAAATGGATATACAAAAGAAAAGATTGATATCAGTAAAAGAAAAACCTTTCCTATTTGATCATAATATTTTTTTGTTGCAACCACTACCGAACTTACAGCTGAAGAGTCATTATCAGCAAGTGGTTTATAAAGAGCAAATACAGCGGCACCCGATAACCCTGCCTCGATTAAGTTAAAGTATGTGATAAATTGACTAATGGAGGTTACCAGACCATTTATCTCCGAAGAATAAAAAACCAGCATTACTTTTGGCGTTATCATTCCGGCAGCAAACAATACCAGTTGGTAAAATGCAGTTGTAATAGAACTATATATAAATCTCTTTGTGCGCGAATATTCTTTGTTCATATGATGTTTTTTCTCGTAGTTGGCTTTCCTTATCATAAATATGATATGACAATGTTGTCTGTTAACATATAAGGTTAAACGATGTTATCCAAATAATCATTGCTTTGTTTTATTTTATCTTTAAGCAGTGTATTCTCTTGTTCCATAATCATAGTCTTTTCCGTCACTTCTTCTTCCGAATGTATTATCCGGTTTTGCATATTTATACTGCTCAAAAAATCGTTGAACCGGCAAGACGTGCTATCAGGTGGAATGACAAAGAACGGCTTTCCAAATATCAACGAAAACAGCATTCCATGATATGAGGAAGTCACAACATAGGATGCGTTTTTTATCAATCCGATGAACTCACGCGGGCCGGCATCCCAGATAATCTTGTCCCCAAAATTCTGTAAACGTACCGATGTTGCAACACATACGATTTTGCAATGAGTCATTCCTTTTATTTTCTCAGCGACAGATTTTAATAATTCACTTTTGTATAAGGAATATACCAATATATAATTATTTTCTGAAGGCTCATTAGCGATATCCGTCCACTCTTCTTTCGAGAGTAATAATGTGGGATCTACGGTCGTTATTGAATGAATTCCCATCTCATTTAATAATCTTTCTGCACTTTCTTCACGCACGGATATGGAGCAAAAGTTTGACAGATATTTTTGAACACTCGAAATATATTCATGTGGCAAGGTACTAATACCAATAGATGCGGAGTACGAATATCGGTGTACATCCAAAGGACCAAAGTTCAAAAAATAGATTGGTGAAAACTTAATATTTGGATTCCACACTTGATCACTACCAACAATATAAATGTCTGCTTGAGGTGGATTATTGATTATTTCGTCCTCATTTATATAAGCTTGTGTTAAATTTAAATGCTCATTATGAAATTCTATGAAACGTTGATTCGCTTTTTTAATTTGTTTATATCGGGGGATTAATAATATATTATATAACACATCTTTTAACGATCTTATTTGACGAAACATGCGGAATTGTTCAGACAGATTCTTGCTCGAGTAATTTAAAACTGATAATGAATACGGCTTTTTTTTTATTGATTGGGAAAGTGCATACGCTTGAAGAGTTGCTCCATAGTTCTTTCCGCACTTTGTCACTAATAAGACTTTTTCTTTCATTTTTCCTCGTATCCCCTTTTCATCCCAATACTTATGATTACTTAACATATATACTGTTTATATTATCCTCAGTCCTGTTTTAATATTGCTTCTTCTTTGGCGATTCTAGAAAATGCGAGCAATAATCCAAACATAATATAGAAAACCGACTCGGAAAAACCCGTTTGATTGATAAAGACTAGCGATATATATGCTATACAGCCTGCTAGGATGCATATCTTTACAGTGCTATTTTCATAATATTTTTGGCCGGACAAGAACGAGAAGCGTATTAGATTCAAATAGGCAAACAAGGAAAATACTCCATACCGAATTAAAAAATTCAACGGTGTGCTATGCGGTAAAAAATTCCTTCCGAACAGATTTACATCGTAATAATAGTTATAAACGCTACCAAGCGGCGCGCCCACAAGCCAGTATTCATCGTAATGGCTAAGATATGCTGCCCAAAGTTTGAATCTAATATTCTGTGTGCCGGATGTACTGTCCCCAAACCTATTTAATAAAACACTCAATAAATCGCTCTGTAGAAATAAGAAGAAAAATAGCATTACGCAAACAAGTAAAACCTTACCAACCCAGTGAATGTCTTTTTTTGTTTTTAGGAAATAGAATGAAACCGATAAAACTATCATGAGCACCATTGTTCTGGATAAACCAGCTATTCCAACAAAAACAAAAAGTATTGTAGAAAAAACCATGAAACGTTTTTGCCTGTTTGTCCCATGCTTCAACAAAGCAAATGATAACCAAGATAAGCTACCAAACCCGATAACGCCTATGTTCCACAGACCGCCTCCAAATGAGACATTTTCAAAAGTACTTGCTCTTAATCCTATGTACGATGGATGCATCATAATAATAACCAATATTGGAATTACCATTACGGTCATACTCGCAACGATGCAGTTGATTACTTCTTTTACATTCTTAATACTAATTGCTAACATCAAGACCACAGCCATATTGCCAAACCAAGTATTGATTTGTGCAAAATAGAATCCACTGCTGTCATTGGTGCCTATGGCCGCCGCCATTACATAACTACGTGATAAAATTGAAATGTCACCGCTGGTTATCATTACGTAGAATATATTCAATACTACACACCCCGGAATCACCAGTGCCGGCCATAAGTAACGATATTTCGGTTGTCGTATATTTAGTAGGACCATGAAGCCTGTTGGAATAAAAAATACCAGCATTAATAATGTTACAACATTGTATAATCTAATAAAAAACGTGGATAATGATGGAATCATCAATATATAATAATGATATGCAAATTTATACGTGACCAATGCACACAGCAGTGGCATTAATATATTTGTACCAATTTGTCTGTTTGCTATGACTATACCAGTTGAATATTTTTGATATGAATTTATTTCATCCACAATTCGATCTCCTAAAAACTCTTTTTAGAGTTCTAAGCAACCCGTGTTTTTCTATGCATACTTTGAACCAAAGCATAGCATATAGTCGTTCGAATGAGTTCTGTTTTATCAATTCAAGTATATGCTTATGGTATCGCCCTAAGTATTCAGTTTCAGTGACTGAAAGGATATCACTCTTTTCGACAGATTGTTTTATCCAGTTTATACGTTCTGCTTTATGAAATTCAAATTTTGGTGAGAACGATAACTCCAAAGCTTTGATCACTCCTGTTATATAGCCCGCGTGAACACGGCCATGTAGTTCATGGTCTGTGTCACACCAAATAAGCATGTTTTGTTTACGATCCTCATATAAACCGATAACTGCGTCTATATATGTCGCAGGATATTTATCCCATTCTTTTCTCAAATCGTTTGCGAAATATGAATACAAAATGTCGCTAATAAATTGAATAATATTAACGTGAGTTATGTATCTGGCGATGAAGGCTTCGTCCTGATGTCTACGCAATGGTGGGAATGTGATCTCATACCTATCTATTAATTCACGTTTAAAGAATTTATTCCAGGGAGCGCCTTGGATGGCGAATGGTCTTTCTAAAGAAGCATAATCAGCATACTCTTTTCTAACTACTGAACCGTCCAAAACAATGTTATCATAACTTTTTGTAGAGATTATTTTCCCTTTGGTATCTATGATGTTAAATCCAAATACAATAACATCCGCGCCACTATTTTCGATTGTGTTCACTAAAATTGCAATTGCATTTTCGTCAAGCAAGTCGTCAGCGTCAGCAAAGTACAGATACTTACCGATTGAATGTTCGATTCCGCAATTTCTGGCAGGTCCGGGACCTTGGTTTTCTGTATGAATAGTCTTGACTCGATTATCACTTGCCTCGATTTCCAAACACACTTGGTAGCTGTCATCTTTTGATCCGTCATCAACAAGAATTATTTCAATTTTTTTATATGTCTGTTTCAACAGTGAAGATATACAGGATTTCAGTTTAGTGCTCATGTTGTATACCGGAACAACGATGCTCACTAATGCGTTATTTTCCATAATGCTGCTATTCCCCCATTGTAATTAATACGCTATAACACATATGGTGTTTTACTTTTCAATAAGCCTTTCGCCGTTTGTTGTCCTGCGAATCATCTCACTTCTTGGCATCTCCCAAAGATTATATGTGAATGGCATATTTTTCTCTCCGAAATTTTCCCATGTCGAAATCACCCTCGCGGGATTGCCCGCTACTATCACATAGCTATCTTTTATTGATTTTGTTACAACGCTTCCTGCGGCAACAATGACATTATCTGCTATTGTCACACCATATAGAACAATGGCGTTTTGTCCAACAAAACAGTTTCTTCCGATAGTTATCCTTCCGAATATATCCGTAGTGTCCGTCAGGATCTTACTAATGCTATTGTCATGTGTTATCAAATGTACGCCGCCTGCAATCGTTGTGTTTCCACCTATAGTAATCAGGTGAGGCTCACCAACAGCTATGTTGCTATTTATATACACATATTCGCCATCTGGCAGGTTAACGCCTTTTCGTTTGAACCATTTTGTTAATATTTCTTTATGCTTATCACGTTTTATCTTGCCTAAAAGAAGTGCTAAATAATATTCCACAGTTATCATCTTACAATCCTCAGCATTGAACTTTATCTATTAACAAATTTTGCAGCTAATACTACAGGGGCAAGGAATCTTAATCGAACAATTGGCAGCAACAACTTAACTTCTATACGCAAATATTGACTACCTACATTCCAACCATAATCCCTTTCAAAATCGCCTACTTTATTCTGGAATTCTTTCAGGCATCTTTTGATGGGATATATTTTAGCAGCATCAAGAAGCCATAAGATAAGTGTAGTAAAGGCGAACGCATTCAAACAATCTGCGTATTCATTGCGCATACCGAGTTTTTCAAGGTGAAGTCTCATATCATTAAGTGTTGTACTGTCATTTGGTAATTTTGATTGGCTGCCAGGATGATTTATGTAATGGTAAAGATCCTGTTTAATAAAGCTCATTTTCTTGGAATGACGTAATAACTCAAAGCTATAAATCGCTTCTTCACCAGCAGGTCTATCAGTATATCTCAAATGCTGCTCATCAATCAAAGAACGTAAAACGGCTTTGCGCCATCCGCCCCAAGGCATATATCCGGTCATCTGACATCCGAGTATCGTTTTCTTGCTGCGTTTGCTAAAATTCGACATTTTCTCATGTTTAATTACTTTACCATCTGGGCTTTCTTGAATTACATCAATAAAAACAACATCTGCATTTTCTTCGATTATTATTTTAACAAGTAACTCAAAATAGTTCGGTTCGATATAATCGTCTGCATCCAAAAAAACGATAATATCCCCGCTCGCTTTATCTAATGCCCTGTTGCGGGTTTGACCCGGACCTTCATTTTCTTTTGTATCAATCTTGATTCTTTTGTCCTTTTCCGCATATTGGCATAAGATTTCCCAGCTATTATCCCTCGAACCATCGTTAATCGCAATAATTTCCCACAAAGAATAAGTTTGTGCAACTACGCTATTTAAGCATTTTTCTAAATATTTTCCTGCATTATATACAGGTATAATCACTGATATTTTCATAGTGAAAGCCCTTTCTTACAGGTTCTAGAAACAAATTAAATATCACTTTCATTTAATAAGGAACGAGTTCAAGCTATCGAATCATTTTCCCAAACAATAAGCGTATTTTCATTGTTCTCATTCTTTACTCCCGCAGAGGTGAATAGCGTCGTTTTATTTAATGGAGTAAAATCAATTATTATAAATTCTCTTTATACCATCCAATCGCTTCATCGAGTCCCCTTGCGAAATCATAATCCGGCTCATAACCGAGAAGACTTTTCGCCTTGGATATATCGGCATTTGAATGCTTGATATCGCCTTTTCTATCCGGGCCGAAGTTTGGCCTAATATCTTTTCCGAGTGCCTTTGTGAGTGAATGGTATATATCAATCAAGTATTCACGTCCGCCGTAAGCAATGTTGAACGTTTGCCCTACGGCTTCGTGCGGAGCGAAACACGCTTTCAGGTTAGCCTCAATAACATTTTCTATATAAGTAAAATCACGGCTCTGTCTTCCGTCACCGTTAATCGTTGGTTGTTCGTCATTTATTAGTTGCTTTATAAACTTGGGTATAACAGCAGCATATGTTCCATTCGGGTCTTGCCTACGTCCAAATACATTAAAATAACGCAAGCCGACCGTCTCCAGACCATAATGCATGGTATACTGCTTGCCCCATTCTTCGCAAGCCTTTTTCGTCAAAGCATACGGGCTTAATAGGTTGCCCTCTCGTCCTTCTGTTTTTGGAAGCTTCGGCTCGTCGCCATAAACGGATGAACTGGATGCGTACACAAATTTTTTCACACTGTTCTGTCGAGCAGCTTCCATCATGTTTAAAGTACCACTTATGTTATTGGCATTATAAAAGATCGGCATCTCAATAGAACGCGGAACAGATCCCCATGCGGCTTCGTGCAATACATAATCCACATCCTTGGTAACGTCCAAACAAATATTAAAATCTTTTATATCGCCTTTCACGAATTGATATCCATCTCGTCCGATAAAAAGGTCAACATTTGCTTGCTTACCTGTGGAAAGATTGTCAAGACAACGAACACGGTAACCTAAGTTGAGTATTGCCTCACAGAGATTTGAGCCAATAAATCCGGCACCTCCCGTGACCAGAAATTGAGTGTCTTTTGGAAACATAAGAGTCTTGTATCCCATTTTCTTACAGCCTCCAGTAAATGTAATCAGCGGCTTCATATTTTTCTCTGTCCAAGAGACCTTTCACATCTACTAAAACCTTCCGACCGTTACCAAACATTGCGTTTATCTGTTTCATCGTAAAGTTGTTAAACTTCGTGTGGGCCACAGCTAGAATAACCGCATCACAGAGCTTAACATCATCGATATCACAAAACTCTATGTCGTACAGCTGCATTGCCTCAGTTGCGTCCGCTATAGGGTCGGTGATGAGCGGCTCAATGCCATATTCACGTAGCTCTTTTACAGTGTCAAACACTTTAGAATTTCTCGTGTCCGGGCAGTTTTCCTTGAATGTGAAGCCAAGAATGGCGACCTTGGCGTTCTTCACAGACTTCTCAGCCTTTATCAAATTTTTAACCACATTTTCAGCTATGTACTTGCCCATGCCATCGTTTATACGACGACCAGACAGAATGACTTGGCAATGATAGCCCATCATTTCAGCTTTATAGGTAAGATAGTATGGGTCTACGCCGATGCAATGCCCACCGACGAGTCCGGGGTAAAACTTGAGAAAGTTCCACTTGGTACCCGCCGCTTCGAGGACGGATTTCGTGTCAATGCCCATCTTGTTGAAGATGATTGACAGCTCATTCATAAAAGCTATATTAATGTCACGCTGGCTGTTCTCAATGACTTTTGCAGCTTCAGCTACCTTAATGCACGGCGCACGGTGAACGCCAGCCTCAACAACTAGTTCATACACCTTTGCCACTGTGTCGAGGGTTTCGGCATCGCAACCGGAGACGATCTTTATTATAGTTTCCAGACGATTAACTTTATCGCCGGGGTTTATTCTTTCAGGTGAATAACCTATCTTGAAGTCAACTCCACATTTCAGCCCAGATTCTTTTTCCAGAATCGCCACACAAACATCTTCTGTAACACCCGGATAAACCGTGGACTCAAAAACTATGATTGATCCTTTCACCAAATTTCTGCCAAGTATGCGGCTTGCACTTTTAATCGGTGAGAGGTCAGGCGTGTGGTCATCGCGCACAGGCGTCGGTACTGCGACGATGTGGAACTTGGCGCGGCGAAGCGCCGTCTCATCAGCGGTGAATTCAACAGTTGTAGATCTAATTACCTCATCTCCAACCTCTTTCGTCGGGTCTACTCCGTCTCTATAGAGCTGAATTTTCGCCTCATTCAAATCGTACCCGATAACATTAACTTTTTTTGCAAAAGCCGCGGCAATTGGCATTCCTACATAACCAAGACCTATGATAGCCAGAGTTTCCTTTTTTCCTTCAGTTGCCTGTACAGGTTTTCCATACATTTACCATTCCTCTTGTTAATAATCTGTTTATTTAAATATCCCAACGAATGAACCGAAACCATATGATACATGAAGCAAAAAGAACAAACCTAACATCTTGATGACTCGAGTTATCGATTTGGTCTTCTTCAAAGACGCTACAATAGCCAATCCCAAGTATAAGATTAGCACTGCGCATTCAAGATACCAAACCGGGGTCCAAAACATACCGGCAACGGTTGAAACGATCCAGAACAATAGAAAGAGAAACGGTATCAAGTGTCTCAGCGATAGCTTTGCGTTGTTTCTTTTAAGTATTACTATATTCCAGAGGCCGTTCCCAAAGGCTTGCTTCATCATTCCCTTGACCGAATCTCGTGAGTAATATATAAACTCAATTTTAGGTTCGAAATAAAACTTGCCACCCGCTCGTTTAATTCTAGAGTGAAGCTCTATATCTTGGTTTCTAACAAGGCTTTCGTCGAAGTAGCCAACTTTATCAAAGATACTTATATCATATAAACCATAAACAGCTGTGTCCGCATAACCAGCTTCGTTGGAAGTGCGAAACAATGAATTACCAACGCCAAACGATGACGATAAAATGTCTTTGATTATCATTCCTGTCTCGCTAATTGCTTTTGTGTTTAATCTACCGCCGACACAGACCGCATCAACTCTCATCATCGTTTCGACCGCTATCCGGATAAAAGTGTTGGGCGCTGTGGCATGAGCATCAATTCTAGTTACATACTCACCTTTAGCCGCCTGTATACCGATGTTCCATCCGGCTGCTAATATTTTTTTAGGATTTTTTAAAAAGGATACTTGCGGAACCAATTCTCCAGAGTTGATACATTTTTGGATAAGATGTTTTGCTAACGAAATGGTGTTGTCTGTCGAGTTACCGTCAATGATGATTATTTCATATAATGATTTAGGATAGTCTTGAGTAAGAAGGGATTCGAGAGCATATTCAATATACTCAGATTCGTTATATGTGACCAAGAGCGTGGAGACAAATGGTAAAGTCGTAATTTCTTTATTTGTCATTTTTTCTTCACCACCATTTCCTTTGCTTCTATTGACAAAGCATTATATTTATTCTTTGTGACCTTTCCGGTTCTTAGCAAATAATCGCCGAAGTCTTCAGCAGTCGCCATGCCCTCGTATGTAATACTTTCTGTCTTTAAGACTTTTTTGACTGTGATGAATACAATTCTGATGTCAAAACACAATCCTGCTCGGTTTAAGTATTCCAGATCATAGTTCAGTTTATCTTCCCATTCGATAAAATTCCGGCCGTTGACCTGCGCCCAACCGCTGAGTCCCGGTTTTATATTATGACGCCGTCTCTGATCGTCTGTCATAAACACCATGTCTCTAACCAGTAGTGGCCTAGGGCCTATAATCGACATATCACCCTTGAGAATATTCCAGAGCTCGGGAAGTTCGTCCAAACTCGTGTCACGCAGTCTACGCCCGAACATCGTTAACCTAACATCATCAGGCAATAGTTTTCCATTTTTATCTTTTCCATTGGTCATTGAACGAAATTTATAAAGTATGAAGAGCTTTTCTTTCCCGTTCTTATCTTTCTTCCCTGGTCTGATCTGCTTAAAAACTATAGGCGAACCAAGCTTAATTCGGACCAAAAAAGCTACAGCCAAAAGAACAGGCGAGAGAACAATAAGTGCTAATATTGAAAGGACAATATCAAAGAATCTCTTAAAAAATATAATATAAAGTCTTCGACCAACGCCCACTGGATCGTTATCCATCCTTACCTTTTGTTGGCTCATGTCAACTGTTTCCATCCTTCATCTTTCGACTTGTAAACCTTATTCAAAACATGCTCTCACAATTTCGATGATCGCATCTTGTTCATTTATTGTCATTTTATTATCGCTTGGAAGACACAAGCCTCGGGTAAATATATCTGCTCCAACATCGAGCAGTTTACCGCCGGTGCCCATCTGTCCGCCTTTAATGTAGGCGTTGGTTGCAGCACGTCCGTTTCCTTCGCGGGTAACAAATCTGCTTGCACGGTATATGGGCTGTAAGTGCATTGGTTTCCAGATTGGCCGTCCTTCGACGTTATACTTTGCGAGAGTTTCGAGTATCTCAGTTGGGCATGACTTGCCATGTTCCGGAATAAAAAGTAAGCCTCGTGGTCGTCTCTTACCTGTTTACACATAGCCTCGGGGGAGATAAGCAGACAAGAGAGCCAGTAGTTCGGGCGGCTCTTATCCGCATCGAACGGATTCATCATGACCGGCAGTCCGGCAAATCCGGCTTTATACCGCTCATATATAGCTTTTTTCTGCGCTATATGTTCTTCTAAATATGGAAACTGTCCGCGCACAACTCCGGCGATGACGTTGCTCATACGGTAGTTGTAGCCAAGTTCGTCATGCTGGTACCACGGAGCGGCTTCACGGGCTTGTGTGCTCCATTTGCGTGCTTTATTAGCGGCATCCCTATCGTCCGTGAGCAGCATACCGCCTGCTGAACCGGTAATAATCTTATTGCCGTTGAAGCTGATGCAGTTATATGTGCCGAAAATGCCGGTTTGCTGCCAGTTGCCGCCTGTAATGTTGCCCTTGTATTCCGCACCCAAACTTTCAGCGGGGTCCTCTATGATGATTGCACCATGACTGTCGCAAAAAGCTTTCAACTCGTCGATTTTCCCGGGAACGCCATACAGATGTGCAATGACAACGACTTTTACGTCGGGGTATAGTTGAAATGCTTTTTCAAGTGCCGCAGGACACATATTCCATGTATCATATTCCGTATCGATAAAGATCGCTTCAGCCTTTTCGTACTTAACCGGATTGACCGTGGCGCTAAAGGTCAGATCTGAGCAGAACACTTGGTCGCCTGGCTTAACGCCCGCAAGTCTGACCGCAAGATGCAGCGCAGCAGTCCCACAAGACAAAGCGACAGCATATTTGCAACCGACTTTCTCGACTGTCAGTCGCTCAACCTCATCAATGTTCTTGCCGACTGTGGACATCCAGTTGGTTTCATAAGCCTCTGTAACATATTTAAGCTCCTCACCATGCATTGTGGGGGAGGAAAGCCATATTTTTTTGAAAATGGTTCAAATGTTCTGGTAATCAAAGCTGCCCCCTCTTTTCTCAATGTAAATCAAAACATTTGTCAAATATCAAATACTGCTATTTTTCATGGTGATACTCATTTCGTCATATTCGTTAGTTTTTTGGTGAATACATGTTGCCCAAACCATGCCAATCTCATTTAGCCGTCTGATTCTATCCGCATTAAATATCCCTAGCTTAAATATCTTTCTCTGCTCCGGTACCCATGATCCAAGTTTTATTCCATCCTCATTAATATACTTCGTCGGAATATTCAAATCACCGTGTGATTCGTAATATCGTTTTGCATCTTCATACTGCTTCGCCCAACGGTCAACCATAGTCCAGTCCATGGGAGTACCAGAATCTTTGTGTATCCATCAGTAGTAATCTAACTGATCATAAGTCAAACCGCCTGCCTGTTGCCTGTTTATCAGCATCAGGCGGGAGATTTTGTTGACATAGTTTAACAGAAGCGTGTGCTGTCCCTAAAGCTAAACAACCTCTGTGTCGTTAATCGGTTAATTTCAATCCGAAGTCCCTTTTTTATAATCTTTTTGGGGATTTCCTCGACGGATAAGGTTTGCACTTCGTTGGTTGTTTTAAGCTTTGCTATTGAAATCTCTTCACTTGAAATCACGATGCTCCTCCCCCCGGATAAAAACATCCTATTTAATGCTACTTACTCAATTAAAAAAATCCCATGTACTCGCAGAATCGTGCCCCTATATTCGATTTCTTTTTATATTAATAATATTTTGCTAACCAAAAACAATAGAAAATATTCTAAATTATCTCCCCGCATGACCCTTAGGCATAAAAACTATTTTACCTGAGTTATATGAACAAGAGTATCTCACAAAAATTCTCCACATAAATTAGCTATTACTCTAGTATATATGAGATCTTCTCGTCAACTTTTAGATAGTGATATCATGAAATCGCCTCTTTCTGTCATCAAAGATTGAATTTATAAGTTGAATTTCACTAGTTTTGCTGGGGCGTGCACAAAATGTGATCGAGATTCTTCAACATCCATCTTGCCGATGGCGGCTGCAACTTCGTTGCGCTTCATGCGGTCCACTGCCTGTATGAAGTTGGTGTTAGCTAGGATCTGCGACGTTAGCTCTGCCGTTTCTCAGTTTTGTTTGCCTGTGTAATCTTTTGCCCCCTCCAATTAGTTTGTGTATTTTCGTGTGCTGTCTACGCCTTAAGCGCCATTTACACCACCTCAGCTCAACTTTCAGAAAGTGTGTAAATTTCCATCAACAGCCAACGCACATAAGGCGACAAAATACTATGTCCTTGGACTTTCGTTTATTCACAACGGAGTTTTATCATAATAGAAATAGGATAACACATATTCATATTAAGAGTTACTAGATAAAGCAATTTGTAAAACATGAGCAAAAAAACAGCTATTTTTGACCAGAACAAAATTCGCTGATGGCCGTGAATCCCAAAAAACCGGATTTTCCGGCATTCATTCCCTGTCCACACCATCTTCCGGTCGCATTTGAGTATCCGGCGCTTGGCTGTCACCGGAACCCTCCGGGGCATCATTGAAGATTTCCACCGGGCAGCGCGCCGTCTTGTCGATGGCGAACTGAAAGACATCCGTCCGTTGATAGCTGCCGGCGACGTCGTGAACATTTTTAAGCGGGATGATTTTTGTCAGATCACATTCAGCGTAGGCGATGCCTTCCTTGTTATCTTTGATAATGTCGCTGATGATCAATCCCGAGGGCGCGACGATCATCGAGCCGCCAAAGGTCAGGCGATCCAGATAGGAACGAAGCTCACCGTCCCCGTTTGACAGCACCTCAAAACCTTGTTCGTCCAAAGCCTGGGAGGACACAACGGTGAATACCTTTCCTTCATAGGCCATCGAACAGGCGCGGACCAAAAGAGTGTCGAAATAATCTTGCATGGCCGCGGTGTCCCTTGTGGTCGGAAAACAGGCGGGGTAGGTTGAAATATGAATCTGCTCACCTTGCGAGATCAGTGAATACTTGGCCAACGGATTGGTGTTCTCACCACAAATCAAGGTGCCAATTCGACCGATCTCGGTGTCAATGACATTGACCGACGATCCGTCTCCAAACGACCACATCAGTTTCTCCGACCAGGTTGGCATGAGTTTTCGGTGATGGGAAATCAGCTCGCCCTCTCGGTTAAAGATCAGATTCGTGTTCCACAACACGCCCAGACTTTGCTTGGGTGCCCGCTCCGTGATGCCGACGGACAGAAAGATCCGATTGTCTTTGGCGATATCGCTCAATCGGGCAAACTCCGCGCTTGGTACCTCGATCGAACTGCGCACCATCTTGATAAACAGCTCATGCTGGTCGATCGGAGCGAGCAGATGCACCCAGGTAGGAAACCCGGGGATGAATGATTCCGAAAACACCACCAGATCCGCGCCATTGCTTTTGGCTTCCTTGGTCGCCGTTTCCACCTTACGTATGCCCGCTTCCACATCGAAAAAAACGGGGGCGGCCTGCACAGCGGCGAGGGTCGGCTTAGGCATGGCGTCAAACTGTTTCATTTCTTGGTCTCCTTTGCTGAACAAATGCTATCTAAATATCACAACCGATCGTCACTCTAATGAGCGATTGGACGGTTCACTTTCAATCAGTTTGGTAAACCCCGGACGAGGCGCGGATCAGCCCAGTTTATCGCCATTTTTGACCGATCGGTCGGGTTGAATCAAGACCACACCGTCCGCTGAATAGACGCCCAAGACCAGCACCTCTGAAATAAAATCCGCGATCTGTCTGGATGGAAAATTCACCACACCCAAGACCTGCCGGCCCACCAACTCATCCGGTTGGTAGCACTCTGTGATCTGAGCGCTCGATTGTTTGACGCCGATTTCAGAACCAAAATCGACCCATAACTTATACGCCGGCTTTCTCGCTTTGGCAAACGACTCGACTTTCGTAATCTCACCAACTCGGATATCCAATTTCATAAAATCATCAAATGTGGCCATAGACACTCCTTCTTCGGCATGTTTTTCATACATATAGAAAATATTAAATCATTTCGGAGCTTAAATATACAAACAAACCTTCAAACCGGTATCGTGACCCAACAAAAATTGAGCGTTATTCTTCTTCCCAAAGATAGGACGTCATCGTCAATGAACCCATTTCAGCGGATTGATTGTAGACGCTGACCACATCCCGCTGATCCGACGCCCCAAGCGTATACAGCAGAGGATAAAAATGATCCGGAGTCGGGACAGCCAGCCTTGCGGTGTCACCCAGCTCACGAAATCTCAAAACCGGATCATGGTTTTTTGCGATTATGTTCTGATGAACATACTCATCAAATTCATATGCCCAATCAAAACCCACGTTGCCTTTGTCCCAGTCGACCATCCTCAAATTATGGACGACATTTCCTGATCCGAAGATCAACACGCCCTGATCCCTTAGACTGTTTAGCTGCCGGCCGATCTCGTAGTGTGTCTCAGGAGGCGCCTCGCCGTCCACGCTGATCTGAAACACCGGTATATCTTGGTCGGGATACATGTGTACCAGCACCGACCACGTCCCATGATCAGTTCCCCAGGTGACATCGAAGCTCGTCTCCCTCGAGATCAACTCCTTGGATCGCTGCGCGGTGTCGGGCGATCCGGCGACATTGTATTCGACCTCATACAATTTTTTGGGAAATCCATACATGTCATAGACCATTTTGGGCTTTTCAGCGTTGTTGATCCGGGTGCCCCTGGTGTACCAATGGGCGGAAACAGACAAGATCACTTTAGGCTTGGGGATCCGTTCGGCGATCTCTCTCCAGGTTTCAGTATAATCGTTATCCTCAATCGCGTTCAGCGGCGATCCATGGCCGACAAACAACACAGGCATCTTGGTCATAGCGTTCACATCCTTTCTTGTTCAGCTAGGTGGTAGGGCGGGCGATGCGTGACTTTTTTCTTTCCCGCTCTCCCTCTGCGATTGTCCACCCCTCAATCCATGATAGCGTCTGCCCTTATGTCACCGCCCAAGGTAGAATATGAGCTCAGTGAAATCGGCCATAAATTCGAACCGATTTTAGCTGAATTGAAAAAATGGGGCGATGAATATATCGAATATCTAAATGAGAATCGCTGAAATCACAAGAATCGAAGTGCCTCCGGAAGTTGGGGACAGGACCAACAGAAGGGGGCACTCCGGCTCTCAATCAGGCAAAATATGATTTGAAGGCACACCGGCCTGCACGTTGCGGTGTCGTTTGGCGGTGCGATCTCCACCTCCAACAACGGCCGATTCTCATTTTGGGGAAGAACCGGATTCGTTCTAATATCAGTTTAAATAAGTTTTAAGCCAAAATATATCAATAAGCTGTGTTGTTGATCAATGATAATTTCATCCCTGCAAGTAATCAGTGAATCTTTTACCCCAGCCCAGGGGGTGGGCTCACGGGACTCTGCCTGAATAAAAACGAGTGCCTGCTTGGCAACCTTGAGGTATCCAGGCAGGCACTCTGCAATTACGGGATTCCGCAATCCCTGTACCCCGACAAGTACAGCGTGTTCTTTGTGAATCAAAAGAGAGAGTTGGACCTCTCGATTGAAGAGCAACTTGCCGAGTCTAAAAAGAAATTAACATAATTTGACAAGATCGTCGAGCGATTATCAACGGAATATCGAGATTTTCGCTAAAGCATCCCGCAGACTAAATGCATCCCACGGCATATGTTCAGCAATGCACAACCCTACGACCTCCGCGCTTGTGCCGGCATCCTGCAGCACCCTGACAATATCATCAAAGGTCAACTCCCCAATCGCGCTGCCATACTCTTCTCTTGTCATATATGGTTTAGCGCATGTGTTGGAACGAAAACATTCAGGTGTCAAAACGTCGAGATCGAAATGTACAGCCAGCTTTGTTATCTTTTCTTTTTGAATCCATTCTAAAATAGGGTCACTGTTTAGCTTTAATGAATCCGGCCCCACCACTTGCATATTCAGTTTACGCACTCCGCTGTCCTTTTCACGGAGGTCTCTTTCTATCAATCCGGCGTAAATCACACGTTCCTTGCTTACAGGATGTTTTATTTGCTTTGTAAGAGCAGACTCACCATAGCCAATCATATTGGAAAGGACCATTTCATGAGCGTGTTGTGATGACTCTATCGTAGAAATATCAGGGTGCGCGTCAAACCAGATGACACCAAGTTTATCACCATATTTCCCACTCAGATAATCAAATGGCGCCTGAGATATGGCACAGTCTCCCCCAAAGACGATCACCTTGTCCGGTCGCTTTTCTTCAAGAACCTGAGTTGTGCTGACCAGCTGAGATAATATTTCTTCCTCATATGCAATCGCATCCTCCGCCTTGATATTATCTTTCACTTCCATGTCGACCGGAATTCGCACAGTTTCATCCGCGGTGTTGTTTGGCGCAATGAACGCGAGCAGTTCCGCGCCAAAAGCATAAGCAATGTCTGTTCCACCTTGCCATTGTGGCAATATCAACCTTAGCGTCTTACTTTGATTTGAAGAATCTGATACCATTGTGTTTCCTCCAATTTTTATAAATGTATAGACCTCTGCAAAACAAGTTTACCTGTTATTTTACAACATGCGATTGACTATGCCGCCAACAAGGTCTTTGCGAGTCTCTTGAATGTCGTCAGCGCTCCGGCTCCGGATGTCCTAGGCTTTCTATGAATCTCTGTAGCCACTAGCTCAGCAAACGAGCGCTCAGTTTTCCGATGGTTGCCCTAATAATTCCTGCTCCTGCAGTTTTCGCAAAGCCTCCTCCGGAACAGCACTCTCCGGGATAATCTCTTGCCCCAGCACAATCTGTCGACTGGCGCTCACCAACAGGTACTCTCCCGGCTGTGGGTAATTTGCGCTGTCCTCACCATAAATTTCGAACTCGACAACTTTGGACTCGCCTTGGTCGTCATAAGCTGTCAGCCGATAACTTTTACCCACATCTTGGGCCACACCCTGATTGTCATAGAGCGACTCGGGTGTCAGATCGAAGTCTTGCGGCACCACCGCGTAATAGTCACTGCCCACATAGCGGTCTTGATAGTAATTTCTGCCCCAAAGCACAGCGGCAACCAAGCCAATCACAACGGTCGCGGATACGATCAACAATACAATTTTTTTCATAATCAAAACTCCACTTCTTTTTTATCAAGCGCGATAACGGCCAAAACCGATGAGCCGATTATCAGGGCCAGATACTCCAACAGCGCGGCGTAAGGTAGGGTGCCTCTTTGCACGGCATCCGTGATTCTGACTGTTATGCCGGTCAACAGATATTGCGCGATATTCAATCCCAGATTGTGCGTCAACAGCAAAAGCAGGCTCCCGATCACGGTGAAAGCCAACAACATGTAACCTGCGAGCGCCAAACTCGGACGCCGCGTCGCATATACGATCGCGCTCGACAAAGCGATATAGCCCAAAGTTATTAACAGGTATTTAAAGGCGATCAGGTAAACCGCGCCCAGCCGCGCCGCCGTGACAGAGCCGCCCAAGATCCAATAAAGAACGCCATGCAGCAAGGGGAGGAGTCCGAAGGTCAACGTGCTGACAAACGTGGTCAGCAGAAATTTCGCCGCCACAATTCGGGTCCGTCCCAAGCCGGAGCCGATCAGCGTCAACAAGCTGTTGGCGCGCAGGTCGTCCAGATAGATTGTCGAGAAAATAATGCCGCCCAACAAAGCGGGGGCCAGCATGAACAGATTGTCGGCATCCGTGACAACGGACTGATCTGTGAAGCCGGGTGCGCGTATAAATGCGAGCAGAATGTAGCCGAGTGTCAGCGCCGCCAGATAAATATAAATACTCTTCTTATGGCACAGGCGGTAGCTCTCACCACGTATCAATCTAATCATGTCTCACACCACCGATCAGACGCATGAAGTAATCCTCCAGCGTGGTCTCCTGACGGTACAGCTCGTAGAGCGACACACCGCCGCCTACCAGCATGCGCGCCGGTTCGCCCGAACGGTCCGGCAGGTTGCTCAGCGTCAGCCGATTGCCGTCAATCGCGGCGATCTCAACTCCGGCCGTTCCCAGAATCCTCCGCGTCCGTTCCACATCATCCACTTCTATGATCAAGGCTTTTTGTGTCTGTTGATGCAGGTCTTCATGCGAGATCTCACGTAGCAAGACGCCCTGTTCGATGAAACCAAACCGTGTCGCCAGTTGATCGAGCTCGGTCAGGATATGAGAGGAGATCAAAAAGCTGGTGCCGGTCTCCTCGTGCACGTCCTTAATCAATTTGCGAATGTCGATGATGCCCTGTGGATCCAGTCCGTTGGTCGGCTCGTCCAGCACAACGAAGGACGGCTCCGAGAGCAAGGCGCCCGCGATGCCGAGGCGCTGTTTCATGCCCAGCGAATATTGACTGAAAGGTTTTTTGACGCCATCCAGGCCGACCATCTTCAGCAGCCGGGTCACACGCTTTTTGGCGTGAGCTCGACCGGAAACTCCTTTGACACGGCACAGATAGCCCAGGTTTTCCTGAGCGTTCAAATAAGGAAAAAATGATGCTGTCAGCATGAAGCCCATGTCGTGGCGCGCGGCATTGAGATTTTGTGTTTCACCGTTGATCTCAATCTCACCGCCATCGGGTGTGGCCAGACCGGTCACACATTTAAAGAGCGTGCTCTTCCCCGCCCCGTTGCGCCCTATCAGACCGTAAATGTCGTTTTGTCGCACAGATAGCGAAACCTTGTTCAACGCGTGAAAGGCGCCGTATTGTTTTGACAGGTCATGAGTTCGTAAAATCATTGATATTATTA
Organism: Oscillospiraceae bacterium; assembly: GCA_040772065.1. Taxonomy (GTDB): domain Bacteria; phylum Bacillota; class Clostridia; order Saccharofermentanales; family Fastidiosipilaceae; genus JAXGYX01. The sequence continues at coordinate 101,771 of JAXGYX010000001.1, read as the reverse complement.
TTCTCCTCTCTTGTTCCATGGCACAACAATACTGCGAAACAGCGGTTGCCTCGACCAACTATCACGCAATTTTAAGTTGACCCGGTGAAATTCGAGGAAAATTCAGGTTTTCATCAGTGCTGGGCGAAAAATTTTCCAACCCGTACCCGCGTAAGAGAAAAAATCCCCTTCACACTCAAGTGGGTGCTTTTGAGCGCGAAGGGGATCGTGCGGCGATTTTCACTGACACGATTTATGACGCGGATCGGCAATCAGGACTTGTTCTGTTGTTTCTGGAGCGGACTTGCAACAATATGAGTCTTTGACAACAGCTCGTAAAAATAGGTCCGCTGTCCTCTGATCGTTCTGACCACGAAATGAAACAGCATGAACAGCGCGTAGGCGCCGATCAGCGCAAGATAGATGGACAAGGTGATGATGTTTTCTCCTGCCAGCGCGATCGGCAGCAAAAACAGGGTGAAAATAAAGTGAATCAAGAAATAAAAAGAGAATTGCCGTATCAGGATCTGTTTGGGAGTAGGCGCGTCACCGGTTTGACTGACGACGCGGATGTGGACAAAGCGTTCTCCCAGGGTCTGCCCATTTGTGAGGATCATCGTGATCGCGGTGACCAACGCGAAGATAAACATAATCAGCAATTCGCTCTTGATGAAAAATGCGATGAGCAATCTCACCACCGCCAGGTCAATGCCATAGGCGATCAGCCGCCGGGGCAAGGATGCTTTTTGCGCTTTTTGCGCCACCTTTTGATCGACTTGCTCCCTTGTGGGGAAAAAATAAACCAGCAGCGGTGTGAGCGCGTAGCCGAGCAGGCCGCCCAGCGTGTTGAGCATCAGATCGTCCACATCAAATAGGCGAAACGCTCTGGGGTAGATGCCGTAGACGCCGGTCAACTGTGTCAGTTCAAAAAACAGCGACAGAAAAAATGACGCCAATACCGTGAAGCGTAGGCTCTTTTTATAGTAATAGCGCAAAAACACACCGAAGGGCAGCGTCAATATGAGGTTGAACAGCGGTTCGTAAAACACACTTTGGCCCAGTGCCTCACCATAGGTGCCGGGATCCGTTATGACCAGTTTTGTCTCTCTAACGAAGTCGGCCACGAACTGAAACGGGATCAACTGGTGGGTCGGTCCCGTCATGTTCGCCACGCTCTCCACGCTTGGCAGCGGCAATAAAGTCATGAAGAAAGCGGCGAGCAGATAGAACACCATGCCGTATTCCACCAGAACCTGCCAGGCGGTCAATGAGCCTTGTTTGTGGTACTTCCACGCCAGATAAGGAAAACTGATCAGTATGGACAGCACGATAAAACTCAGTATCGCCACCCATATGGGGAGTAGGTAATTTCCCATTGAATGATCCTCAACCTTCCATTTTTAAGTAATTCAGCGGCTTGCTCAGCGACATCTTGTCGGATGCCGGAAATACCGGTACATTCATTCAGACAAGCGCGTCGCCCACTATGTGATCAACTTCGAACTTACTGATTATAGCGTATAGTCATCCGGGTGCCACCCTATCAGGCAGGCGCGAAAATCAGTTGATTGACGCCAAGATAATTCAGCACATAGAGAAATTCCACAGCCGCGGCGATGATCAGTGAAATCACAATGATAGCGAAGCGGATGGAAAGGATCCGTTTCGCGACAACCGGCTGGACCTGACTGAGGCGCTTTCCCCGATAGCTGAATGTCAGCGCCAGCAGCGCCAAAATAATCAGCGCCTGGATCACAAGTCCCGAAATTAACCTGGGAGCTTCGGTCGGGGCCAGTCTTTGGAAGATATAGAGCGCGACGGACAAAAGGTCCAACAATATAGCGATTACCACCATCATTTTAACGCACCTCCGCTTCCGTATTATGTCCCTGAATCGAGTTTGCGTCACCGATGCCGCGCAACAGCTCCTCGGCGGAGATTCCATAGAGTTTGGCTAGAGCGAGCAGGTTCGAAGTGCTGGGTTCCGAACTTCCATTCTCCCATTTTGAAACAGCCTGCCTGCTGACACCGAGAGATTCAGCGACAAATTCCTGGGTCATCTTGCATCTGGAGCGATTCTCACGCAGCGCCTCCGACAATGATTTGATGATGATCTGCCTCTCTTCCCTCACATCTTTGGAGTTTACGTATTTTTTCAGAGCTTTGATAATCAACACCAGTAGATAGACACCCAGCGCGAAGAGGGCCAGGTAGAAAACCACGATGATGAGCGCTGCGATGGTCGCGGCGGTTTGTGATCTGTCCATTTGAGCAGTCCTCGTTTCATATAATGTTTCAGTTCAACTTACTTTTATATTGCTTATACGAATAAAATTTTAATCGACAAAGCTAATTATACGAAAAACAGGGGTTGCCACCAGCAACTATCACGCAATTATTGGTTTACAAATGGATTTTAAGGAAATTTATCTGACAAATCGGCGCTTTTGTCGGGAGAGTTCGCTTTTAATGCTTTTAACAGTCTATCTTTACGGTCGAAACGATTGTATCAACATGTCGAAATCGATCGCTATTTTCTACCTATTTTTGTCACAAATGCACTGTGTCAAATCTGAAGTTGTTCTTCTTGTATATCACGGAGATAGTCAACATAATGAAATCATCAGGGCATGCCGGCCGGCCGTTCTTGATTGAGATCATTCAATCTCAAATTCATTAGGAGGAAAAATCTATGAAACAGGCTATACAAAAATTTGGCCGTTCTCTCAGCGGCATGGTCATGCCCAATATTGGCGCCTTCATCGCCTGGGGTCTGATCGCGGCATTATTCATCCCCACCGGTTGGATACCCAATGAAAAACTGGGCGCCATGGTCGGACCCATGCTCACCTATCTGTTGCCGCTGTTGATTGGCTATACGGGTGGCAAGGTGGTCGGCGGTGCCCGCGGTGGCGTAATGGGAGCGATCGCCACTATAGGTGTCATTATGGGGGCGCCCAACGTTCCCATGTTCCTGGGCGCGATGGGGATGGGCCCCCTTGGCGGTTGGGTAATAAAGAAATTTGACAAGCTGGTGGAAGGAAAAATCCCTTCAGGGTTTGAAATGTTGGTCAACAATTTTTCCGTCGGCATTCTGGGTGGCGTCTTGTCCATTCTCGGCTACCTCGCCATCGGCCCTGTCGCCGAGGGTATCAACGTCGCGATGGCCACAGGTGTGGGCTGGCTGGTGGACCATGGACTGCTTCCCCTCACGTCCATACTGGTTGAACCGGCCAAAGTGTTGTTCCTTAATAACGCGATCAACCACGGTGTCTTCACCCCTTTGGGCGCGCAGCAGGCCGCCGAGACGGGGCGCTCCATCTTCTATATGATCGAATCCAACCCCGGCCCCGGACTGGGTCTGTTGACGGCATATATGTTATTTGGCAAAGGCAGTTCCAAGTCCAGCGCTCCGGGCGCCATTCTCATTCATTTACTGGGTGGTATTCATGAAATCTATTTCCCTTACGTCCTGATGAATCCAATCTTGCTGCTCGCCATGATGGGTGGCGGCGCGGCCGGTGTGTTCACATTGTCAATCCTGGGTGGAGGCCTAATCAGCGCGGCTTCTCCCGGCAGTATTTTCGCCGAACTGATCATGACGCCCAAAGGAGCGTATTTTGCCAACATCATGGGTATTCTGGTCGGCGCCGTAGTCAGCTTTCTGCTCTCAGCCGTGCTGATGAAACTATTTGTCAAGAGCGAAGGCAGCTTGGAGGAAATGTCCGCCAAGACAAAAGCCATGAAGGCTCAGAGCAAAGGGCTGGACACTCCCGCGCTCGCCACGGCGGGAGCCGCGCCGGCCGAGACAGCGGTTCGCGGGGCGGCAACTGCCACCACAACCGCGGGCACATCCATTCAGAAGATTGTTTTCGCCTGCGACGCCGGCATGGGCAGCAGCGCCATGGGCGCCAGCAAATTACGTAAGAAACTCAAAAACGCCGGTATTGATCACATTACCGTGGTTCACGCGCCGGTCAGCGAAGTGCCCGGTGACGCGGATATCATCGTATGTCATGTGGAGCTGAGCGAACGCGCGGCCGCCGCTGTGCCGGGGGCGCGGTTGGTGACCATAACCGATTTTCTAAATGCGCCGGAATACGACGCTTTGATTACTTCATTACAAGATTAATGTCATCCGGGGTTGCCTTGCCTCCCCGGTAGCGAGCTCAACAAGGAGTATGCATATGAAACAAATTCAATTGACAATCAAGGATCCGGACGGTATTCACGCCCGTCCGGCGGGCATATTGGTTAAGCGGATGCAGGAGTTCTCCTCCGTCATCACTGTCGAAAAAGGTGATCGGAAGGCGGATTGCAAGAAACTGTTCGCGCTGATGAAATTGGCGATCAAGCAGGGTGAGACCATCGTGCTGACGGCCGAAGGTGACGACGAAGAGGCGGCGTTGGCCGCCGCGGTGACGGTAATTAAAGAGACAGGATTATAGCGGTCGGTTTAAGACCGGGGAGCGCACGGAAAAATGTTAGCGATACCACCAAGATTAGGACAGATTTTAGGCTTGCTGCTGGAGAGTGATCTACCGTTGAGTGTAGACGCTCTGGCGGAAAAGCTTGGTGTCAGCCGACGCACGGTGTTCCGCGATTTGGAAGGTATCAATCCTATATTGGAAAAAGTCAATCTGACACTGGAGACACAGCCCGGACAAGGCATCGTGTTGATGGGAGGCGCCGACGCCGAAGCGCAGCTCAGGGCCAAACTCCGGTCGGCATCCATCGGCATGCGCCCGAGCAATCCTTCCGAACGGCGGACAATGCTGGCTCTGTTCCTGTTAAATAACGATGAGATTCAAAAACTGTACTATTACGCTTCCGCGCTTGGGGTGAGCGAGTCCACCGTCAGCGGCGACCTTGACCGACTGGAATCATTCTTCTCAACCCGAAGGCTACAGCTGGACCGACGGCCCAGCCTGGGCGTCTCGCTGTCAGGCAGCGAAGAGAACATGCGACGTGCGCTGGTGGACATTCTACACTCCCACCCTGACCAAGCCGCTTTCATCAGGATTTTCAGTTATCCCTCTTCGGCCGTACGCTCCGGCATCGAGTCCACGATTTCCAAAGAATGGTTGCCCAGATTAGACTGGATGGCGGAAGAGTCGTTTGAGTTATTAAAAATCCAGCTGGCCGTGATGGTCGAACGTGTGCTGGCGGGCCGCGCGCTGAACACACAGGCCGCGCAGGTCTCCAGGGTTGCCCGACAACTGGCCTGGCAATTATGCGACAGCCTGGAAAAACAATTTTCCATCCGCCTGTCGGATAACGAACGCACAGCTGTCGCGACCTTCATCCGCGCCGGCCGAGCCAAACAGCATAATCCGTTGGATGTGGACGACAGCGTCGCTTACAGCCGGATGCAAAATATCGCTTACAGGATGATCGACGCCTTCGATCCGGAGCTGTCACATAGCCTGAAACTGAACGAGGATCTGGTGCAGGGGCTGAGCCTTCACCTCTGGAGCGCCTCGGTTCGTTTAAGACAGGGCATACAGCTGAACGCGGCCATGCACGAGCAGTTGATACAGAATTTCCCCGAAGTGTATGCCAAAAGCCGACAGGCGGCGAAGGTGTTGGAACAAGAATACGGAACAGATGTACCGGACAGCGAGGTTGCCTTTATCGCGTCCCATTTCGGGGCCGCCTTGATGCACTTTGGCGAGCGTGGTAACCACCACGTGGTCCTCAAAGCGGGCATCGTCTGCGTGGCGGGTATCGGTGTGTCGTACATGATGGCGTCACAAGTGCGTAAAGAGTTTCGCGGACAGCTGGAAGTCAGCGTGAGCGACTGGAACAGTCCTGAGGAATGGGAATACTTCGATCTGCTGATCTCATCGATCCCTTTGGAAAGTGACAACTGCCCGGTGGTGGTGGTCAACTCCATTCTGACACAGGATGACTACACGGCCATCCGAACCATGATCAATGAACACCAGATAACACGGGATGACGACTTGCCACGATTATCAGGAGCGTTGCCTCAGCGCTTGGACAGAGCGGCGACACGCTTTTCCGAAATGGGCGCGATGCTGCGCGGTTTTAACAGACAGATCATTCACGCGAGCTGCAGCTTCGATGAGCTGGCCAAGCTGGCCGGCTATCGTTTCGGAAACGAGGCGGAGAGTGGCGGACAAATCTACACAGACTTGATCCGTCGTGAATCGATATCCTCACAGGTGATTGAACAACTGAAAATCGTGCTGCTACACGCCCGCACCCTCGGCGTTTCCCAACCCGTTATCGGACTGATCGCCCCTGAAGGAGGACATTTCACTGATCCTTATTTCAAGCAGGCACAAGGCTGTATTGTGATGCTGGTGCCCGGGCGCAGCGACAAGGATTTGCTGGAGATCTTCGGCTATGTGTCCGGCGCGCTGGTGGACGACGATGTGTTGCTCGCCGCGGTGCGAAGCGGAGATGAACCGGTGGCCTATACCCGTATCGAGGCGGCGATGCTGCAGTATTTAAGAGACTATTGGCACGGAAATTTTATCATAGGAGATTAACCGCACGAGATTAAGAAAGGTGGTGACGCGCTTCACGCGCGCTATTATGAAACAGATTATCAAAATGGAAAATATCGTACTGAATTTACCTACCGAACCCTATGAGGATGTGATACGTCGTTGCGGCGACCTGCTGGTCGCCGGCGGCCACGCCAACCCTCGTTATGTAGAAGGCATGATCGCCCGCGATCGGGGTTTCTCCACGGCGATCGGTAATTACATCGCCATTCCTCATGGTGAAAAAGAATATAAACAAGATATCCTACAGACCGGACTGGCTGTGCTGACCTATCCTGACGGCATCGATTGGAATGGACAGACAGTCCATCTAGTCATCGGTATCGCGGCCAAAGGCGATGAGCATCTGGACATTCTGGAAAATATCGTAGATCAGCTGGAAGAAGGTGACGATGTGCTGGCACTGGTCGAGAGCGCGGACAAAAAGGCCATATACACAATGTTGACAGGAGAGACGTCATGATTGTAACTGTGACCATGAATCCCGCGTTGGATAAAACGGCACAACTTAAGCAGTTGATTCCCGGTGCGCTGAACCGCCTCGAGCGGGTCCGAATAGACGCGGGCGGCAAAGGCGTCAACGTGAGCCGAATGATCCGCGCGCTGGGCGGTCAATCAGTCTGCGCCGGATTCGCCGCCGGAGCAAGCGGCAGGGATCTTTGCCAACGCATTGAGCTGCTGGGCGTGCGACAGAAGTTTTTATTCCTGGATGGCGCCACTCGCACAAATTTAAAAATCGTGGATGCCAACGGAATGTTGACCGAATTAAATGAGCCGGGCATCACCGCGTCGGAGGAAGATCTAAGCGCGCTGCTGGAACAGGTCATCGAGCTGGCGGGTTTGGGCGGCATCGTCGTCCTAAGCGGCAGTCTGCCACAAGGCGCGAAACATGACACCTACTACAGGTTCATCAAGGCGCTCAAACAGACCGGATGCACGGTGTTGCTGGACGCGGACGCGGACGCTTTCAGGTCCGCTCTGGACGCGCGCCCACATGTGATCAAGCCCAATCGCTATGAACTTCTCCAATACTACGGTCTACCCTCAGACACCGCTGACAGCGAGCTGCCGGATCTCTGCCAGGGCATTCTCGACAAGGGCGTGGAATGGCTGGTGTTGAGTCTGGGTTCAGATGGCGCCATGTTCTTCACTCCGAAACAACGCGTCCGGGCAAACGCCCTACCACTGACTGTGCGGTCCACAGTTGGCGCCGGAGACAGCATGGTCGGCGCACTCGCCTTCGCGCTGGAGCGCGGTCTCCCCTTCGAGGACACGGTGCGACTGGCGATGGCGTCCTCCAACGGGGCGGTCACAACCGAAGGAACCAATCCCCCTGCCAAGGAATTGGTCAACGAACTGGCGAATCAAATTGTGCTGAAGCCGATTTGAAAACCGGATAAACGAATAATAAGATTGGCGATCCGAAGTGATGCCGACACACTGAATGCCGACCATTAGGTCAAACATAACATGAACGAGGTAACGATATGAAAACCCAGGCAGTTCGCCTATACGGCGCGGACGATTTACGTTTAGAGACATTTGATTTACCGGAAATTAGGGACGATGAGATTTTGGTGCGGGTCATCAGCGACAGCATCTGCATGTCAACCTATAAACTGCTCAAACAAGGCACGGCACACAAGCGCTGTCCTCAGAATGTGGCGACAAATCCGATCATCATCGGCCACGAATTTGCCGGCGATATCGTGAAGGTGGGCAAGAAATGGAAAGACGAATTTAAACCGGGTGAGAAATTCGCCCAACAGCCTGCGCTGAACTATAAAGGCAGTCTGGATTCGCCCGGCTATTCCTATGAATATTGCGGCGGCGCGGCGACCTACTGCATCATGCCGCAGGAAGTAATGGAGCTGGGCTGTCTGCTGCACTACGACGGCGACGCTTACTTCGACGCCTCTCTGGGCGAGCCGATGAGCTGCATCATCGGCGGCTACAATACCATGTACCACACCAACAAACAAAATTACGAACATGCGACGGGTGTCAAACCCGGCGGAAATGTCCTGATCCTGGGCGGTTGCGGTCCAATGGGCCTTGGCGCGGTGGAGTACCCACTGCTTCTTGATCAAAAACCCGCGCGCATCGTTGTCACCGATATGGACGCCAATCGCATCAAGCGAGCCAAAGAACTGATCTCGCCCGAGACGGCCGGGAAGCACGGCGTTGAACTTATCTATGTGAATGCCGGCGATCCCGAAGGCAGTGTGGAGGCTCTGAGAGCTCTGACAGATGGACATGGCTATGACGATGTGTTCGTGTACGCCCCCATTCAATCCCTGGCCGAAATGGGCGATGAATTGCTGGCTTTTGACGGTTGTCTGAATTTTTTCGCCGGTCCCACCGACCCTGAATTCAAGGCGCTGATCAATCTTTATAACTGTCACTATACCAGCACCCATATCTTGGGCAGCACCGGTGGCAACACAGACGATCTGAAAGAAGCGCTGCGGCTGTCAGCTTCAAACAAGCTGCGTCCCGCGGTAATGGTCTCCCACATCTGCGGTATCGACTCGATCGCAGAGGCCACAGCCAATCTACCTGAGATTCGGGCGGGTAAAATCCTGAGTTATCCTCACGTCAATCTCCCTCTCACCGCGATCTCGGACTTCGAAGCGCTTGGACAGGATAACAAATTATTCGCCGATCTGCACAAAAGTTGTCAGGCTCACAATGGATTGTGGAACAGTGAGGCTGAGGCTGTTTTGCTCGCGCATGCCGGAGTTCCGCCAATTCAGACGCTCATCGACAGTCAGTGAACCAAGCGATATGCATTGGAAAGGATGGGAGAAAGAGAATGGAATATCAAGGTAAAGGAGTCAGCAAAGGCATCGCTGTCGGTCGAATCCATTATGTCAGTCAGGCGATCGACAAAGTGGAACCCCGACTGATTGAAGATACAGAACATGAGCTTACCCGTTTCAACAGCGCGAGATCGCTGGCTGTCGTGCAGCTGGGCGAGCTGGTCGTGAAAACCGAAGCCAAATTGGGCAAGGAAAACTCACTTCTCTTTGAAATCCATCAAATGATGTTGGATGATCTGGATTATCGTGAGTCCGTTGAAGAGAAAATAAGAGATAGAAAATTTTGCGCCGAATATGCCGTCAGTGAGACCGCCCGTGAATTTTCCCGCGACTTCGCGGAAATGGATGATGATTATATGCAGGCGCGCGCCGCTGATGTCCTGGACGTGTCCCGGCGTGTGGTCGAAATCCTTCTGGGCAAACAATCGCGGAGCGCCATGCTCGACGAGCCCGTCATCATGGCGGCTCAAGACTTCGCTCCCAGCGAGACGGCGCAGCTGGATCGAGCCATGACACTTGCGTTGCTCACAGAAGGTGGCGCTGCGAATTCCCATACCGCCATCTTCGCCCGTACAATGGGGATCCCCGCCGTTATCGGTCTGGGCACGTCCTTGGATGAAAGCTGGGATGGGAAGCTATGTATTGTGGATGGAGAAACAGGTTCGGTCATACTTGAACCCGGCTCGGAACAGGTTGAGGCGGTCCGTCAAAAACAGCGGGACGAGGCAAAATATACAGAGTCACTGGAGGCGTTTCGCGGCAGGCCGAGCATCACGCCGCAGGGGAAGGAATTAAAACTCTACGCCAACATCGGCAGCGTGAAGGATGCGCGACTGGCCAGGGAGAATGACGCCGAGGGAATCGGTTTGTTTCGCAGCGAGTTTTTGTATCTCGAAAGCCATGACTACCCGAGCGAAGCCAAGCAATTTGAAGCGTACAAAGCCGTGGCGGAAATCATGGACGGACGGCAGGTCATCATCCGCACACTGGACATCGGCGCGGACAAGCAGGTTGATTACTTTGATTTGCCGACGGAAGAAAACCCCGCCCTGGGCATGCGCGCGCTACGCCTCTGCCTACAGCGGCCTGAAATGTTCAAGACTCAGCTGCGGGCGATCTACCGAAGTTCAGCATATGGCAACGTGGCGATCATGCTGCCCATGGTAACCGCTCTCAGGGAAATCCAAGCCGCGAAACAATTGGCCGCCGAGGCGCGCGAAGAACTGCAAAACGAGGGCATATCGTACGATCCGAACGTGCCGATCGGTATCATGATTGAGACGCCGGCCGCCGCTGTCATCAGCGATTTCTTGGCGCGGGAATCTGATTTTTTCAGTATCGGAACCAATGATCTGACGCAGTACACATTGGCCATGGACAGACAAAATCCGGCGCTGGACACGTTCTGCAACACACATCATGAGGCGGTGCTGCGGCTGATCCAGTTGACAGTGGATAACGCGCACGCCGCCGGCATCTGGGTGGGCATCTGTGGAGAGCTGGGCGCGGACGAGAGTTTAACCAAGCGCTTCGTCGAGATGGGCGTGGATGAACTGTCGGTTAGTCCCCCCGCAATTTTGCCGTTGCGACAACGCATCTGCGAAATGGAGTAGTAAATATCGCAGAAAACAATCCGTTTGAATCAGTGCCAAATCGAAGAAAAGTCACCCGCTGAGGGGTGGCTTTTCGTATCTGTCCGGGCGTGAGGATTTGTGCCAGGTTTGGCGACACCACAAGCCTAAACTCATAACCTACTCCGGTTTTCCCTTGCATGTTCTGAAACTGAAACATCCGCAGGACGCTTAACCACCCCGGTGCTGTTTCATCGAAAACCAGAATAGATCAATCCCAACCAGATGCCTCATAAGTCTCAGTTCAATTGAGCAAATCTTACAAATGTGATCCAACGCCGCTTCCACAAGCACGTTGGACACTCTAATCTCTTTTGGAGCGCCTACCTCAAGTATAAATTCGATCACCGAATTCGCCAGTTTTACCAATGCGTTTTCATCCGGCTCACTCAAACCAAAGGTTATCATCGCCCCGGTGTCGGAGTCCGCCAAAAGACTTATCACAGGGATTATCGGTCTGTCATATTTTTTATCCTTTAATGCCTCCCCCATTGACCTCGCATCCGCTTCCAAGGTTATTTCCGTTTTTGGAGCCTTTCTCAGCTCTTCCACTAACTCTTCATTTTCGATGAGAATCTCTTTGAAAATGTAATAGTCAAATGGCAATGGTTTCTCCTCATAATGCCAGGTTTTCTCATCCTCTGAATAGATTGCGGAGAACATGTTTCCATTATCAAAATCAATATTGATACCGGTCTTTTTATAATGTGTAAATGCGATTTCCAGATTGATCAGATGCTCCGTCATCCGCACAACTTCATCCTGATCCATATTAAAGGGCCAATATCCCGGTTCATACGAAACGAAATACAGCCAATTATCTTTGCCGCGATATTTATAGCCCAATTCCTTAATCACTTGTCTCTGCTTATTCGACAACTCTTCCCGATCACCCCAGTAACAAGTCAAATTTTCTTGATTGTACATGACATGTTCCATGGAGAGATTCATCTGATCTTGCATAGTCAGCATCAGGAAGCTGTTAAAGGCGTCATATCCTTCATAAACCACGATTCCATAACAATCTCCGCCTCTTCCCAGAATGCTGTAAAATACCGTCTCTTCAGGATTTTCCGATGTCTGCACCCCAATGGTGTCCATATCCCATAGTGATTCCCATGGTTTCAATTCCCGAATCCTAGTGGCAACCTCGTATAATTTTTTCCATTCTTCGATCGTCGCTTCTTTTCTCATACGCATATCATCTTTCTTTATGCATGATATTCTTTCATTTCGATAATTGAATTTGTTATTTAAAGTCGAGAATATCCTTGCGATGGATTCCTTATGGTTGGTATGAATTCGAATAAAAAAGCCACATCTTGCCTTTCGGTATAATCGGTTTTGACGGGCAAAATCATACAGCGGGGCAATAAGACGTGATTCAACTTTATAGTACTCTAGATGAGACAACACTTGAAGATGTATAAGTGTTTTTTCTAACAATCAAAGGTAATAAATTTCCACAACCACACATAAACCCGTCATAACTTGCGGATTATTTTTTTCTTTTTCTCATCATAAGGCCTGTAGCGCACAGCCAAATCCATTTTCGTGGCTTTATTCACAATGCTCTTATAGTGAGAGAAAGTCTCAAAACCGGCTTTGCCATGATATCGTCCCATGCCGCTTTCGCCGACGCCGCCAAATGGCAAATAAGGCGAGGAGACATGGAGCAAACAATCGTTGACGCACCCACCGCCAAACGATACTGTTTTCTCAATTCGCCGCCAAGCCGCTTTGTCGGAAGAAAACAAATACAGCGCCAGCGGTTTGGGTCTGCGTCTTATCTCATCAATGACATCATCAAGCTGCTCATACTCGATAATTGGCAATAGCGGGCCGAAGATTTCCTCCCGCATGACCGGCGCGTTAAACGACACGTTGTCCAGGACCGTCGGCTCGATCGACAACCGTCCACGGTCAACCGCTCCGCCAATGACGACACATTCGCCCCGCATCAAACCACACAGTCGCTCAAAATGCCTTTGGTTGACGATGCGTGGATAGTCGATAACCGCTCCACTGACATCCTCGGGATAGCAGTGGGCAATATGGTGCCGCAGCCTTTCGATGAGCTCCTTTTTTTAGTTTTATGTACCAATACATAATCGGGAGCGACGCAGGTCTGGCCGGCGTTCATATATTTACCAAACACCAAACGCTTTGCGGCAAGGTCAATATCGGCCGTCTCATCGACAATGGCCGGACTCTTACCGCCCAGTTCCAAGGTCACAGGGCAGAGGTGTTGAGACGCCGCCTCCATAACAATCCGCCCCACCGCCACACTGCCGGTGAAGAAAATATAGTCAAATCTTTGCGCCAACAGCTCGGTGTTTTCCTTGCGGCTACCCGGCACCACAGCGCAATACTGAGGAACAAAACAACGCTTGATCAGTATCTCGACAACGTCCGCGACGGCCGGAGCGTAGGCCGAGGGTTTGATAACAGCGCAGTTTCCCGCCGCGATCGCACCCACCAGGGGTGAGATGCTCAGCATAAAAGGATAGTTCCACGGCGACATGATCAGCGCCACACCAAACGGCTCGGGGACGGTGTGGCATTTCGCCGGGAATAGCATAAGAGGTGTTTTGATCCGCGTCTTTTTCATCCATTTAGTAAGGTTTTTGATCGCGTGTTTAATTTCACTGCGCACCGTGCCAATCTCAGTCATAAACCCTTCGATCTCTGATTTATTCAAGTCGGCGGTCAGAGCCGCGACGATCTCAGGCTCCATCTCAACGATGGCGTCCGCCAGTTTTTGTAGAGCCGCAAGGCGAAAGGAATGATCCAGCGTCGTGCCTTTCATAAAATACTCTCGTTGCGCGTTAACAAGTGCTGATATATCCATGGATCGTGGCCTCCTAGCGGTGATGTGTCCTCTTCAATCCCTTTTCATATTGTCTAATGCCCAAAACAATATCCGGCTTGAGAATGATTTTTCGAAATAGAATATTTTCTTTGATCAAATCATCCCCATAAAAGACGATGTCTCTTTTTCTTTTTTTGGCAGAAAGCTCAATATCATGACCCTTTGCCTCTTTCAGGGCAGGTTGAACGCTTTTACCTCCGGCGGCGTAGATTTTAGTTTGACCATTCATAGTGAATTTAAGCCATTTCATCAATCGCCCCATGATTCCGGGCATGTACTCAAACTTTCCCACACTGTTTACATAGATCACCGGAACGCCAAAAGCATCGGAATACAAGTTGCAAAAATAATCGTTGCCGGCAATCTCTTCGGCTTCTTTTCCAGGGTTGGCCGGGCTACCGTGGGGGAACACAATCAGTGAAATTTGCTGATCTTTAATGTTCTCATAAAAATGTCTACGCCTTGAGTCATAGCAGATGGCGACAGCGACATTTCCAAATGGTGTTTGAATGATGTTGTCAAACCCGCCTCTTCTAAACACCGCGGCTTCCGCCTCGCTTTTTGTAACGACACCATATACGCGCTCGCCGTCAGCGATCAGATAGCGGTTATAGTAGTCTCCATTTTCGTAATCGAGATATCCCACGCCGATATATGTATTATATTTCACCGCCATCTTCTTTGCCCAATCTGAGGTGTCCTCACCACAACAATCCGTATATTTCCAGATGTTTTGGTTTGGCATATAACCGCATATGGCCAATTCCGGCAGCAAAACCAAGTCAGGAGAAGGCAGCCTGGAAATCAACGATTCTATGTATTGTTTTCTTTTATCCGGACCTTTTATGTCGTTATTCAATTCCAGGGCAAATAATCTCAAACGCTCGTCTCCTATATTATGTATTTGCGGAAGGTGACCGGCTTTATCCTTTCAATTCTAATCTTCTCAACTTTGTTGGACAACCTGCGCCAAACCCCGGTCGGGTCGATAGGCGATCACTCACAAATGAATCATTCAGCTAATATGGTTACAAAAATGTGCCTACTTGTATATCCAAACCCGATTAGTAGACTGATTTTATAATTAACCGCTATGACAATTTGATTTAGGAGTGAAGGCTAAAATGAGTATTAAAATTGATTTGACCGGCAAAACAGCAGCGATCATCGGAGCGGGACGAGGCATCGGCAAGGCCGTCGCCATAACATTGGCAAAAGCAGGTGCGAATGTATGGCTTGGAAGCAGAAGCGAAAACCAGTCGAAGGCAGTTGTACAGCAGATAAAGGACATGGGCTGCAACGCAGGTTATTCTGTAATCGACGTATCTAATTTTGATGATGTCCAAAGATTCCTGGACGAGGCCGAAAACTTCGCTGATGGAAACGTGGATATAGTGGTTAATAATGCGGGAATATTGGAAACGGCACCGTTTTTAGACACAAGTGTGGAACAAATCAAGACCTTGTTTGGTATCAATATAATTGGAGCCAGCAATGTGCTGCAGTGCGCGATCAAAAAGATGATGCCAAATAAATCAGGCAAAATCATCCTGACAACATCCTTCGCCGGCCAAAAAGGTCTGCCAACCTGGTCACACTATTGCGCGTCCAAGGCGGCTGCCATCAGCTTGATGCAATCCGGAGCAGGAATCGGCGCTCAGTACAATATCAATGTGAACAGTGTCGCGCCCGGTATCATAAGAACCGATATGTGGGAGTCAATCTTGGACGGCCTGGAGCTCGATGAAGGAAGCGAAGGAAAATCCAAGGATGAGATGTTCGACTCATTTATTGAGAGCTTCATCCCTCTTAATCGCCCTCAAACAGAACAGGATATCGCCAACGCGACGTTATTCCTGGCCAGTGACCTGGCAAATGAAATAACCGGACAGACAATTAATGTGGACGGTGGAGCCGTCATGCACTAAGAAGCCATGCGCGACCAAAAATAAATAGGCCGGCCCACTGAAAATCGATAGGCTGGCCTATTTATATATAATTATTTCCCTCACAGGTTATTGATAAACATGATAGGTATATTCAATAAATTCCTTTATTTCCTTTTCACCGGGATTCCCGGGTGAATTGCCAAACGCGCCATCATCCTTAAAGCGATCTGCCACAAGCATGCAATCGGAGAGTGTATAACCCGATTCCTTGATTGACTTGATGTTGAGCTCTTTCATCAGATTGACAATTTTTTGCGACATTTGTTCCGCCAGCTCCATCGAGCTTGTTTCTTCGTTGTAGGATATTCCCATCGCGTCGGCAACCTCTATCAGGTTATTTCTGTCGCCGTGCTTGGCGGTGTAGACCATAACGCCCGGCAATCCCCACGCGCATCCCAAACCATGGGGAACATGATTTTTCGCCCCGAATGTCTGACTGAAGCTATGCCCAATCTGGCAGCCACACGCCGATATCGCCATACCGCCAAGGTTGGACGCCAAAGACATCTTCTCCCTCGCCTCTGTGTTTTGTGGCTCATTCACCGCGACCGGCAGCCACTTAAGCGCGAGCGCTATACCTTCTTTGCCGAATATGTAGCCGTAAGGATTATAATTTTTATTTGTAATGGCCTCCACGCAATGAGCAAGCACGTCCATGCCGGTCGCCGCGGTGATTGACGGGGGAACTGAATAAGTGAGTGACGGATCCACAATCGCCAAATCAGGTTTGTACACCGGCATTTCTTTGGCGCCGGTCACCACGTCTCCAATTACCGCCCACTGTGAAAGTTCACTACCTGTGCCGGATGTGGTGTTGATGGTGATTAATCTCATCTCATGTTCAGCTTCTTCAATATCATAGTAGTCCCGAATGGTGTCACCATTTTGACTGATAATGATGCCGATCGCCTTCGCGATATCCAGGGTGCTGCCGCCACCCACGGCGACAATACCATCAATTCCATGCTCTCTGACAAAAACCGCTCCTTCGTCGCAGATATCGCTGGGAGCGTCCGCCTTGCTTTTGTCAAAAACATAGACGTCCAGCCCGGCCTCTTTCAACGCGTCAACGACCGGGGTAACCACGTTAAGATCACATAATGCTTTTTCCGTGCACAGCATCACCTTATGCATACCCAATTCTTTCGCCTTGTTACCGGCTTCTGAGGATGCGCCAATGCCAAAAAACGTTGGGCAAAATGTATTCCAAGTATAAATACTCATAATCATACCCTTTCTTTAAAACACTGTCTGAAGATAAGATAACACCGCCTTAAGATCATACTTGTATAGCTCATACAGTTCTTCGGCATTGCCAAATCCCGGATAAACCTGGGGAATGCCAAATCGTTTAAATGATTTAAGTTGGATCCCCTGATCACATATGACATCCGCCACCGCGCTCGCCAACCCGTTTTTCATGAGGTGATCTTCCCAGACAATCAGTCTGCCTGTCTCTTCAGCCGCTTTGATGACCAGTTCCTCATCGAGCGGCTTAACTGTGAACATATCTATCACTCGGACACCAATGCCCAGTTCTTTTGCTTCTTCATGCAATCTGATCGCATAGTCCACCATTTCACCACAGGCGATCACTGTGATATCTTGCCCGTCTCTGGCGGTATGTCCTTTGCCAATCTCAAACTCTGTGCCGTCCTCGTATAAGATGCGGTTTTCCTTCCCCGGATCGATACGAATCGAAAGCGGCCCGTCGTAGTTCAAGCTTTTTTCAATGATCTGTCGCAGCTGAACCGGATCTGAGGCCGCGCAAACCGTCATATTCACCAACGATGAATAGAGCGCCATATCCTCCATCGCGTAATGCGTCGATCCGCCATTTCCGGTCAGACCGGCATAGTTTGCGATGATCCTCACCGGTAGGTTCGGATAACAAACATCCGTGCGAACCTGCTCCAAAGCACGCATGCTCATGAATGGCATCATTCCGATGATGAATGGCATATTGCCATCGTAGGCCAGTCCCGCTGAGATGCCGACAACATTTTGCTCGGCGATCCCGGTGTCGATAAATCGATCACCGTATTTTTCACTAAAATCTTTACAACCGAATCCAATATCGGGAGTCAATAGCCATACGCGTTTATCTTTTCCCCCAAGTTCCACGAGGGTGTCACCGATCACAGATCTTGCTGAATTGTATTCATCAAGCGTGTATGATTGTTTCATTTCGATCTCCTTTCTCCGCTTCGCCATATCACTTCATTAGACTCCCCTATATGTCGGCCGCATGTGCCCACGCTCTATCCAAATCTTTTAGAGCGGTATCCAAATCAGACTCATTCAGGCTGCCCGCATGCCATTTAAGCTGACCCTCCATAAAGGAAATGTTTTTGCCTTTTATGGTGTTGGCGATAACCACGGTAGGAAGATCCGCGTCGCTATCGGGTAGCTTGGAGAACGCCTCAACAACCTGAGCCATGTCATTGCCATCCTCAACTTCGATGACATTCCAGCCGAAAGCCTTCCATTTGTCCGCATATGGCTCCAATACGATGGAGTCTCTAGAGAAACTCGTCATCAATTGTTTGTTGCGATCCACAACGGCAACCAGATTCCCCAGCTTTAACGCCCTACCGGCCATCGCCGCCTCCCACACCGAGCCCTCACAGGTCTCACCGTCACCCATCATGCAAAACACACGATGTTTGCGACCGCGTTGTCTGCCGGAAGCCGCCAGACCAACACTGATCGGTAGTCCATGACCCAATGATCCGGTTGACGCGTCCAACATCGGCAGCCTGGTCTTGCATGGATGTTGACCAAACTTACTTCCGACCTGACCGTAGGTATCACAAATTTCCTCGAGACTGAAATATCCTTTTAAAGCCATGACGACATACATGCAAGCCGCTCCATGCCCTTTGCTAAGAATAAATCGATCCCGCTCCTCATCTTCCGACATATCCGGTGAGACATTCATTGTGTGGTGAAACAGACAGGTCAACACATCAATCATCGACATATCTCCACCCATATGGATGCTTCCATCATATGCGCCGCACAATTTACATAGTTCATAGCGTGCGTTATGTGCCAGCTCTTGTAGGCGCAAAATTTCTTTTTTGTCTGTCATACCTGCGGTCTCCTTTTTCAAAAATCAATCGCGACAAAAATTTTGCCACATTGGTATCCGGACGCCAGATCCAACGCCTCTTGATAGCGAGTTGCCGGAATCGTATGCGTGACAATCTTTTCCAGCGGCAAAATACCGGATTCGATAATCTGCCCAACTTTTCTCATATAGTACTTGCCAAGGAATCCACCATGGATTTCCACTTCTTTTTTGAGCAACGTCCCAACTTGTATCTGGGGAAGCACCAACTCATCATGACCATACTGCAAGACTTTTCCTCTCGGACGGACATAGTCAATACAATCGCCAATCAAATCGCCGACCGCTTCGATGCAATGATCCACTCCAAAACCATCCGTCTCGCGCAGAACCACAGCGGCAACATCTTCCTCATCAGGGTTGACGACACAGGTCGCGCCAACCTCCAGAGCTTTGTTTCGTCTGTATTCAATCGGCTCAGAGACAATAATCGTTCTGCATCCGCTGGCTTTAAGCAGCGCGACAAACATCAGGCCAATTGGGCCGGCGCCGAGGACACAGGCTGTGTCGCCAACATGTACATTCAATTTCTCAAGCGCGTATCCGCAGCCGGCCAACGGCTCGGCCAGCCCCATCAATTCCGGTTTTGTTTCTTGGCCGACCTTATACACGCATTTACTCGGAAGCACAGCGTAGTTGGTCAAGCCGCCATCGGCGAACACGCCCATGGTAAGGGCCTGCCCTTCATATCCGGAATCCGCTCCCAAAAACACCGCGTCACAGGCTTCGGGGAGACCGGCCCGGCAATTATCACAGCGCCCGCAGGGACCATGGGTGTCGATGATGACTTTGTCACCGACCTTTAAGTTATTGACCTGTTCGCCAACCTCCGCGACCTCTCCGCAGAATTCATGGCCGAAGATAATGTCTTCCTTGCAAGGATGTTTCTGAGGTGTGGCAAAAATACTCACATCCGTGCCACAAAGCGCGCATCCATACACTTTGATTTTTACATCGTCGCCATTCACGATCTCAGGGATAGGGCGCTCTTCATAAGCAAACTCTCCCGGTCCTTTATAAATAATCGCTTTTTGCATCTTTTTCATTTATTCCACCTCTACCCATTCCGAGTTGTTCTTCGCGCTTTTGATAACCGCGTGGAAGAATTTCACGCCACTAA
Organism: Oscillospiraceae bacterium; assembly: GCA_040772065.1. Classification (GTDB taxonomy): domain Bacteria; phylum Bacillota; class Clostridia; order Saccharofermentanales; family Fastidiosipilaceae; genus JAXGYX01. The sequence continues at coordinate 81,729 of JAXGYX010000001.1, read as the reverse complement.
CACCGGTTTCCACACCTGGGAAGTCCAGATCTTCCGGAGTCAGTTCCTGACCATTTTTAAGTTTGAGAATCGTATCGATGAACGGTCTGTAGACGTTGGCGATCGCAACATAATATCCTTCCGGATGTCCGATGGGCACACGGGACAAGTCAGCCGCCGGCACATCAATGCCTTCACCGCCGCGATACAGCAGGCGAATCGCCTCGCCTTTCTGCGCGAACCGAACCTCTTCCGGTCTCGTTTGTTTCCATTCCAGCGCTCCTTTGGTTCCGTAGACTCGAAGATTGATCTCATTCGGCGAACTGCAGGCAACCTGAGAGAACCAGTACGCGCCATGCGCGCCATTGTCATATTCAAGAATGATGTTGCTGTTCAGATCCAACTTCTTGCCAAATGTGTCGGCCGTGGCCAACAGTTTCTTAATTTTCAGACCGGTGACATACTCGACCAAATGCTCGACATGAGTTCCGTCATCGGCGACCGTGTTCGAGATACCGCTATATTTCGGATCGGTACGCCAGATTTTGGAATTAATCTCTTCCTTCTCGGTGATGAGATCCAGAAAACAACTTTCCAGATAATCCGCGTTAACTGAAATAATCTCTCCAATGTCACCCCGGGCAATAAGCTGCTTCATGACTTTGCACATGACGTATCCTGAATAGCAATAATCAACTGCGAACAGCAGATTCTTTTCTTTCGCGATTCGCTCCAGCTCTTCCGCCTCCTCGATCTCGAGGGTCAGCGGCTTTTCACAAACCACGTTGATGCCATTTTCCATAAACATCTTCGCCACCGGATAATGTAGAAAATTAGGGGTGCAGATGACCACAAAGTCAATTTTTCCCGCTTCTTTTTTCGCCATTTCCTCGGTATCGTAATACACTCTTGACTTGTCGACATGATATGCCTCGGCACACTCGTCATTCAGATCATCATCAATCGAAAAGCAACCGCTCACCAGCTTGGCTCTTGGATCCAGGCCCAACGCCTTGCGATGGCACTCACCAATCAACGCCTTCAAATCTCCACCGACCATTCCATACGTAACTTGTTTAATCATTAATTTATCCTCCCAAGTTTATTTTGTAATCGTAAAAGTCAAATGAGTTCACATAATCTTTTAACTGCCGGAAAACCTTCCTCCGTGTCTCCTTCCGGAAAATACTCAAAGCATATCGTTCCTTCAAAACCATGCTCTTTCATTCTCTTAATCAAGAAGTCGAAGTTAATCTCTCCCGTCCCGGGCTCATGTCGATCCGGCGCGTCGGCGATATGGAAGTACGGCACAATATCGATGTTGTCCACAATGTTGGTCAATAGGTCGCCATGCATGATTTGCATATGAAAGGCGTCACACAGCAGCCTTACATTTTTCGAATCAACAGCCCTTACAATGGCCGCTCCAACAGCGGTGTCCGTGACCGACATTCCGGCGTCATTCCCGATATCGCACAATGGTTCCAGAAGGGCTGTCATGTCATTCTTCTCTAACAATGGGACCATCCGTGTCAGAACATTTGTGATGTTGGCGATCGCCGCTGCGGGACTATATTTGTCACGATAGTCAGCACAGCCATCCGGCGTGAAGTGATTGGGAAACAGGATCAATTTATCGCAATCCAGTTCTTTGGCCGCCACAATCGATTGCTCAACCCAATCAATACATTCCCTTTGATGCTCTCTGTCACATAATGAGTAGGATTTCGTGCCGGTGAAAGCACTGATCTTCACTCCACATTCCTGACAGGTTTTCTTTATTTCTTTGATGTCTCTGTCATCCCAGCTCCAAAACTCAATTGCCTTGAAGCCTGCCGCGCTAACCTTTCTGATCTTTTCGCAGATCTCCAATCCCGGGTACAGTGGTTCAATATTGATTGCCGTCTTGATCATAGAATCTCCTCCAAACTTGCCTTGTGGCTTTCCCTCAACTTGCCTTATAGTATTCCCTGCCTATCCCTCTCTCTTAAGTCGGCTATTACCTGTGGGTACAATTTATCCAGCTTGTACATCGAAGTTAAAATGATCATTATGATCGAAAATACAATCGGCGCGTACAGACTGATGTTTTTAATCATCTGCATCGCCTGCGCGTTTTGAACCGCTGCGAGGCCGTCGTAGCCAACTGAGTTCATCAGCAAGCCAACCCCCGCCGACGCCAGGCCGCCACCCAGCTTAGATCCAACCGAGGCGGCGCTGAAGATCATTCCATCCTGCCTAATGTGAGTTTTCCATTGGCCAAATTCCACACTGTCGGCGATCATCGGGAAAACAGATGCCCACAAAGGCGCCACGCCTATGCCACGTATCACCGCACTCACCATCGCCATCGTTAGATTCAGCGGATTGGTCATCCATATGAGTTGAGCCCCGATCACAAGCACAAGGCCAGCTAACGTTAGATTGCGTTTGCCAAATCGTCCAACAAACCGAGGCACAATCAGCACAACGATGCTCTGGGCAACCAGTTCCGCTCCATAAATCAGACTGTATTTACTTTGATCTCCTAACAGGTACTTACAGAAATACGTCGTGATCGTGCCGCTGACCGTGCTCATCACAACCATGAAACCCCAGAGGCCAAGGCAGATCGCCCAATATTGATTGGAAAACAACGCTTTGAGATTATCTTTGATGGAAATCTTCTTGTTTTGCGCGGCTTCCACGACAACTCTTTCCTTAATATTGAAAAAGCAAATTAGCAGAAGAATCAACGCGATCACGGCAAAGATAATTGAAACGATGATCCAACTACGCTGTGTGTCACCGAGCGCCTTCACCAGAGGCAGAGTCGAAACAGTTACAAGCATCTTCCCCATCGGGCCACAGAAAATACGCCATGCCTGTGTGGAAGCGCGCGACTCCTGATTGCGGGTAATAAGCGAGCCCATCGTCGAATACGGCAGATTAAGAGCTGTGTAGACGACCGTGTTCACAAGGTTGTAGGTTACAAAGATGTATATTGCCTGGGTGATCTCCGACGCTCCTGCCGGAACCAGGAAAAGCAATACGAACGTCACCGCGTATGGCACAGCCATCCACAATATCCAGGGTCTGGCCTTGCCATATTTTGACTTTGTCCGGTCCGTGATGAATCCCATGATAATGTCTGAAATTCCATCAAGAAATCGTGTAATCAGGAATATCATTCCGATGACTAAAGGATTGATCCCCATGTAGTCGGTGTAGAAAAATGTGAGCAATGTGCTGCATATGCCATACACAACATTGCAAGCCGTGTCCCCCAAGCCATAAGAAATTTTCTCCTTCAGGCTAACAACATGGTCCTCTCTTTCGAGACGTTCTCTTGTAACATCATCCATTTCGAGATGTTCTCGTGTTACATCATCCATTGCGATCCCCTTCCATTAGTGAGTATCCGTTAGATAACCGTCCAAAATTTCTAACAAATCTTCTATACTCATTTCACTATTTTTGATGAATTTCTTCAGTCGATTTTGTGCCAAATGATATAATTAACGTCCCGAACATCTGACATTTTTGTGCTGGTTTTCAATCCTATATATACCTATCATTAAGATAGAAGCTATGCGTGAATCATACGACTTTGGAATATTGAGAAAGAAAGGAGTCATTCATGAACAAAATAACTTCAGATCCGCCGATGTTGGAAGAATTGACACACCTCGATCACAGGTTTCCGGTCACAGAGTTTGTCGATCACTTTGACACCTTCGCGGACGGAACATTCCCAAGTCACTGGCATCCGGAGTTTGAATTACATTATGTGATTAGCGGAGCTGTGGAATACCTCATCAACGGCGTCACCTATGTTGTAGAAAAGGGAGCCGCGATGTATATTGCGCCGGAGTCGATCCATCTGGCCAGACAACTGACCGCAGGTACAGTTAGTTATAACGTCGTCTTGTTACCTCAGTTTCTCATCACCCTTTTGACGAGCATTCAATGTGAGGAATTCACACTTCCTTTGACCACCCGGCAACCGGAGGCATTGGTGATCTACCCCTTGAGTAAGGAGGGATACAAAATTATCGATCGCCTCAAGATCATGTACTCCACAGAAAACACACAAGAAACATATAAACTTCTAATGTTGGAAAAATTAATTGGAATATGGCGTTTTTTATTTTCTTTATTCCCCAAGGAAACTGTTGCTTTACCGGATAACAAAATACTGATCAGAAATAAACGAATGAAGGAGATGCTGGATTATATTCATAAAAACTACGCACAGCCAATCACGATTCAAGATATCGCCGGCGCCGCCAACATCAGCAAAAGTGAATGCTTTAGATGTTTTTCTGAATTATCTCAGATGACGCCTGTGGAGTATCTAAATGACTACCGTTTATTAAAAGCGTCTAAATTGCTGACGACCACAGAAAAGAATATTGCGGATATTTGTTATGAAGTGGGATTTAACAGCACAAGTTACTTCTCAAAAAGATTCAGAAGCCAATATAAGATGTCACCCAAAGATTATCGGATGAAAAAGCGCGGTTCGTAGATTCAAGCTGGGCCCGGTATATTTAGTCAAACAAAAAACCGCCCACCTAACGCTGATAAACAGACGACAGGCAGGCGGTTCGACACATGAACATTTGATTGCAACTGATGGATACACATTTACAAGCGAGTATTTTTAGGGGATTGAATTGTTGATATCCTTATTCCACCAGGTCACACCTCACCGTCACCCGGCTCGCTCCACCTATGGTGCAGGTGAACAAGGTCAAGTCGTGTTCACTTTCCATCATGGGCAATACATTGGTGGGGCCAAGTATCTCTATTACAGTTACTTTATAAACCGTCTGAACGTCATCCATATCCCTGAATAACACCGGGTCACCAATGTTAAGCGTCTTCAGTCTACCAAAGTGATAGATATAATTGTGGGCCGCGATGACTAAGTCGTGAGATTTAGTCGAACCGGAATATCGGCAGGGCGCAATCTTCAATCTACTGTAATCCCATTCGGACATGACAGGCAACTCCAACCCCAGCTCGGGGATGGAGAGGTAACCGATATAACCATAGCCATCGATCATCTGCACTGTCATTTCTTTATCGTAAGGGTCCGGTATGGAATCTGTTTCTTCACGCGGATCTACGGGAGTGTCGGACTCTTGCTCCAAAACATTTTGTAATTGGCCGAGTATTTCAGCGGCCGCTTCCCCGGCGGCATTGTCTTCCCAGCGGTTATACAGAAAAAGGGACAACGCCACACAGATCAGCGCTGTCCCTAAGATCATCAATCCCGTTCCCAGTTTAGCCCTCATAACCCGTGTCCTTCTTTCGGAAACGTAATGACCAGCCGGCAGAAAAAAGGAAAAGGCCAAAAACAACCAGCACCGGAATCGGCCAATTGAGCTGTCCAGTCACCGGAAGGGAAGGTTCCGGTTCGATGGGCGGTTTATCCGGTTTTTCCGGTTCCTTTTCCAGCTCTACCTTGGGGCCGGCATCCACGTTATACACATAACTTCCAGCCTCCATATAAGGAAGACTGACCAGAAAAGGCGCAACCTTATTATAGCCCGGTGTAGCCTGGTTTTGTATGATCAGGTACAGACCGGGAAGAAGATTTTGGAAGGACACCTTGCCATCACTGCCGATGCTCTTTGTGATTCCCTCCAGCTTTTGTTTTTCCGCGTACTGTGCCAGTGTATCCGGCAGTACCGCCGAAGAAAAATTCGCAAGCGATGCGCCGCTTCCGCTAAAGTCAGCGTTCAGAATAAAATTAAAATTACCATTTTCCTCCTGAACATCACCCACCCGATAGAGTGTCAGCGTTCCTCCGGACACTGCGTTGCCCCGGTATTGCATGGTGGCCGAAATCGTTCCTTCTTGGGTCAAGTCAGGCACTTCATGAGCAAAGGCGGGCACGTTGAGTGCGCAAAGCAGGATAGCCACAGTTAGAAAAGTCACTGCATATTTTTTTAGCTTCATAGGTCACTTCCTCTTCATTTTCTGCGCCGTCCTTTTAATAAAAGAAGCAGCAAAAGAATCAGCAAGACTGGTATGGCAATCATGGGCGCAATCAGGAACGGCTCGATTTGCAGTGCGTCCATGGTGATATTGGCCGCGGTCCCGGCAGCGTTCTCAATTCGCTTACCCCGCACCAGAAGGCGATGGGTGTTGATGCCATAAGGTGTACAGGTCAACAGCGTACATTGATCTTTGCCCTCTTCTATGGCCAGATCATCCACTTCCTCCGGCAATACAATGCGAATCTGATCCACCTCGTAGGTCAGCAGACGGTTGAGCACCTTAATGGTAAACGTATCTCCCTCCTGCAGCTGATTCAGGTTGGAAAACAGTTTGGCGCTGGGCAACCCACGATGGGTAGACAGCACGGCATGGGTCCCTTCACCACCTACGGGTAGGGACGTGCCCTCCAAATGACCCACCGCCACATTGAGGACCGCATCCGACGTCCCATGGTAGAATGGCAGCTCAACATTGATCCGTTCGATGGTAAGGTATCCGATAACCCCACTCCCATCGACATTCAAAATATCCTCGTATCCGACCAGTTTATCATATGCGATCAGAGGGTTCACAAGTACCCGCAGCTCGGCATTATAATGATCCGCCGCTTCAAACTCGCTATCGTAATTTTTCTTATCCATCGCCGCGACGGCATCTTCATAATTCAGAATAATCCTGGTCTGCACCCGACCATTCCACCAGTTGCTGACCGTTGGATATAACAATAAGGACACGCCCACGAAGAATACCAGTAATAAAATAATCGTTGAAAAATGTTTCTTCATGAGCCGCCCCCTGCGGTTATTATTTTTCCCCATTGTGGCGGAAGGCCGAAGCTCCCGCCACGAGGGACGACACAAAGAATCAAACATTTATCCTGCGATCAATCCTATTTCGCAGACATTCTCTTCTTCGTCACCAACAAAATCACTGCGCCGACCGCCAGAATGGCGCCGACTACGTAGAAGATCGTGGTGCCGACACCGCCGGTGGAGGGGAGTTCAGCTCCGGCTTTGTTCACGATTGTGATTTGACCAATGCCGGGGTCAACGAGATCCGCACCGTCGAAAGTCCACGTGCACTCCGTCTTACCCGTTGCGGGGGCACCCCATGTGATCTTGACGTTAATCGGATTCGTCAGCAAATTATAGCCATCGGGTGCTTTGATCTCGGTAATGGTATAGTCACCGGCCGCCAAACCGTTGAAGCGAAGAACACCATCGGCACCGACCGTTCCGGTTGCTTTTACCGTTGAGCTGGTTTCCACGACATTAGTGTCTTTGGTTTTCTTATATTTCGTGGTGACACTCTCGTACTTGTCAGCGTTATAGCCCGGCGCGGATTCGTCCGTCACAGGAGCTTCCATGGTATAGGTACCATCTTTTAGCTTCCAATACTCGCCACCAGCATCCTCAGTGAACACCTCGGTCTCCACCAGCACATGATTCAGTTTCTTACCTTCAATCTGGAAGACCGCACCGGTCAGCGGCTTACCAGCCGGATCAACCTTGATGAGCTCTAAGCCGGTTACATATGTGTAGGTCTTGGATTTTGGCGTCTCACCCGCAGCATCGCCCGGCTCTGGCTCATTCTCACCTTCCTGAGATCCATTAGGATCATTAGAATAGGTCAGATCAACTTCATTGGTGTTGGGATTTATACCGATAACAGCATGCTGATTGACTGTCGCGGAGTAGGTAATGACGATATCTTGGTATGTCTTATTCTTATGTTGAATAAAGTTATTAAATACGATTTTGATGCCGGTTGTACCGTCACTATTGTCAGAAGTTGTCACCACATAGTCCGTACCGTTAACCAATGTAGCCGTGCCAATCATGATTTTGACATCATTATTGAAAGTAAGTCCCTTGGACAATGTGTCATTTACCACGAAGTAGTACTTGGTATAGCCGACCATGTTGGGCACTTTGGTACCTAGCTTGTAGTCCACTTGGTCTCCAACCGCGGCGTTGTTACTGCTGGAAGTGCCATTGCTTTCAACAATTTCTTTTTCGATGGTGGGCTCGTCGGCTTTGATGACGACCTCCACATCCGGGTCAGTACTTTGAAGCATAAGGGCGGAAATCGGTATCGCTGTTCCTGCATCCTCTACCACATAGTAGCCCAAAGGCAAATTCTCGATTGTAACGCTATTAGCGCCATCAGCGCCGGTGGCGGAGCCGGGCGTAATACCCGCTGTCTTCGCGGCTGACAAGGCGGCGCTGGCAAAAGCAAACAGCTCATCGCTATTATCATTCATGGTGGCGATCTTATCGCGCACCTGCCCGGAGAAGTCGGGAGCAGTAGCATCAATTGTAAAATAATTCGCATAGAAGCTCTTCATCGCGTCCGGCACGGTGTATACGTAGCCATCCGTTCCGACCAGTTCCAGGTCGAGGATTTTGTAGGCGTTGAATGTCTTCTTCTCAACGGAAACTGTAGAGCTATCAGTTATGGTAATGCTACCGGTAGGGGCATCTGCAGAAGCGGTAGAGGCCATAGCGAAAACCATAAGTAGCGCAATCAGAAGGCTTGCAAGTTTTTTTACTTTTTTCATAGTCATTAATTTCCTTTCAGTTATTTATATTAAACATGATTCGGCACAAAGGATTGCTCTACTCTGTCCTCCTTTCTCGCTTACGTCTTGTCCAAACTCCATACAACAGGCCGCCAACTATGAGTACAAGCCCGCCGATTTTAAATATATTCGTACCGATTCCACCGGTAAGTGGGAGTTCATAGGCCCCCCGGTTATTTACGACCAGGGTTCCGTCTGTTTTAGTGGTATAGCGAACCAGATAGCTTACACCGTTGATAATAGCGGCTTCATCAGGCCCGGCTATCGCACCATAATATACGACTTTCTCCTGGCCATTTTCATCCAGGTCATTCACCACGATCGCTTTTTGGTATCCGGCCGTCTCCTGATTTTCAATATCATAGACCTCGCGGATGGTATAGTTCATGTCCTCGAGTTCTGTCCCATGGGGAAGATGGACGACAAAGGAAGCTTTCCACTCGTTTGTCGCATCCAGTTTGGCCAGATGGACGAAACCGCCCTCATACATTATCGGAGTTCCTTCTGAATCACATAGCGCCACATAAACCGTGTCGTTGGAGTGGTCTCCTGTATCGGAAGCCCATTCTTTCTCAACGTAAACTTTCTCCTCGTGTGTCGTAATGGTATTGGTGAAGATTTCAACACCGCGTGAGAAGTTGTGTCCATTCTCACTTGTAATATCACCAATATCAGGGTTTGCCCAACTGTAAGTGGTCTTTTTACCTTCACTATTAGGTCCATATTCAATGACATCCGAATCGTTCGAATCTTGGCCTATATGGAAGAGAACACTTATGCCATCGGCTCCAATTTCGTAGTAGCAGTTCGTGGCATCGTCACCTAATATAACTTCGATACTGTCTACCTGATAATGTTCAGCGCTATTTTCCACTACCAGGTAACTACCTCTCGGCAGATGTTCAAAGGCAAGAACTCCCGCCGTGTCATTTTGTGTTCCCCCGTCAACTGTGGTCATTGTTCCCTCAGTGGCGCCTGCCGGAACCATGATTGTGCCTGTTCTATATTCGACTCGAAGTTCATTGCCTTCTGCATCCACCGTCACCTTATATAAAGTGAACGCAAAGGTCTGGTCTTCATCTGAAACAAGCGTTGTATCAATCTTCTTAGTTATGCTAATTTTCCCATCTACCACATTGACTATGTATTCATTTTCTACCTGGATAGTACCTGCGCCATCCTCTAGCGTGGTACCGGTTCCTTCGCTTCCTACTTCGATACCAGGGCTTTTATCAGTAGCGATATGCTCGTTTGTCAAGTTGCGTTCTGATAAACTGTAAGCCTCGTAGGTCACATCCAAGTAATATTTTTCCACCGCAATCCCTACATCCTGGGTCTCGTGCTTATTGAAATCAGAATTGGAACCAACCTTTCTGATTTTCAAGGTAAATTCGCCCACTGGCCCATGGCTGCTAGCATCATCATAGGTATAGGGAATTGTAGTTACACCATTTTCGGCCAGTTCCTTCCACTGTGCTGTTGTCAAATCCCCTCCAAGTGCATAACCTAGGGAAAATTCACTTTCCGTCAATCCCTCGGCAGTAGCCACATTATTTTTATGATAGATACCACCTTTATAGGAACCCAGCTTGGAGAAAGCCATCTTTTGGTAGAAGTCTTTCAAAACACCGGTCAAACCATTTTTATCGATATCGATACCTGGGTCAATCTCATCGCCCAGGAATACGGTAGACTCCGCTGACCAAGCGTCCATAGGCAGTAGTCTTACGTTTACATTTGGACTGGGTAGATCAAAGGGATTGGCTGCCTCATTTCCTTCGGGATCTAGCAAAGTAACAGTTGCGGATTTATTGGTATCAATAGCATTGCCACCAACAAAGTCCTCCTTGGCCTTCAGATAGATGGTACCTTCCCACATCTCTCCTAAATTTTTGGCCGGAAGTGTCTGATTTTCCCATTCCACATACCACCCAATAGCCTCGTCATATTTTACCGTCGCGTAATCCGTTGTCCCTTGATGCTCCGATGGGTTCTCACACACGCTACCGTCAAGATGCAAAATTGTACCATTGCTAAGCGCTGTGCCGTCACTCGTCACCGGATAAAAACTTTCACTGATTACATCCCTGATGGTACTGGCAGTCGACAAGAATTCTTTTTTCGTAAGCCCATGGAGAATTTCACCAATCAAAAAATTCGCAAGCTGAGAGGAGTCATCCGATGCATAGTAATGCGCAGGAGTTGTAGCCATCACCGGTAGATGATCTTTTGCCCATTCTACATATTCTGTCGCAAGGCCCACGGTGTATAGCGTAGTATCTGGTACTGCTTTTACAGCTGTCGCTTGAGCAAGAGCATTATCACGATAAGCCGTTGAAGTCGGCGCACCGTCAGTAATCAAAACAACATAATCCTTCTGAGTAGGTTTGATATGTCCATGATCTATTAAACTATATAAAGCCGGCCCGGGATTCGTTCCACCTTCAGTAGTAAGATTAAGTAGATAATTTTTAACTCCTTGGATACCAGCTGAATCTAAAGTGCCAGCAGTGTAACAAGTACCTACATCAGCCGCAAAGGGTGTAATCGATAACGAAGCGCTGTCATCTAAAGCAGCCAAAGAATTTGCCAATATCATTACTGCTTCTCGTAGATAGTGTAGCCTGTTGTATTGATCACTGTTGGTATAGACATAGAAGTTCCCATTTGCAGGTGCATCATTTTGAAAAGAACCACTGGTCCCTTTCACCTGACCAGAGTCAGCCGTTTCATCGCCGAAAACCACTTCGTTGCCACTCTCTAGGTTATTATTATCACCCCCAACTTTCTGTGCCTTGGCATAAAAAGCACCATCCTGATAATACCAAGACTGTTTTTCTTCGTTCCACCAAACAGCATAGCAGGTGGCCGCACCCTCGGGGTCTGTAATCACATAATAAAGCTCTTCCTTATCGGTTAGCACACTATTAAGGTTATTATTATTATTACTGCCTTTTTGCAGAGTTACATTTCCCACTTGACTAAGTTTTGCCGGAAACAGCATAGAGTTGGAGCGATCCACTACCAAAGAAAAGTTTAGGTTCTCAACGTTATACTTATAGAGGCCTGAATTTGCTGTTAGATCCACCTGATAAATCCGGTTGATATAATCTTTTACCTGAGCAGTCTTGTCTAACTCGAAGTCTTTTTGACCCGCTTTATAATTATAAAACACACCGAGATTTGGCTCAGCTAATCCGTCTATCACTGTAAATTCTTTAGTCTGGGGATAAACCATATAACCGCTGGGCACGCCGGTCTGCTGAATGATATATTCGCCATCATTCAACTCACCTATATTCAGAGAAAAACTATTCCCGGTTGTCCAAGACCCTACTATTCCCCCATCGCTTTTTCGCCAAATGGTATATACCACTCCTGCCAAAGGCATCATAGTATCGCCGGATCCATCCAAATTATATAAAAGAATGTCCTTTTCGCTCACTACTCCGGTAACCGGACCCAGTGGGTGTCCTCCATTACTAAGAGGAACAGCTCCAAAGATGGTGCCTGTCACGGAAAAGCTGTTTTGCGTAAAGGTAAAGGAGGTCTCACCGTTGCCATTTTGCTCGGTATCCGCATCCAGCACCTCTGTGCCTGTGCTGGCAAAGTGAACCACGCCGCCAACTTGATTCTCCTCTAAGCTGACGTTATTTAAGTAAGTGATCTCAATTTGGATGGGGGCAGCGGGCTCTACCTCCTCACCACCCACAAGGAAGGTGATATCAAAGAATCGGGCAAAATGGATCTCACCAATACCCATGGCATCCATAGCCTGTTGGCGGTGCTCCTCATACTCCTCACCGGTCAACTCGCGAACAGAAAGTTCCACGTTCCCCGGTAGTCCCGCTTCTTTTGGAACGCGAGCCACCACGGTATAGTCGTTGCCAACATGCTTCAGCTTAACGTCGGGGGCATATTTTCGCATGGCTGTGGTCATGCTGATATAACCCATAATAGAAGAGTCCTTCAGTCCATATTCCTGCCGGGCAACCATGTGGTTGCTATCCCCTTCGATAGTATGAACCGTCTGTGCGCTCTTATCATATTCCTCAACAATACCTACATGCTGAGCCGTTCCGGTCTGAGAAATATCGAAAAATACGATGTCACCTCGCTTGGGTACGTAGGAGGAAGCCATCTCCCACAGCTCGTTTGCCTCAAGCTTTGTTACCCAATGCTGACAATCCGCGTCTGTCGGGATCTCATCGATATCTGCATAATGAAGACAAAAGTCCACGAACATCGCGTTCCAGTCTCCATAGGGATCACCGTACCAAGCACCGTACCGGCTATAAGCTTTTTTCACTTCGGCGCCATCTTCATCTTCTACCACGGTATAATTTTTTTCGCTTGCACTATAACCAAGCTGGCTCTTAGCAATAGCGACAACGTCTTCCGCCCAGTCGCCTGTGAGTCCAATTTTCTTTAAATGTTTTTCCCACTTGGCCGCTGTTTCGAGATCGGCATTCTGATCAGAGTAGCAAATCAGGGTATGTGTGTGTTCAGCTTCCTCGCAAACGAACACCTGCTCATAACAATCCTCCGTCGTGTGGACATGTGCTTCTTCCTCCGGCAATTCGCAGACCAGAACATCCACCGTTTCATAGCAAGCATCATTATGGGTGTGCCCTTCGTGCTCCTCCTGACCGCATACATAGGTCTGTGTCTCTTGATAGCACGCCTCGGAATGCTCATGCTCCGGACTTGTGTCCTCACAAATTAAAACGAGCTCCGTCTGTACGCACGCATCGGTATGCGTATGACCGGGTTCCTCCGTCAAGTCACAGGTCAACACCTTCTCCCGGGTATAACAGTCAGGCGTATGCACATGGGCTTCGTTCTCAGAAAGTGTGCAGATCAATTTTTGCTCATAACACCCATTTTCCAACGAGTGTTGATGATCCGCTTTCCCGCAGTAGGTTTTTTTCTCTAATGTGATTGCGGGCAGAATGGGGGTGCGGACGAAATCCTGGACAAGATATGAGAGGATTCCGTTATGTATTCAAGAGAGAAACGTTTGAAGGCAGTCAAACTGTATATCCGTTACGAACACAGTGCCTCACAAGTCATCCGAGAATTAGGCTATCCCCAAGACCGTGGGCAGCTTCGTAAGTGGTATCTGGCATATCTAGAAGAACAGGCTACCGGTGTTATCAAGGATAACTATGAAAGACGTAAAAGCCGTTATTCTGACGCTCAGAAGCAGGAGGCAGTCGATCACTTCTTCTATACCGGCCGATCCTTGATTCGTACCTGTAGGGCTCTGGGCTATCCAAGCAAAGCAGCTCTAGCCTACTGGATTGAAGAATTGGCTCCAGGCAGACGTAAGCAGAACACTAAGCTAAAATGTTCCTATCAGGATAAGAAGGAAGCTGTCATCAGCCTAGTGACACGATCAAGCACGGCGAAGGAGACGGCGCGACACCATGGTGTAAACCGAGACGCGCTCTACCGTTGGAAGAATGAGCTGCTCGGTCAAGGGGAGGCTCACGTAATGGAAAAACAAACCGGAGAGCAAACTGAAGACTCGGATCAACTAAAGCAGGAAGCCGAGTCGCTGCGAAAAGAAGTACAGCGTTTGAAACTAGAAGTCGATATTCTCAGAGGGACCGCCGAACTAATAAAAAAGATCCCTGCGTCGACCCAACTCTGCTCAGCAACGCAGAGAAAGCGATGCTGGTCGACGCACTGAAGGGGAAGCATCGCCTGAATCACCTGCTGAAGGCACTGGAGCTGCCCCGCAGTAGTTACTATTACCAGCTGACTGCGCAAACCAAGCCAGATAAGTATCATGAGACCCGCTCACGAGTTATCGAACTGTTCAATACCAATCACGCTTGCTACGGCTACCGCCGTATCCATGCGCTGCTGGGTAAAGAAGGTACTGTGGTTTCTGAGAAAGTGGTACGGCAGCTGATGACCGCATCCGGTCTGCAGGTCGTCGGCAAGAAGAAACGTAGGTATACGTCCTATGCAGGTGAGATCACGCCTGCTCCAGAGAACATCATCCAACGGGACTTTCAGGCGGACCATCCCAATGAGAAGTGGCTGACGGATATCACAGAGTTTGGTATACCGGCAGGCAAGGTGTATTTATCACCCATTATCGATTGCTTTGATGGCCTAGTCGTATCTTGGTCTATAGGCACGAGTCCGAATGCCGAGCTGGCTAACTCCATGCTGACAGCTGCAATCAACACCCTTGATCCTGATGAGTGTCCATTGATCCATTCCGACCGTGGAAGCCACTACCGCTGGACCAGATGGATTCAACTAATGGAAGAGCGACAGCTGTCACGATCCATGTCCAATAAGGGCTGTTCACCTGATAACGCTGCCTGTGAGGGCTTCTTCGGTCGCCTCAAGATCGAGTTCTTCTATGGAAGGAATTGGCAGGGCGTGACCATTGAAGCCTTTATCGATCAACTAGACCGGTATATTCACTGGTACAATGAGGAAAGAATCAAGCAATCGCTTGGCTGGCTAAGCCCTTTCGAGTATCGTCAGCGATTAGCACAATCGGCCTAAAATGTCCAAGAAAATGTCCGCACCCCCAATCAAGGAATAGGTAGTAACAAAAACAACCATAGCCACCAGGAAAGTGAGGATCTTGTGCCAGCCTCGTGTTTGTCGGCGTTGTTTTACATAGTCACTCATGCTTTGCAATGCGTCTTTATCCATTTCTGTTACCTTCCTTTCTATCGAACTGACCCAAACACAGAGAGTGGCCATACTCGAAATAGGATCTTACCGACAACCTGTTCATCGGCCACACATCCTACGGAAGTGTGGCGTGAATCCACCGACGTGGAACGATGGTCTCCCATCACAAAATATCTTCCATCAGGGACCTGGTAGGGCAATTCAATGTCGCAATCACCAAATGCCCTTTCTTTTAGGTAGGGCTCATTCAACAATTCGTCATTTACATAGACATTGCCATCTTCATCTATGTCCACCCACTGACCCGGTCCTGCGATGTATCGTTTGATCAGTAGTTTGTTTCCCATATAAAACGCCACCAAGTCACCCTCCTCAAAGTCCGTGCCTTTTATGGAAACCACTATGTCTCCTTCGGATAATGTGGGAGTCATAGAGGATCCGTATATCCGTAGTACCGGCAAAAGCAGTACAGCCACCAACACGGCTATCGCCGCTACCACAACTAATGTATAGATTGTGCTGCGTAAGACTGTACTATATTGTTTTTTGTACAGTTCTCTGTTCAGTTCCCTTTTCAACTGTTCCAGATCCGGCAATTCTTTTGGAACCGCCTGTTTCTTGTTCACGCCCGGCTACCTCGCTACCGTTGTTGGAAGAGTCTTGGAAAGATTCCTGTTGCTGAGTCAAGTTTTACCTTTTTTCAGCGTCCGCCACCTGCTGATCGCAAATACAATCCTGTTCTGCGCTTAATCGCTGTACATTCTCCAAATACTGCTGCGCGGCTGACTGAGCCGCTTCGAAGACTCCATTTAACATCAACGCCGCCTCTGCAATAGAGCCGGCCTGCTCGATCGCGATCTGACGATCTTCAAGTTGATGTCGCTGCTCTTCCAGAAGATGTTTCAGTCGCTCGTTTTCTTCTATCTGTACTATCAACATTTGTAGCAGTTCGCTTCGTTTTAATTTTCTAAGCTCTTTATCCGTCATTGCTATTTCCTTTTTGCTCTGACGGGAAAGCCAGAGATGTTTCACAAAGCTATAAATCGGAGGTATTTATTATTGCTTCGGCAATTGGGATGTGGATAAAGTCAAAAAACAGAAGGCACCGGTATGTAATCAAAATATATCTTCAGAAAACAAGTTGAAGCCATCAGGTTTAACAAAATACCCATCATCTCATTGCTTATTACTACTCAATGCAAGTTACTAAGATATAATATCATATCTATCATGTCTTATCTATATTGGTTATCAATTTCTATTCCATTTTATGTCATTATGGCTAATTGTAATCCAAATCCCCTTTTATGGAGTGACCCGATAGCAAGTGTTCTTACACCCTTACTACTCAACCCTCGACATCGACACCACCGTCTCCACATGTGTTTAGAGGTCATTATGGCTGTCTGAAATGTATTTCTCAGAAATCTGAGGTTCCTTTTTTTGATAAGATCCCAATAAGGGAACATGTCTTAGAATCCCAATAAGGGAACATGTCTTAGAATAACTCTCGTTAGCGGAAACATATCAGCTGCTTTACCGATTTACTAAGCGGAGTTTGACTTATACGTCTGGCAAGCTCAAAAACACTGATATCCATCTGCTCACATAATTCCGTAATCATATTTGCCGTTGTCACTTTGTACCTTTAATCTTATGCTATGTTCATGTGTGGAAGAGCAAGTCTTTACAAGTCGCTTTGCCCTAAATAGCGTTTCATAAGAAATGCGCAGAAATACGGGAATGTGTAGATATCATCACTTTTTCCGATGTTACCTGCACTCAGCTTAATACCACAATTGATATCAGAATAATGGTCGCTGCGAATCAGGGTGCGGAGGGATTTTGCCGTTCCACTTTTCGCTTTCACTTCGATTGGAATCAGGCTTTGTTTTGTACGCACAAAGAAATCCTGCTCCAGTGTGGAATCACTCCGTTTGTAGTAATAGAGGCCATATCCAGACTTTGCAAGGGCTTCTCCCACAATATTCTCATAAAGTGCACCCTTATAAACACCCAGATTTTTGTTGGCCCGCAGATCTTCCTGAGCTTCATCGTCCAGCATGGCAACAAGTATTCCCGTGTCAAAGAAATAAAGCTTGAACTTGCTTTCATCTACATTTCCCTTTAACGGCAATTCCGGGAAGTTGAGACAGTAGCAGACATTGACGACACCCGCATCACTGAGCCATTCGATGCAGCCACGATAGTCTTTAAATCTGGCATCCCTGGCAACCTTGGAAATCTGGAATTTCTTATTATCTTTTGCAAGCTGCGCCGGGATATGGTTAAACACATTCAGAATACGGGTCTGGTCCATGCCCTCCGCATACTTACGGATATCCTCTTTGTAGTCCTTAACTAATTGTCGCTGGATTTCAAGCGTACCCTCAAAGGTTCCTTTCTGGATATACTCCCGCACAACAGCAGGCATACCGCCCAAAATGCAAAAATCTAAAAACAGGTTGCTGAAAACAGTCATATCCGTGGTGTTGAACGGCTCCTGCCTTAGCATGTGACTTAGAATATCCTGTACAACAGCATCATCATAACCTTTTGCCCACAGGAATTCTTCAAAATCCAGAGAATGCATTTCATAGTCTGATTTGTAGCCCACACTGTTGCTCTCGATTATTTTATAGTTGATACCAAGCAGGGATCCGCTGCATATCACATCAAAACCTCCGTCGATCTTAAAAAACTTCAGAGAGGTGGCAACATCCGGGAAGTCCTGGATTTCGTCAAAAAAGATGAGTGTTCTTCCCTGCAGGAATTTTTTGGAAGGGTCAATCCGGGAAATATTTCTGATAATATCCGCAGGCTTGTAGCCATCATCAAAAATGGTTTTGTACTTGGGTTCTTCCACGAAGTTGATTTCAATAACGAAGTCATAGTTGGCGTTTACAAAGCGTCGAATGGATTCTGTCTTTCCGACCTGCCTTGGGCCTTTGACAATCAGCGGCTTGCGATCCGCTTTTTCTTTCCATGATTTCAGGTAACCATCGATCTTTCGTTTCAAATAGAAATCCGACATACAAACTGCTCCTCTCAGTTTTGTCCTTCATTAATATCAATCAACACATTCAGCATACAAAAAAAGAGCGACTATTTCAAGATTGGCCCGAAATAATGAGTGATAATTTTAGTATGACCCCGAAAAAATGAGCGACTATATTTGGTATTACCCAAAAATTTAACTATATGAGGCGAGCACTAACCCAATCCCAGCAGTAAACTAAAAGCGCTTTGAGCGTAATGATTGAGAGCATTAAAACCTCTTTTGGTGCCGTCAACAGGTCTCTCCCTTTTGGGGGGACTGGAATAAACTGTACTTTTTATTGAAAGTCAATTGAATCACCTTCAAAACAACATACCTTCCACACTCAGTAATACGTGAATTCAATGTACACCTATGAATCTATATTCCTCAGTTTGCCTTTTATTAATAGTTTTAAAATAACGCCGATTAGCAAAACTACCAAGGTGGCTAATCCATATATTTTTATACCTGTGTACCAGGGTGCTGATTGTATTTCATATAATCCTGGATTTCTTTTGTAATCAACATACTGATATATGCTGTGACCTATAAATACACCCAAAAAAGATCCCATGACAATATTCAAAACTTTGTTAAGTTTCCTCAAGATATTACCTTCTTCCACATTAATTTAACATTTTACTTATTAACAAACTCATTACGTTTATTTAACACTAGTCCAATAGCCTACTCAACCTTGTTCTAAAATCCTCTGTGTTGGTTAGTCTGTTTTAGCATCTTATCCATCTAACTTATACAAACAATCCTAAAAATCTAGCTTGCACACCCAACTATCAAAATTCCTTTTTTTCTGACTTTTCCGAAAACTTATCCGAGAGTAGCTATAACCATTTCTCAACTTGTGATTTTCAGGCTTATTTACTCTCGACCCTTGACATCAATACCACGCACTCAACATGGAATGAGAGCATCAGGTTGATGTCTGGTATGTATTTTTCGTTTTGTCCGTTCTCGGGATCAGTTCAATAGTGGTTTTTATGGGGGTGTTCTGTTCGAGGGAACAGGTCAATGGTTTTTATCCGTTCGGGGGAACAAGTCGATACATGGGGTTTAATTCCTGTCATCTCCGGTGGCAAAGGCACTAACTATTGATAAAATGCACCGGTCAAATCAAATCGTTAAAAGATGCACCGCTTTTGCACACCCCTCGTTTTAGATGTTACCGATGTATGTTACACACCGTCCATATACTTCAGTCAATGACTACCTTTGAGATATTTGTACTCATTGAATCATTCATGAATAAGCAATAGTCGCGGAAGTATTCAATTTCAAAAAGCAACGCACACTGATTACGGAAAACTAAAACCACATCCAAATTAGCCTTTTATTTTCACAGCGCTGTTCCACACTGACCGCAAAATCGAGCACCGAGAACAGCGCCGGAGCCACATTTCGAGCAGAACTTTATCTGCGGCTCAGCTTGGTATGTCAGCGGCAGATCCTCATTCGGCGCAGCGTCAGACAGAAACAGCCAATCGATGTCCTCGCCGTCGTTACATAAGCCGATAGCTCCGGCAGGCGATACCACATAAAAGCTGTCCTCATCGATGGGGTCTTCACTATCGCTTGTTTCGGCAAGCACCAGCAAGCCTTTTACATCGTATCTATCATTTGAAATGGCAAAACTCCAGCTTGTGCAGCGTGTTGCCGAAAACTCCGCAGCCTCCAGCAGCGTGTCAAATCTCTCCATTATAAAATCCTCCTTATTTAAATAATAGGTTATTACACCGCTTACAGCGGTCATTTTGTATGGGGTTCATCATGGAGCAGACATTGCAGTAAATGATACGGTCTTTAGATTTGTCGTACTTCTCGTATGTGCCGAATCTTGGATGAAACCGCACCCTGTCGCCAACGGAAAGATAGTCGTACATACGCCTCCCACTGTCCTTTTCCACGATGGTCTTTTTCTTGCCCGCGTCGGTGTTAATAATTGTGGTATATTCCGTATAGGTTCTGTAATTATCATCCTCGCCGCCCCTATGCTCGCTTTTTTCCTTGCTGTACTTATTGACGACCACACCCTCCCACATGGGCTTCTTAGTTCTTCGCAAAGCCAGTAGATTAACGACCAGCATGACAAGTGCAATGCCCACGCCAATGACAAGGGATTCTCCAAAGGGGAAATCGTCCATCAGCAGACCGGCGACGGGAAAGCCGATGAGCGGCACGAAAACCAATATCCACATACAGCCAATGGAGAATTTTTTGTTTTTCTGTGCGGCTTCCAGTATCTCAGGTGAATTATACCTATCGGAAAAGCCGGCCAGCCCCGCGCCACTTTGTGGGGGCGCGGAAGCTGCTGCCCCGCTCGCTTCCGTCGGCTCCGATGTTGCCGAATTCACCGCCTTGCCGCACCCGATGCAAAATTCAGCTCCCTCTGGCAACTCTACGCCGCAGGCCTTACACACGCCGGGGGCGCTGGCCTGTGTTTTCTCACCGCAGGCCGAACAGAAAGCCGCGCCCTCCGGTAGTTTGTTTCCACAGTTGGGACAAAACATATCCGTATCACTCCTTACTTTAATTATTTCAGGCACGGCGGGCTTCCTCGCCGCTGTTTTCTTCTTTTTTCCACCTCTGGCTGTGCGTATGACCAGCAACAGCAAAAGCAAACAACCGATGGGGGCGAGGATATGGTAAATGATCGCACCCTCGCCAATCTCGTCAAAATCGGCAAGCATGGCAGGTTTATTGATATAGGGTAAAAATGCTAAGTATCGAATATGCTCGCTACGTGTCTCACCCTCCTCAAGTCGTGGCCAAGCTTCATCGCTCTGATATATTACATACCCCCGATACTCCTTACCGTTAGCCAGAAACCAATAGCCCTTGGAAACGGTGCGGGAGCGGTTTGGTTCCGCATCCGTGTTATCCAGCCGGTTGCCATAGCTGTCCACCGTACCCATGACACTCTCTCCCCAAATCGCCAGAGCAAGGATGCTGATACTGGTATATATGGCGAACAGAAGCACGGCACAGATAATAATGAGGATGGGAATAGGGATGTTTTTGTTTGCTTTCTTCTTTGCCATCTCGGTGCTCCTTTCATTGTTGTTCGCAATCTAGCTTTTCGCGCCAGCCCACGCCAAACAGATACAGAACGGTAAGCAGGAAAAGCGGCGGTAATGTGAGTGCGGTATATGAGTGAAGCGGAACGATCAGCAGCACCACCGCCGCCAGTTGTATATAGCCAAGCATCCGACACCAGCGATGTTGATGAGGCTTTCCTGCAAAGGCCAGCCCTGCGACGGCCGTAACCATAGAGAAGACATACACGATTCCTGCCGCGAAGCATCCCGCCCCCGCGTAGGCGTAGTCCAACGCCGCATTATCGATGAGCTGCAAGCACCACAGCAGCATGGGCAGGGCGACCAGCAGCATCAGTATGGATGAAATCCGCAGAAGGATTCGTTTCGGTTTTCTGTTCATGTTTTTTTTAGTTATATAGGTTTCCGTTGCGTTCATATTCTTACCCCATCAGCTTACTTTGTAACAGTTGAAATTTGCAGACGTTTGATATTCATCATCGAGGTATGCACTGGATGTACCGGTCATAGAAATGGTTCCGTTATTCCTTGCAAAGGTGAACCTGTAGGTGTAACGAAGCTTATATTCGCCATATGATGTTGATTTTGACCCTCCGGCAATGCCCGTCGCAGGATCGTATTGCAACTTCAATGTGTCCATCGTATCATCGACTATAATCCCGTCTCCGTTTTTACGAACTGTGAATGTGTGAGAAAGCGATCCTTCCTCTGAGGAAACGGTTCCTTCATAAGTTCCCACGAGCTCGTCTATGGAAAGCTCGGTGTCGATGAACAGCTTTACTTCACCGGGCGCATATGTAAGCGGCAGGGTGAAGGCGGTATTATCTGCGACCTGATCCTCCCACGTTTTGTAGAACTTAACGCAGGTGGGTGCGCCGAGGGATAGGTAGTTATACAACGTACACTGAAATACAGAGTCCTCGGCACTTCCCGGTAGCCAACTCCATATTGTTGGGCGCTCGGTGGTGGAGGAGGCGAATGCGGCGGTATAGTCCCTGTATTCCGTTTCGGACAGCGGAATTTCGTTTCCCTTTTCATCTCTCCCGTAGACCTTGACGGTCGTCACCGCATTCATCTGCTTTTCGAGCACCTGTATATCCCGAAGGAGCTGCTTCTTTGCGTTGATGATGCAGCGCTCGTAGACGCACGCGAACAGCTTTCGCAGGCGGTAGCGCAGAACGTCCTTGAGCTCTTCGGTCAATTTCGTGCGTTCTTGCGCTGTCGGCTCTCTCCATGCGTCCGCTCGGTGTATATCCTCGGCTATCATCTTGCGCACTTTGGGTTTAAGCCGCCAAAAGGTGTTCGCGTAGTCGTCGAGCAGCTTATCTATCGCGGCGTACGTTTTTTGCGGGTCGCCGCCGCATTTTTTATACTCGCGCTGAATGAGCATTGCCCAGACTTTCGCGTCATTGACGATTACCGCGTCCGACATCTCCTCATCAAGCAGCGCTCGTGCGGGCATTTCGTTGGGCAGCCGGCAGCAAAAACCCCTGAGAGTGGCGGAGTAGGCGACATAATTCCATGTGAAATCCTGATAGGCGTGTTCGGCGGGGCTGTCGTAGCCTCGATTGTATATATCGGTTATCGTCTCGTCCGCCATACCCATAAGCCACACGCCGCTTGCGGCAACGGTCAGTGGAGCTCCGCCCAGCGCCGCGCCCGCAGAGCCCAGCCCCAGCTCTATGATGTCATATTTGTGCGCCGTAAACGCTTGGGTCACCTCGCCTGACCGATACCACGACATACCGATCTTGAGGGCAGTGAGCCCCGCGCCCAGCTTTCCAAGGACTTTTGAAAATTCATTCGTGAACGCCCTGCCCTTATAGTCCGTCAGGCTCTCGAGCGCCTTCGCGCTAAAGCTTACCGAGTAATCCGCACCCGAAAGGATGTTGCTGGTCGCTCCAAGCGCGTCGAGCGCCGCTTTGCTGAGTCCGCTGTCCTCGGGCGAGCCGCTTCGCATCATCGCAAAATACGCCGCCGTATCGCTCTCGCAGTTGTTGATGAGCAAGTCCAGCTTGTTCGGGTCGATGTGCACCTTTGAAAGCGGACCGGAGTTGTAACCACCGGTGTGCTCAAACAAGCCGAAGGTGGAGAAGTGGTCCGTGTAAAATGTAACCGTTCCCGCCGATTCATCGCAGACCGAATACATCATCTCCCATGCACCGTTGTTATAGTACTGCACGAACGGCCCGCCGGCCGAATCAGCGGTCGGCTCGTAGGGAAGGGTGACCGTCACACAGGTGGGGAACTCGGTCGTGTCCCCCAGCGAGAGGTCATAGCAGCGGGCGTTGTAGCCGTTTTCGCCGTCTGCTTTCACACCCATATCCCGTATTTCCAATGCCCCGTCCTCCAGAAGATTGAACTCGCCGAAGTCCACGGCGATCCCCTCCGCTTGCGCCACGGTTTGCTTAGGCCCCACATTTACGATCCATGGCTCGACCGCATAGTCCTCCTGCGTCAGCTGGATGCTGGACAGCCCGGCGGGTACACTGTTCTCAAAGACGTCGGATGCCCCCGCCGCCGGATCGGAGCCATCTCCTCTCTTCACCATAAACCCCGGCCAACCGTAGAGGCCCACCGCCGCGATCTGTATGACGAGCAAGACGGAAAGCACGATGCAAAGCGCATTTCGCCCGCTGTTTCTTTTCGGTGCTGCGGCGTTTTTTTGTGTTGGCATCGCAGTGGGCGGGATGCTTTTTTGAGGCTGTGCCTCGGCGATCGGTTGTGGTTGCGGCACAGATTTTGGCTGTGCCATGGGAGTGGGATTCACAGGCACATCAAGCACCGCCGCGCCGCATTTGGCGCAGAAGCGAGCGCCGGTATGAAGCTCCTTACCGCAATTCGCACAATATTTTCCCATATCCGCACCTCCTTATGGCCGCACCAGCGCCACAAGCGCCGGTATCCCGTCGGGCATATCCATCGTGCCGACGGCATATTGTTTTCCGCTTTGCTCGTAGAACTGCGTTAGGCGAATGGTTCCCGCTCCGGACGCCCACAGGCCGCCGGTTTCCCACTTGCCAAGAAATACGCTGTCCTCCATGTCCGATTCGTCGAAGCTCTCTCCCTCGTTAGCCCAAAAAATCTGATACCAGTCGAGCGTGAGGCTCAGACTCTCCGCAGTACCCGCAAGGGCGATGTTGAGAAACTCCATAGCACCCGCGTCGTATTCGTTGTTGGGGTCGTAGATAATGAGTGCTTTCCAGCTTCCGGTCAGCGGGCCAATATTGTCTATGATACTCGCGTCGGCCGGAACCCCGTTATATGCCACGTCCTCCGTGTACCAGAGGAAGTCCTCCAAATCGGGGCGTTCCTCCGTGGATAAGCTCGTGTCAGTTTCCTCCGGCGCGGGATTATCTCCCCTTTCCGCGGTCACGGGTGGTGTTTCTTCCTCCTGCGACGGTGTAACGGGCGCTCTCTCATCCTCCGGCGGTGTGACAGGCGCTGTGTGCTCCGTCCTCGGCGCAGGAGATTCTTTTCCTGCTTCCGCCCGCAGATTGGGCAGTATAGTGAGTATGCCGACGACCAGCATAATCACATTGGCCGCGATAAGCCCGGCGATCAAGCCTTTCTTCATTTAATCAGCCCTCCTTGATTCGTTCTATCTCGGACGGAGTAAGCCTTGCCCTCTCTCGTCGCAATACTATGGCTATGCCCAGAAGAATTACAATGACATACAGCAGTGGGTAAACGACGGTTTTGATAATGTCGGGATAAGTCAAGGCGCGCAGGGGCAGCACGGCCAGTCTTACGGCTGAAAACCACGCAGCGTAAAGAAGAAAGCTCGCCCCCTGCCGCAGGCGCAGACTCTTGACCAGCCAAAAAACCAGAGGCAGGCCCAGCGCGGCCCCGGTCAGCTCGTAGAGCTGTGTGGGATGAACGGCGCGGGAGGCGGAGAGGAAGGGTAGCCATTCGCTCAGCGCCTGCTGATAGCCGGCCTTGGACGGAAACACCACGCCCAACGGGCCGGAGGTCGCCCGTCCCGCGCAGCAGCCGTTCAGGAAGCAGCCCACCCGGGCCAGACAGAAAGCGACACCGCCGGGGACTGTCATGGCGTCCAGACCGGCCCACGGGGACAGGCCCCATTGCCGCGCGGCGATGATCAGCGCCGCCCCGGCGCCCAGAACGCCGCCATAGAAGGACAGCCCGGCCAAGCGCAGGCTGTACCATTTCAGCGCACCCTGAAAATTGCCCGGATTGGCGGCCGCGTTCCACAACCGCGCCCCGATGAGAAAGGCGGCAGTCATGATCATCAGCAGAGCTATAGCCCGCCCCAGCCCAAGCCCCGTCCGCAGGAGAGCCGGCAGAGCCAGTGCGCAGCCGATCATGGCGGCCAGCAGGGCGCAGAAATTGTAAGCCGGTATCTGCCGGCAGCCTATTTCCAGCAGCGGGCACATTATGGTTCGAGGGCCTTTGAACCGTCCAGCTTCACCATAATGTAGAAGTCGCTCTCCGAGAATAGGGCGGTCATCTTCAACTCGCCGGAGAGGACAACGCCGCTCTTATCTCCCCATTGTATCCGGCGCGCAGTTCTCCGCTTACACTGGTTTTCAGTTCAGCGTCACTCATATCAAAATTAAGTATACCGGAAGTTGGGTCATAAACCACGTTGCCGGGGTTTTCGTTAAGAACCAAAACACCGGCGTTTTCTCCGGTTTTACTGACGGTGAAAGGAGATTCCTTGGCTACGCCGATCTGTTCCTCTAACCCCAGCAGAGCGCCGGCTATATCGCAGCCCGCATATGCCTCGTTGAGTTTATCAGTGATTGAGTCTAAAATGCCGTCGCCTCCACTGCTTCCTCCACTGTCCTCCGATGAGGCGGGCTTCTCCAGTTCCGCACGGAGCGTATCGGAAATAAACACGCTGGTGATGGTCATAGTGCCATCTTCATAGCTTCCCACCAACTCATCAAAGGTGGGCGCGCCGCCAATCGTTACCTCCGTCACCGGCGCGGAGAGCTTAAAGCCCAGCGTCAACTCCGGCTCATCGTTATCCGGGTCGGCGTCCGGCGGGAACAGCTGCAATTCATTGGGACAACCGGCCAGCAGATAGCCCACCAGGGTAAACTTTGTGGAAGCGACGCCCTCACTCCTGAGCTTACCGCTCCAGCTCTCCTTTACCGCGTTTTCGGAAAGCGAGGCAAAGCGCAGGGCATAGCCGTCATACTGCGACTTTTCACCCTCCGGGATATCCTCCGTGATATTGAAGGTAATGATTTGGTTATAGAACGCCTTAACCTCATTAAGCGCGGCCAGATACTCGCTCTCGGCTTTGCGCTGCATATAAACACTGACCGATTGTATCACCGGGTATAGGCGCTCATACAGATGTGCCTTGTAAGCGCCCACAAGGGTTTCGATCTCCGCCTGGGTCGGGTCGGGGACTGTGACCGAGCCTTTGGTTCCCTTATCCTCGATGTCCGTAACGACAATAGCCTTTTCCATGTCGCCCAGTGTCCAGAAATGACGGGCGTAGCGGTCTATCTCCGCTTCGATGGCTGCCTTGGTGTCGGCCTCGCTGGGATTGGCCTCGGCTATATCTATGAGCACTTGCCGCCAGTCCTTCAGGCTGCGGGCGTTCCAGCCGTTTCCCACGTCCAGTGTGCCGGAGAACCGGTCGTTAAAGTAGACGTAGACCTCGTCTATTTTTTCCATTTTCATGGCCATTCCCTGCTCAAACATACTGCTTATAGTGTAGTCAAAGATGAACAGGCCGCTGGCGGCTAGCCCCCATGCAGCGGATTCCGCAAAGGAGAGAGCCAGCATCGCCGTGTCCTTATATAAGCCGAGGGTATCTGCGTCGGTCTTTTCCGTACTCAGCATTACTGCGCCGATCTTCGCCGCCGCCGCTACCTTTCCCAGCTTGTTCAGCTTTTTGTAGGCGGAATCAGCCAGTGCGGTGTCAAAGGTAGGGCTGCCGATGGAGGCCATGTTTAGGATCGTACCTGTGAGGTCAGTAGCGAAGCCCGTTTCACCGGCTGCTCCGGCTACGCCGCCCAAAAATCCGTTATAGCCCGTGAGAAGCTGCGCCGCGAGGCCTGCCGCTTCCTCTCCGTCCGCACCACCGCCCGCCACGTATTCGCGGAGCGTTTCCATCGCCTGCTGTTGGTCGATGCCGGTAAAGTCTGCATAAATGTTGGTGATTTTGGCGCTGCGTTGACCCTCGTTTTTGATATGAAACACGCCGAAGGTGGAGAGATGATCCGTGTAGATGATAAGCTCATTGGCGGCTGCGTCCACCTCGAACAGCACATCCTCCCATTCGCCGGTGGGTTCATTTTTGTACTTTGCGCCCACGCATTTTGCCGGGTCCTGCCCATCCTCGCAGTATGCGGTATCATAGGGGATGCGCAGGGTGATGAAGTCCGAAAGCTCGGTCATGTCGCCCAGCTTGAAGTCGTAGGCTTCTATCTTGTATCCTTCGTCTTTGTTTTCCTCCACGGGCAACTTGGCCACGGTTAATTCTGCTTCACCGTCCAGCACATAATCGCCCAGCTCTACGCTGACGCCGTTTTCCAGTTTGGTGCCGGTGGTCTCTGGCGAAAGTGTCGCCGCATAGCTTTTGCCACCGCCCCCACCGCATCCGGTGAGACTGCTTAAAAGCAGCGCCGCCGCAAGTAAAATAGATAGTGTCTTTTTCATTTCGAATTCCTCCCTTTCATTTCCATCCGGTGATGTCTGCCGTTACGCCGGTTTCACGAAGCAGCTTTTGTGCTGCATCCAGTACCGCCTGCTTTTGAGTCATTCCGTGCAGCAAATCTACCCGCATGGTCTGATCCTTATCGCCAAAGATCAGGTACATCCGCTCCTTATCAATTTGAACGGCGCTCAGACGCACGCCATGTATCCCGTCGAGGCCCCATCGGTAAATTTCGCTGCCGATGAGGATACCAAAGGTAGATACTACGGTTTCCTCGATGTCTTTTTTCATTTGGCGGTCCGGCATGGAGATGAGAGCAGATGGCACAGCAAGAATGCGATTATCCCAAATGAGTGTTGCGTCATAGAGCAGACGGCTCTGCCTCACCAATAACACGAGAGAGATAAGGCTGATCGCTCCAAGAGCGAAAACCGCTTCTAACATGAATGCCATGCCGAGCCACACCGCCAAACAAATACTGGCTGCGAACAACAAGGCATATCCATTGCGTCGTTTGCAGATTGATTTCATTTGCACCAACCCTCCTCTAGTATAAATTTTAGGGAAGGATGCCTCAAAAAGCATCGTTCGAAAGGATGATTTTACAGAAAAAAGCTCCTCACCCTTTTGGGTGAGAGGCCTGTTAAATCCAGTATTTATGCGGTTTTATGGTTCATTCGCCGGTTTGGTTCTTCAACAGGGTGCTGATGAGCTCCGCCCGGCTGGAAACATCGTATTTTGAAAAAACACTTCTTGCGTGTGTTTTAACGGTATTCTCACTGATGAACAAAGCCCCGGCAATTTCGCGGTTGGATTTGCCGGAAAGGATCAGCTGCAATACCTCCTGCTCTCGGACAGTCAGCGGATCAAGGGTTTTGACCTGCCGTACAATGTCCGTTTGCTGTGACTGGCTCATATTGTCATAAGCGGCAAGGTAGGCATGGCTTTTCAGCAGTAAAACAAGCTGATGGTTCAGCGGCGGCAGCATAACCAGTGTAACGCAAACCACCGTAAGGGCAATCACCGCAACCTCCGCACTGGGAAGCCCAATGGATGTTACGGTCATTCCCAAAACGCCTCCGCAAAGCACGCCGAATACATTGGCGGAAAGCCCGATGCCAAAGGTATGTGCAGGGTTGTCGCTATAATCCAGCATTTCTCCAAGGATGCTCCACCAAAACAGATCGAAAATACCGCAAGCACCGAGCATCAGCGTATCCACAATCAGATAGTCGGAAGTGTTTCGCCCTAACAGCATAAAGCTGATGAACGCTCCTATAATCATTGCCATCCCAATATACAAAATTCTGGAACGCTTTGCTTTCATAGGCAGGTTGCGCATAATGACGAGCGCCACGATATAAGGCACGGCCCAATACCAGCTCACCAGCCCCGTCAGATGCTCAAAAGCGGGGTTGATGACCTGATACATCAGACCGGAATTAATTGTAATGATAAAGACAAAAAGACACAGCAATATTAACGGGTTTTTAATGCCGCGATGCGTCTTATTTTTAAATGTTTTGTTCTGCTCATTCTCCTGCTCCAACGGCAGCATCCAAATGAAGACCATGCCGATTACAAGGCAAAGCACAGAGAGGCCAAGCCCGATAAAGATTGACCTGTTCATGGTAACCACGTTGACTGCAATCATCAGCAAATTGGAATAAATCAGAACGTCGGCACAGGATTTAATGCGCTCGTTCTTGGGAGTGAAGGCCCTGAGAAAAATCCCCATGCCGCCACCGCGCAGCCGCTAAAGTATCCGCTGACAATCAGCCCGCCCATCCATAGAGCGGGGAGAGGAAAAAAGAAGGGGACAGTGGCGGCTAAGCATAAGCCCATGCCGCCGAGCATCATGCTTTTGGCGGCCGCCTGTGATTTGACAAACAGACCGCAGGTAAAAAGCCCCGCGAAATGCGCGATAATTGCAGCCAGTATGTAACGGTCGGCGTCTGTTCCACGCAAATCCAGCAGGCTGTACAACACCTGCCCCTCAAACAGGAAGGACAGAATATAGGCAAAGAGAAATGAAAATCCGGCAACAGAAAGCCTGCGGGCGTTTATTGGTTTATGGCCGTTCATGTGATAACCTCCTCTCTTGATTCTTTCATTTTTCTATGCCGGTTCGCATTTCAAATCCCATTTTTCATCTTTAGTTAACATAACCTTTTTCTATCGCCTAAATTGTGGCCCTAATTCTTCTAAATAACTCATTCACATTCGCCCGACATTTTGAGATAGTGCGATTTTTGGCTCATCGCTTCAAAAATCACCTCGAACACATCTTTATAAGCCGGTATGTCATGGTCGGGCGCGTAATTGATGCCGTCGCCGGCATCGAATTTTTCGTCATAGATGAAGCGGAGTATTTCATCAGCTATCCTCTGTTTTTTGTTGTCCCCGCCGATGTGGGTTTTCACTCGCTCTCGCAAATCCTCGATGCTGTAACTACAGAGTTGAAGAAAATAGTATTCAACAATTCTTTGAATTACACTGAGAAGCGTTGACGGTAGCCGCGCGTCCCTGTATTCACACCATAAAGCATCATATGAATTTTTAACAGGTGACACGTTTTCTGCGCCGCATTCGTTCGTGCTGCATTCCATTTCGCTTCTGTTAACAGTAGAAATATTATCATCTGATTTCTTGACAAAGAAAAACGATGATTTTTTGACGATGTCATCTCTGCTCGTTTCATATTTATGGGATATTTCTTTGTGGAAATACGGATTGTGTGTCAAGACAAAAATCTGCTTAATGTTGAATTGGCCGCCGTCTAAAAAGCAGTCTTCAACAAGTTTTCGGACGAGTGAGCTGACGACAAAAAGAACACCGCTATCCATACTCGAAACAGGGTCGTCAATGACTACGATTTTTCCCTTAACGAGGTCTTCTTTGCGCCACGCCCCTTGAACATAAAAATAAAAGTACAGAAAGGCTATAAAGTTCTTTTCGCCCTCGCTCAGACCTTTGGCGACTTCGCCATCCTCACGGACAACTTCATATTTATCAGGAACTCTCGCGTGGGGGCGGAGTTGAAATCCTCTGAACCCTGTCTTTTGGAGCAGGGCATTGATTTTCTCAACCGTAGACGCCGTGCCACCCATTTTGTCTGACAAGTCTCGAATTTCATTTTTGAGGACACCGAGCGAACCATTAAGCCTTTTTATAGCGGTTACTTTTTGAAGGTTGTCGGCCGCTAACTTTTTATCCTCAGCGTCATACGCAGCTCTATCTCCGCTCGTTTCGAAGGCCAACAGCTCCCACGCTTCATTGATACAGTCTTCGCAGGTTTTACCTTTGGCATCGAAGATTTTGTTGTTGGCTTCAAACAGCTTATTTGTTTCAGCGAGAAGCTCGTTTACTCGTTCGACATATTCTCTTATACTGTTGAGTTCGACTACTTCCGAAGGCTTTTCAATTTTCGCAGCGATTTTTTGATTGTTCATCTGTACTGTGTTTTCAATCAGTTTTAACTGTTCGCCATATGCTTTCCAATCGCCGAATCCTGTCTGTGGAATTAACTCGATGTACCGTCTTAACGGCTCTATAAATGTGGCAGTCATATACTCGGCATATTTACGCCCAAATTCTACGAGGCGGGTGCAATCTTGAGAGTATTTTTCGTCAAAGCAGGCGAGGAATTGTTCTTCAAAATCGCTGGGTAGTTCCCGTTTGCAGTATGGACAGCAACCCTCTGCGTTCTCAGAATAATGGATATGCCCAGTATTGACCCAATCCATCGCGTGCAAACTCTGCCAGAATCGGCTATAAGCATTATCGGCTGTGCTGATTATCGCTTGTCCGAGAAGTGAGTATGTTTCTGCACTCTCAAGCTTTGTCAAATCCAATAATTGTAGTGGGGCGGCATCATATCGTGTGGCATTCGGGTCGGTTGCAGATTCGTAACGGGCTTTTATATCGTCAAAATTACGCTCGACGGGAGCGGTGCTGCATACTCTTTGAACACACCGAGCCGTAGAACTCAAATCGCCTTTGCCCCCGAAAACCTTTTTGTACTTTGCTGCAGCTTTCCAAATTGCGGCATCAAGGCTGGCTTTCAATTTGTCCCGCTTCTTTTGGATTGCATCCGCCTCGTCGTTTGCCGTTTGGAGTTGCCCCTTTAGCTGTTCCTGTTCTTTTTGCTTTCCCTCAATTTCCTGTTGCTTATCAGAAGCTTCTTTACTGAGCATTACCACTCCGGGCATAATATCGAATTTGAGTTCCTCGTCAATAAAGTCTCGATTAAAAACGACAGTAGCAAATTCATCAGCTTGAGCAGCGTTGCCAAAGGTCAAGCCTTGCCCATTCCGTATCATCCTTGAAATAGTCGTTTTACCGCTACCGTTGTTGCCGTAGAAGAAGTTAATCCACGATGGCTCAATTTCTCGTTCTGGGCTATTTTGAAATGTAGCCTCAGAAACGACTATTTTTTCTATTGCTGATTTATATTTGCTCATCTGGCTGCCTCCTTAATCCGACCACTTCTTGAAGTTTTCGGCTTGTTCAAGTACCCGTTCGAATACTTCCTCATCCCATTCTGGCGGATAACCGTTTTTATAGAGTAACACGGTCAAATCCATGTTGAGCTGGTTTTTTATATCATCGCGGGTCGACCAATCGGCAAACTGTGCTTTGTCGTCAACCAGTATCTTTATTTCCTTTGCGAGGACAAGGCATTTTTCATCGGCATATGGGAAACCGTTGTCATCGCGCACTTTTACGAGGATGTCATAAAACGCCTTTTCTTCATAGGTGATACCCAACGCCTCAAATGAAGTTTTGTCGGTTTGGAGGTCTTTGAATATTTTTATCAGTTCATCCGTAGTCCATTGATAAATTCGCGACTACCTCGCTCGTGAAAACGTGGTACTTTCCGAGTTTATCACAAGCATAAGAATGTATCTCTGTCGATGTTGCTATCTCTATCTGTTTTCAAAGTTCAAATTCGAATTGCTTTTACCTTGTTTCATCTGTAGCCCGATTGATCAAAAGGGCATTTGAAATAGGCAGATTGATTTCATCAAGCTGCTTCATAAAATCTTCGCTGAACAAGGCTTCTGGTTTATCCCGCATTAACGATGTTTTCGATACCCGTGCAGGAGATAGCTTCCTGTACCATCTTTTCGACCACGCGGTTCATTACTTCAGCGTCCGGCGCATCGCCTTTCGTCTGTTTATAAATAATAGAACGGATGGCAAGGTAAAACTGACTCCAACAATTCTTTGCCGTTTCAACGTCTGTCAGTTCACCGGACGGAAAGCAAATCTCATATGTTTTCATTTTGCAGGAAAGGCTCATGAAACGGCTTTCCATTTCCTTGCTGATTTGCCATAACAGCGGCGATCTAAACACATCAAGCTTTTTCCAATGGTTCGCCGGAAACAACTTTGTAGCATCAAAATCGTGGACGCTGTTCAGTAATTTCAAATGGTTACGGAATACGGTTGGTTGCGGAAAAGCCTGAATCAGTCCGCAATGATCCAGATTTCTTAATCTCATCAATAAATCTGTTCAAGGGAGGACTTCAAAGCCTTTACAGCTTCAAACATATCTTGCTTGATTCCGATATAGTCAACCACCAGCCCCATATCTTTGCCGTCAAAGACAGGTCTTTAACAATTTCTGGAATATGGTTTGAATCAAAGTGTGTTTTTGTAGTGGCTTGTCTATATACATAACCGCTAAAGACGGAACGTCAAAGCCGGTAATCCACATATCAACCACTATTGCAATTTTGAAGTTGGAGTTATTATTTTTGAACTGTCTATCAAGCATCTGCCTGTAGTCTTTTGTGCCGCATAGGTCAAACAACTCTTGTTCGTCGTTTTCGCCTTGGGTAGCCACGAGTTTAATTTTGGCAAGAGGCACGAGTGGAGTTCCAATTCTGCTTTTGTGAGCGCCGCTTCATTTTCGGTTCTAATCGGCTTATCCCAATTTGGTCGAAGTGCCATAACCGCCTTTAGCGAAAAGCAAGCGTTCTGTCAGCACTTTTGGATCAAATGTTCAAGAACATACGCCATTCGGTGATGCGCATACCGGCGATCCATCGCCTTTCGGTGTCGATTTTTTATTTTGAATGTATGCCAGTCAACGCTTCGTAGTGGGTGACGATGTCTAACGTCAACAAGTAGGTTCTTTATCCAAAAGCCTGCTCCGTTGTCCGGGTGACCGAGGACTTGACGCATCTTTTCATGGCTTTTTTGCTCTCGACTTGGGGGTTAAAGCCTTCATCAGTGCATTTATCGTAGTATTTTTGTATTTCCCGGGCTTGTTCATCGGAAGAATAACTCTCGCCAAGCGCGGCTCAAAGCGATGCGGACGATGATTCCGTCGTCGCTTGATTCTTTCATTGTGTAGCTTGTCCACGACTTCACCGAACACGGCTATGGTCTCGTCAATCGGTGTTCCCGTAAAACCGCAATAAGTGGCTTGGGGGAAACTGTCGCGTAGATATTTGGCGAACCCGAAAGTAGTAAAAACGCCTTTATTGTTCTCTTTAATTTCGAGCCTACGCCGGTTTGTGTTCTGTGTGCTTCGTCAGAAATACCAAAATGTTTTCGTTATTCCCTCATCGTTTGGATAATCGTCGAGGTCTTTACGGCCGCCGCTTTCACCTTGTCTACACTATCGGAAGTCAACAGCTTGCGGTCTTAAAACTTGGCAAATGTCGGATATCTCTACCCCTAATGCTTTTTGCAAGTCACTTCGCCTTTCGATATCCGCACGTTATTTTCATGTAGATACCGTTTTGACGAGACGAACAATAGTTGTCTATCAAATCCTCACGGTTCAGTAATAATGACCATTGTCGGATTCTTAAAGGTATCGCATGTCACGCAGCAAGTAGGCGGGAAAGAAACAGCATTGTGTGAGGATTTCAAAAGTCGTATGCGAAGTATTTCCGCCTTTAAATCCCATCGTCCGTTTCACCGTCAGCCCAATAGATGATCTAAACTCAAAGCTGTTGCTGGTGTTTTTTTGCTCTTCGAACTGCGGATAGCTTTGCATACTGATAGCGGGTTGTGTTACCTTTAATATTTCATCCGGGTAGATGGAAATCCCGCAATATTCAACAAACGTTCTTGAGAAAACGCACCTTTTATCATCGTAAGCATTGGGCGGCAATGCCGTTGCTGACCTTTTCCGTTTCGTTGATTTTATTCCATGCGTTAGTAATATTCATCGGCGTAAAAACACTGCCCATTTTCGTGTTTGCACCGTCACTTATGACAGACAAAAAGCAATATTTCATCAGTTTAGGGATGTCGCGGCAATAGCGGATTGTTATCTGCTCCCAAGCATCGTAAATGCACATGTTTTCTTTGATAGCGGATTTTTCAAAAACTGCCACGAATGCCGTTTATAAACAACAACAAATCCGGGCGACGCAAGCGGTCACCTTGCACCGAAAACTGGTTGACCACTTTGAACACATTTTTGTCTGGCTCTTCAAAATTTATATAGTTGATATGTAGGGCAATGTCTGGGGTCATCACGCTGATATATTCATAGCCCTGTTCAGCTCGGTTCAAAGCAGACCAAAAGAAACGTCTCACGTTCAACCGATGTATAGCGCTGCGGACGGTATGTTTTCAAGTCGACTGATGACTTTTTTCGTTTCAGCCGCTGTGAGGTCTGGATAGTGGTCAGCAAGGTAAGCTTGCAAATCGTCCTTCAATAACATTTCATCAAAGCCACGGTGGATGGTTTCGTGGACATGCTTGTAGTCCTGTTCTTGAAACAGGCTAATGATAGCTTCTTCGAGCTGTGCTTCTGTAAACACCCCGTATAAAACTCAAGTCCACGGTTTCCCCCTCCACGATGCACTTGCTTCTTCGAGCGAACCTTTTATCAGTATCGGGCAAATATCTTTTATCTGTGCTTTCATTTTTTCGTTTATTTCACGTCGTGTAAGGTAGGCATTATAGATATTAACGATGGATTGTTGAACAGTTATATCGGGAATTGGTATTTTCACTTCCCGCATATCATCCCAG
Source organism: Oscillospiraceae bacterium (assembly GCA_040772065.1). GTDB lineage: Bacteria > Bacillota > Clostridia > Saccharofermentanales > Fastidiosipilaceae > JAXGYX01. Next base: position 45,757 of record JAXGYX010000001.1, on the reverse strand, counting down.
CTAAACGCTTCTCTTTCTGCCCCATGAATGGAAGCGCGCATTTCTTCGGAGCTCTCGAAGAATAGCATCAAATATTCCGGCAACAATTGTTCAGAGTCTGTACTGAAAACTTGAAATGGATGATACGAGATAAGTTTCATCAGTACCGTTAAAACCAAGGAAATTTTGTCCCCGCGCCAATCAGTGTCTTTTGCAATGTGTTTTGGTGGCACGACTTTATAATTTTTTATCCATTTTACCGTCCATATTTGCTTTCGTATCAATCATTGCTTTGCTAACAGCAAGGCCTCTGACTGATTCGACAGTAATCCCCTACCGTTTCTTTCATCACTTTGTTGTATATACTCCCCGATGCCGTGTGCGTCATTTCTCGTCGTAGCCGCTCAACATATGCGTCACACGTCAATTTCAAATCCTCCAAACCGCTTTCATAGGCACGTTGATTGGCAAGCATGGCATTGTAGACAGCGACAACTTTTCGTTGCACCGGCAATGGCGGCAGATCTATAGAAATATTTGCATATCCATTCGAATGTTTTGAATCCCAAGAATCGTGAAGTTCGCCGAGCATAGCGGTCGAGCTAGCGGACTCCGGGCGATTGAAATACATATAAAGATAGTCGGAGTTAAGGTTTATTCTGTATCGGAAACACGAAAAACCACCGATATAGAGGACACGAGAAAAGTCTCCTCCGTAGTATTATAGCCAAGTGACATCTTTTCGCCGCGCCGCGATGTGTCTGGGACATAAGCAAAATGACGAGGCGGCAATAGCTTATATGAAGTCATGCTTACACCGTCTAAGTTCGCTTTCGTCGATCAATAATCTGTTTGGCAGTAGAAAGTCCGACGACAGCAGTGCGATCATAAACGCCTTCGGAATTACGGTGTTCAGACGGTTCGATGTATAAACCGATTTAGTCAATCCCATATCCGATCCCCTTAAATGCTTCTTCAAGCATCGCTTGTGATTTCTTCTCAGCTTTTAATACCTCGCGCATCTCGCCTTGAATTCGTGCCTACGTTGTCGGAAGCGTAGTCGATTCCCAAGTCATGGTCAATGAACTCGATGTATTTACTCGGCGCAAGAGAATATCTTTGCGCTGCGATTTCAGCTTTGGTCGCCGAGCGGCAAGTTCCGGTACCGCTTCAAAGTTCTCGTTTGTTTGCCAGTCGGTGTATATCTTTTTAATAGCGTCAATCTGTTCATCGGAAAATTGAATATATTTCTTTTCGTATATATTTTCATTCCAACGGCGTAGGTCAACAAAAAGAACCTATCTTGCTGTTACGAAGCTGTCGCCCATTCAATGATGCGGGCTTTTTTGTTGTTGTTCAAAATCCAAATTTTTAACTGAAATATCCGTGGAATAGAACATCTCACGGGGCAGAACGATAATCGCTTCTACTTTGTCGTTCTCGATCAACTCACGGCGGAATGTCACCCTCCACGCCATCGGCGTTCAATGCTCCGTTAGCAAGAAGGAAACCAGCGATGCCGTTTGTTAATCAACCAGCGAATTCGCATCACCATCCATGTAGAATCCACGCATAGAGGCATTGGAAACGGGCGGAGTTGTGTAGTCGTCCCAGCGCGGATCACCGTTCAGCTTATCCTGTGTCACGCCCTGGGCATTCAATTTCGTGCAAATTAAACGGAGGATTCGCAATGATGAAATCAACTTTTTTGTCCTTATGCAAATCCTCGGCAAAGGTACATTCATTGCGTTCGCCAAGATTATGGGCAATGCCGCGAATGGCAGAGGTTCATTTTAGCAAGCGCCAAGTGTCGGGAATACGCTCCTGCCCGACGATGGATATTTTTGAGCGGTTACCGTTATGCCGCTCCAAAATTTACCGGAAGAAACAAACATCCCAGCAGAACCGCAGCAGGGATCGTACACAACACCTTCATATGGCTCGATGAGTTCGGCTTTTGATTGAACGATGCTCGAAGGAGTATAGTATTAGCAAGCCTTTTTCGTTGCTCGTGCCGGAGTCAATGGCAAAGACCTGCAGGAAATATTTACACAACCGTCCGATTAAATCGCGTATTTGAAACGCTTGTCATCAGATTTTGTTGACCTCGTCGATAAGCATTTATACTTGTTCGGGACGTGTGCCGAGGGTGGCGTAGAAGTTTTGCGGCAGAGTGCCTTTCAAAGGCGGATTCTCCGTCCTCTATATCTTTCATCGCTTTGTCGATGATAACAGCAATGTCGTCTGCGCTTGCGTTCGTTACGATGTGATTCCAACGAGAGGTCTCGTTCAAGTAAAACACATTTTCGGATAGATAAAAGGACTTCTTCTCCAAAAACGCCGGAACATCGCCGTATTGTTCGGTGATTTCCTTACGGCGCTTATCGAACTTATCACCCGCAAATTTTAAGAACACCAAGCCCATAACGGCATCGCGGTTCTTATCATTGCCGCCAACCGTCCCGCGTAGGGCGTTGCGGCAATTCCACATTATAGATTCGAGCGATTGCTCGGTCGTTGCTGCTTTCTTAGCCATATTGTTTGACTCCTTAATTTCTTGTATTTTATTCAGAAATCTTTCCTTCGCGTACCCATTCATCGACTTCGGAAAGTTTAAATTTGTACTGCTTTCCGGCGCGGCTGAAAGGAATAGTACCTTTGCGTATCCATGCACGGATTGTATCGGGGCTCACGCTCAAATGCGTTGCTACATCTTCAAGGTTTACCCATTTTTCAGGTACTGTATTGTCGACTTCGTTGCTCATTGGAATCCTCCATTCATACTTGCTTAGGAAATAGTGTTCATGGTTAATATCCATAACGGTTAAAGATAAATGCCCACACTCATCAAGGCTCTCCTCAAATCCATCTGTTTAATTAACCATGCTGTTTCGTCTAACACATCCCGGCCGTCATTGGTGTTGATCCCAAGCCTGACCGCATTTTCATTTAGCTGGCTTTGCAATAAAGGCTGGACTGATAGTTTTTGAAAAAACACTTTATAGCACTTTCCTTGCTCATGAAAGTTCGTGACAAGACCGTAAAAAAACTGTTGGCTTGCATTTGCACATCGCCTGTAGCCCTTATTTGTATCCATAAACAAAGAAGGGAATGTCAATATATCAGCTTTTGCCGTATCGCTTAACTTTATGAAATGCTGCGCCCGCTCTCTCGGTACAAGAAACGAGCCGGTTTGCCCCGCAAAAGCCTCATCCTTAATAATAAATAGATTGCAGTAATCTGTGCTCAGTTGAATTTGTTGCTGACCGTTTACTCCATTTACAAATATGGCGGTGCTATTAACTGCGCTGACACTGCCAAAGAACTGGTTGCCGTTCGGAGCGTTGTAGGCGGTCTGCGCCACAACAGTTTGCTCGTTAGGGTTATGCAATTTTGATAATGTATTATTCATAGCATCCCCTAACTGTCAAATACATTTTCAACATTTCCGAAAAACTGGTTTTTAGCGTTGAAAACATTCCCATTGACTATCACTTGTTGTGTTGTTGGCGTTGATTTCTCTGCGGTTTCTTCAAATACATGAGGCTCACCCTCGGTTTTAGCTTCGGTTTCATCAATGAAATCATAACCATCCGTTGCCGTGTCGGAGGATTCATCCGAAAACGGAATAATCGTTATTGTCCGTTTTATTTCATTTCCGATATCACTATCAAAAACCCACTCGCTGTTTGTGTCGCCTTTTTTTGTGTGCCAACTGTTAAAGGTGGCTTGTCCCACGGTATTATCTTTCACATTCATTACGACATAATGCCATACCCCGAGAGCAAAAGATGCCAGCGACACATTGTCAATATTCAACACTTCACTTTTAGACATTTGTTTTCCTTCGATTATGAAGTCTTTATCAATACTTGTGTCTTTTTCGATAACTTCGAGAAACGCCTTAAAAAGCCACTCAACTTTATCATCACTGACAAACCGTTGTATCAGCTCCGACATGGCTGACACTACATTGTGGTATTCGCTTTTTATACGCAAATTAAAAGCATCAATGTCTGACGACTCAAAAACGGCAGCAAAATATGTACCTCCGTTATCTTCGCACTTTCTGTATCCTCCAACATTCTTTTTTAAAGTAGAAGTTTTTGCAGGCGGATTAAATGATGGCTTAATTATTCTAACAAGTTCGATAAGTAGTTCCGGCTGTGACAATCCGTCGGTTTTCCCGTTAGCATTATCTCGCTTCGCGGTTCGCTGTCCTCGTGCGGCTAACAGCAATATAAAAACTGTACCTCCGCATAATCGCGGAAAATCAATTATTGACATCCTTTCGCCTCCATAGAAACTTGGTAACTCTATCTACTCTATAAACTCTATCGACTTTTGACGGTCAACTTTACGCACTTTTGGATTGTTCTTGTGAGATTCGCAGGGACAAGCTGTCATGTCGCTCCTGTGAGAAATCGCAGGGGCTTTTTGTTTCTCTTGTGGTTGTGGATATAGCGAAATTGGCGGACGAAGCAACTCCCACCAAACCCCACTAAATCATTATATCACACGACAACTCGAATAACAATGATGCAAGTTTGATTCTATTCAAAACTTCCATATTTCCTCCCTGCGATTGCTCACGCAATTCAAATCACAGGAGGAAATCTGATGAAAAACCAAGCCAATCAAAGCCAAAACAAGTCTTTCAAACCCACCCCATTCCACACCGCACGAAATCCGGTGAACCGATGGCCTACTACATCCTATCGGAGGATGGAGCACAGGAATTCAAAGTAACACGAGCGGAGTGTCTTGCCCGTTCCGAAGAACCCGAAAACCCATTCCCACAACGCTGGTATGTCGATGAGGAATCCGGTCTTGTTGTCCGTCTGCCTCGTAACCAGATGGGGTGAAGACCTCGCCCGCGACAATATGCGCTCTATATGGCGAGAGCAAAAACATCAAGAGCGGAAATTTCAATGCGTATGGAAAGGCACAAACAAATGTGATCAAAAATGTGAAACATGTAAGTCCCGCACGAGCCGAACTGTTGAACTTGATAAGCCATTAGGTAACGATTCTGATGGCTCGGATACATTTTACGAACCTGCCGATCCCACTGATATCACAGAATTTTTAGAACAAAAGGCTGTATTAGACACCCTCTATGCCGCCCTTGCTACCCTCACTCAAAAAGACCGTGAGCTTATAAAAGACCGCATTATCCTTGAAAAAACCGTGCGTGAATTAGCGCCCAAGTACGATTTTAAATCATCACGCAGCATTACCGTTCATGTACGCCGTATCCTTGACATCCTGCGAAATGACGAAGCCCTGAAGAAGTTTTTCGAATAACCACTCTCCGTGGTACGCAACCGCCCCTCTTCTGTCTGTAGACGGTAGAGGGGCGTAAAGCTTCTCGGAAACGGAGGTAAGAAAATGCAAACAGAAGCAAATGAAAGGAACGCGGAAATGCGTGATGCCGAGCTGGATGAAGAACTTGCAGGCATCCTCACGGCAATAAGCGTCGTGTCTAAACGTCTTGCCAAGAAGCTGCTCGCACTTCAAAAGCAGAAAGAATCCACCAGGGAAGGAGGTGCACCAGATGAGCAAGATGAGTGAACTCGACCTCTGTGTCGGCGAACTTCGTAGTGCTGCACAGTCCCTGAACTCAGTAGCTGATAGCTTGACTTCTCTTTTCAGCGGCAGCCAGCATCGAACATACAGCCAGAATCAAAGCCAACTTCAAAACCTCTAACGCTGGAAGATGTCAGAGCAGTACTTGCGGAAAAATCCCGTAACGGTCACACCGCTAAAATTCGGGAACTGCTCGAAAAGCATGGCGCTGCGAAGCTATCAGAGATCGACCCCCAAAAGTACGCTGCCCTGCTCGCAGAAGCGGAGGTACTGGGCAATGGGTAAACATGCACTTCTCTCTGCTTCTTCAAGCCACCGATGGCTGAACTGCCCTCCCTCGGCCCGGCTTTGTGAGCAGTACGAAGATAAAGGCAGCAGTTATGCCGCCGAAGGCACGGATGCACACACCCTTTGTGAGTACAAGCTGAAAACGGCACTCGGCATCCGTGCCAAAGATCCAACCACCAGCCTGACCTACTACTCCGAAGAGATGGAGGAATGCGCCAACGGATACGCCGCCTACATCATGGAACTGGTGGAAACGGCAAAGCAGAATTGCGCCGACCCTGTGGTGCTGATTGAACAACGTCTCGACTTTTCTAAGTATGTCGAGGGTGGCTTTGGTACCGGCGACTGCGTGATCATCGCTGACGGCACGCTCAATGTAATTGACTTTAAACATGGTGCCGGAGTCCTGGTTGAGCAGACGACAACCCGCAAATGAAACTATACGCCTTGGGTGCTCTGGAGTTGTTTGACGGCATCTATGATATCGACACAGTCAGCATGACCATTTACCAGCCAAGGCGGGATAACATCAGTACCCACACGGTTTTCAAAGAATCACTTTATCAGTGGGCAGAGAAACCTTAAAACCTATCGCAGAACTTGCCTACGACGGTGAGGGCGAATTCCGGTGTGGCGATTGGTGCCAGTTCTGCAAGGCGAAGCATGACTGCCGCAAACGGGCAGAGCAAAACCTTGAACTCGCAAAATACGAATTCAAGCTGCCGCCCCTTTTGGAAGATGATGAAATCGAATCCATTCTTGGCAAGATAGACGATCTTGTTTCGTGGGCTTCGGACATCAAGGACTACGCTCTTGCAAACCGCACTCAGCGGCAAGCACTGGTCAGGTTGGAAACTGGTTGAAGGACGTTCTAACCGCAGATACACAAACGATGAGGCAGTCGCTAATGCCGTCAGCGCGGCAGGCTACGACCCATATGAACACAAGGTGATGGGCATCACCGCAATGGAAAAGGCTCTCGGCAAGGTAAGGTTCTCCGAACTGCTCGGCGGTCTGGTCGAGAAGCCACAAGGCAAACCAACGCTCGTACCGGAGGGCGACAAACGTCCGGCAATCCATACAGCAAAACACGATTTTAATGATTATGAGGAGGAAAATTCCAATGGCTAACACGACAAACAATGTAAACACACAGGCTCAAAACCCTATGAAGGTCATCACAGGACCCGATACCCGCTGGTCTTACGCTAATGTGTGGGAAGCGAAATCCATCAACGGCGGCACGCCGAAGTTCTCGGTATCACTCATTATCCCCAAGTCCGATACCAAGACCATCGCCAAAATCAAGGCAGCGATTGAAGCGGCTTACCGCGAAGGTGAGGCGAAACTAAAGGCAACGGCAAAACCGTACCGCCCCTTGCCGCCCTCAAGACCCCGCTCCGTGATGGCGACACCGAAAGACCCGATGATCCCGCTTACAACAATGCCTATTTTATCAACGCCAACAGCGCGACCGCACCGGGCGTGGTGGATGCAGACCGTCAGGAAATTATAAACCGCTCGGAAGTTTACAGCGGTGTATATGGCAGAGCGAGCATCAATTTCTACGCTTTCAACAGTAACGGCAATAAAGGCATTGCCTGTGGCCTGAACAACCTGCAGAAAATCCGCGACGGCGAACCCCTCGGCGGTAAATCCCGTGCGGAGGATGATTTTGCCACCTACGACGACGAGGATTTTCTCGGATAAACACATTACACCAACTACGGAGGGCGGCAGGGCAACTTGCCGCCTTCTTCAATTATGGAGGACTTATGAAAACATTATCCATAGATATTGAAACCTATAGCGGCTACGACCTTTCCAAATGCGGTGTGTACAAGTACGCCGAGTCGCCCGACTTCGAGATTCTCCTGTTCGGTTATTCCGTAGATGGCGGCGAGGTTCAGGTCATCGACCTTGCGGCGGGCGAACATCTACCGCCAGAAATCCTCAACGCGCTAACAGACGACAATGTTCAAAAATGGGCGTTCAACGCCAATTTTGAGAGGGTGTCTCTCTCGATACCTTTCGGATATGGATATCAGTCTTGACCCCTTCGCCGACAACCACCACTCTGCTGAAATACTCGGCAAGGCGAAATACCTGAACCCCGCATCGTGGCGGTGTGCGATGGTCTGGTCAGCATACATGGGTTTGCCCTCTCCCTCGAAGGCGCGGGAGCGGTCTTGGGACTTGAGAAGCAGAAGCTGACCGAGGGCAAGGATCTCATCAGATATTTCTGCTCACCCTGTAAACCCACCGCCGCAAACGGTCAGCGGATTCGTAACCGCCCGAACACGCCCCCGACAAATGGGAAGCGTTCAAAGCATACAATCGCCGCGACGTTGAGACGGAACTCTCTATCCAAGAGCGGCTTGCCAAGTTTCCCGTGCCTGATACTGTATGGGAAGAATACGCCCATGACCAAGAGATTAACGATCGTGGCGTAGCTTTGGACATGGCGCTCGTCCGCAATGCCATCAAAGCAGATGCCCGCTCCCGTACCAAGTTGACCCGCTTGATGAAGGAACTAACCGATCTGGATAATCCAAATTCAGTACAACAAATGAAACAGTGGCTCGCCGATAACGGTATGGAAACTGATTCTCTCGGGAAAAAAGTGGTAACGGAGCTGCTTAAGGATGCACCTGAGCCACTTGGAAAAGTCCTGTCGCTCCGACAGCAATTGGCGAAATCCTCAATCAAGAAATATCAGACGATGGAAAACGCCGTCTGCGCTGACGGTCGCGCCCGTGGAATGTTTCAGTTTTACGGCGCTAACAGAACCGGCAGATGGGCCGGGCGGCTCATTCAAATGCAAAATCTGCCGCAAAATCATCTGATCGACCTTGAAGATGCACGATGGCTTGTTCATGATGGAGACTTCGCCGCTTTGGAACTGCTCTATGACAACATTCCTGATGTTCTCTCCCAGTTGATCCGCACAGCCTTCGTGCCGAAGGATGGCTACAAGCTAATTGTCGCTGACTTTTCGGCGATTGAAGCCCGCGTCATCGCTTGGCTTGCCGGAGAGCGGTGGCGAAACGATGTGTTTGCCACCCACGGCAAGATTTACGAAGCTTCAGCAAGCCAGATGTTCCATGTTCCGATTGAGGAAGTCACCAAGGGCAGCCCGCTCCGGCAAAAAGGAAAGATTGCCGAACTCGCCCTCGGCTACGGCGGCTCGGTCGGTGCACTCAAAGCGATGGGTGCCTTGGAGATGGGTTTATCTGAAGAAGAACTCCGTCCGCTCGTTTCAGCTTGGCGGTCGGCGAACCCGAATATCGTGAGTTTTGGTGGGATGTTGACCGTGCGGCTATGAAAGCAGTCAGGGACAGGACGATGTAACCGAAACTCACGGCATTCGCTTCGGCTATCAAAGCGGGATGCTGTTTATCACGCTTCCCTCCGGCAGACGGCTTTCCTACGTTAAGCCACGTATCGGAACAAACCAATTCGGCTCAGACTGTGTGACCTACGAAGGCGTCGGTGGCACAAAGAAATGGGAACGTATCGAAAGCTATGGTCCCAAGTTCGTGGAAAATATTGTGCAGGCGATCAGCCGGGATATTTTATCCTACGCCATGCAGACGCTCCGTCATTGCTCCATCGTGATGCACATCCACGACGAAGTCGTCATCGAAGCCGGTCCAGAGATGTCTGCCGAAATTTTGTGTCAGCAAATGAGCCGGACGCCGCCTTGGGCTGGACTTTTACTCATTGCCGATGGGTTCGATTGCTCATTTTATAAAAAAGATTAAATGCCAGTACGCAAAACAACCCCTCCTGTCTGTAGGCAGTAGAGGGGTTGTTGCCTCTCGAAAATAATTTTTCAGGAGGTTCAATATGAACGGATTACAAGTGTTCTCCTATGAGGGGAACGAAGTCAGGACTGTAAAAAGGGTAGCGATATTCTCTGGTGCTTAAGGATGTGTGCGGCATTCTCGGGATTGAGAAATATCGCGACGCAGCAGCACGATTAGACGACGATGAAAGGGAGCCGGTATTAGTGGACACCCTTGGTGGCCGACAGGAAATGATCGCAGTTACTGAAAGCGGGCTTTACAGCATTATTTTGTTATCCCGTAAGCCCGAAGCCAAAAAGTTCAAACGCTGGGTCACCCATGAAGTGCTTCCCACCATCCGCAGGCACGGCGCATATGTCACTCCCGCCAAATTAGAAGAGTTGATGAACGATCCCGACTCTTGGATTAAAGTGCTGACCGCCCTTAAGGAAGAGCGCGCTGCCAAGGAACGGCTGCAACTGGAAGCCACCGAGAATAAACCAAAGGTTATCTTCGCCGATGCGGTGTCTGTCTCCGAGGGCACCATCCTTATTGGTGAACTGGCAAAAATCCTCAAAGGCAACGGTATCGAAATCGGCCAGAACCGTCTGTTTGAAAAACTGCGTCAGGACGGCTACCTCATCAAGCGCAAAGGAACAGATTATAACGCACCAACCCAAAGGGCGATGGATCTGGGGCTTTTCCGGGTCAAGGAAACCGCCATCACTCATTCAGACGGTCATGTCACCATCAGTAAAACAACCAAGGTCACAGGCAAGGGGCAGCAATATTTCATCAATCTGTTCCTTGGGAAAGGGGTAAACGACAATGAATATTGAGAAAAAACAAACCATCAAGACGGCTCTGAAGAAGGTTGGGAAGGCAATATGGTCAGCGCTCCCGTGGGTATTGATGTGGATCGGGCTGACATGCTTCTTCTCACTCCTGTTTATCAGCGCGGACAAAAGCGGAGAACGGTCAAAACAGCTTGCTGCGCTTGAAGCTGAGAACGCTATGTACGAATCGGTAAACGCCCGCCTTGATGAAGAAATCGACTGGCTGCGTTCGCTTGTAGAGCAGTATTACCAAGGGGAGGTGCCTGATGGACAAGTACAATAGCGAGGGTTATCCCGACCCGACCGCCTATGAAGCATTGACGGCGGTTGCAAAGTCAGAAGCCCCGGAGAAAACTTATCGTCCGCTTGTTTACCTCGCTTCACCTTTTGCAGGAGACACAGAAAGAAACATCGAACGGGCAGAGGATATTGCCGCTTTGCTGTTTCCAAGGGGTGCATCCCGATTGCGCCCCACCTCCACTACCCGCAGTTCATGGATGATGATGACAGAGAGCAGCGCGAATTGGGGATGTTCTTTGCCCTGGTCCTGCTTGGCAAATGCGATGAGCTATGGGTTTTCGGCAAACCTTCCGAGGGTATGTCCCGCGAGATCGCTAAGGCAAAAAAAGCGCGGTATACCTATCAAGTACTACAACCACAAATGTGAGGTGCTGGAATATGGAACTTAAAATCGCATATGGCGACAGCCGTCTTTCAAAACGGTGGATCAATAAAAAGACCACATTTGAAGGATTGTGCGAGCGGTTCAAAGTCACTCGCCGCACAACTGAAACTGTCGCAGAATACAAGAGATTCACCAAAGACCGTCGCGATGCCGCAAAAGATGTAGGTGGCTATGTTCTCGGGCATCTAAAGGGCGGCAGACGTAAAAAGGATACGGTAGAAAGTCGCTCGGGGATAACTCTTGATGCCGATCACGCCGGTAGTAATTTTATTGACACGGTGGAGATGCTGTTTCCTCACAAGTGCGTGATCTATTCTACCCACAGCCATACACCCGAAGAACCCCGGCTTCGCATGGTTATTCCGCTTGCCCGCGAGATTTCGCCGGACGAATACGCTGCTGTTTCCCGACTGGTAGCGGAAGTCATCGGCATGGACTTCTTTGATGACAGCACCTATGAACCGGAACGTTTGATGTACTGGCCGTCCACACCTTCCGACGGTGAATACATTTTTAAAGAAATCGATGGCGATGTCCTCGATCCAGACGCATACCTCTCCAAGCTCTCCGATTGGCACGACTGCTCACTCTGGCCTACATCAAGCCGCCAGTCCGAAGTGATACAGCGCAACATCCGCCAGCAGCAAGATCCGCTCGAAAAAGAAGGCGTGGTCGGCGCTTTCTGTCGTGCTTATTCGATTGAAGATGTGATTGCAACATTTCTATCTGATGTATACGAGGCGTCGGCAATGAGCGGCCGTTATGACTATATCCCTGCCGATAGTTCGGCGGGTGTGGTGCTGTATGAAAGCAAATGGTCGTATTCCCATCACGCCACCGACCCCGCCTGTGGCAGGCTGTTAAACGCCTTTGACCTCGTCCGCATCCATAAGTTCACCGACCTTGACGAAAAGGCAGGCTTTAAGGCGATGAGCGCACTGGCAGTACAGGATGAAAATGTAAAACTACTGCTCGCCGAGGAGCGCATTGCCAAGGCTGAAAGCGACTTTGATGAAGATGCTGATTGGAAATCCCAGCTTCAGCGTGAGAAAAGCGGCATCCTCTCCAACACCCTCGGCAACCTGCTCCTTATCCTGAACAACGACGAAACCTTAACGGGTATCCGACATAATCGCCTCGCCAACCAGATATATGGGGACGAACTGCCCTGGGAACGTCCACATAAGCCTTGGCGGGATGTCGATACAGCCCAGCTTGTGGCTTTCGTCGATAAACGCTATGGCACGTTCTCGGCTCGAAACTATGAACTTGCGCTGGCTAAGGTTGCCGACGACCGTGCTTATCATCCGATTCGGGAATACCTCGAAGGCTTGCCCGAATGGGACAGAGTTCCTCGAATCGACACACTGCTTATTGATTACCTCGGTGCGGAAGATTCGCCTTATACCAGAGCCGTCACCCGTAAGACCCTCGTAGCAGCGGTGGCTCGGATTATTAGCCCCGGCACAAAGCATGACTCCATCCTTGTCCTCAACGGTAAGCAGGGTATCGGAAAATCCACACTCTTCTCCAAACTGGGGCAGCAATGGTATTCCGACAGCCTTTCTATATCTGATATGAAGGATAAAACCGCCCCGGAGAAGCTTCAGGGCTACTGGATTCTCGAACTCGGGGAGCTTGCGGGCATTAAGAAAATGGATGTCGAGACAGTAAAATCCTTTATCACCCGCACAGATGATAAGTATCGTCCTTCGTATGGCCGGGCGGTTGAGAGCCACCCGCGCCAGTGTATTATCGTGGGTACGACCAACTCAGACGGCGGATTTCTGCGGGACATCACGGGCAACCGACGCTTCTGGCCTGTTTGGGTATCCGGCGAAGGAAAATACCGCGCTTGGGAGCTTACGGACATAGACCAGATTTGGGCGGAAGCCCTCGTAAAATACCAAGGCGGCGAAGAATTGTTCTTAAAAGGCGATGTTGCTATGGCGGCGTTTGCCGAACAGCGCAACGCTATGGAAAACGACGAGCGCGAGGGCATGGTTTAGATTACCTTGAAACCCTGCTACCTGAAAGCTGGGATGCAATGGACCTTTATCGCAGGATCGAATACATCCGTTCCCCTGACGACCCCACAAGAGCGAGCGGAAGCGTCCGCAGGAATCAAGTCTGCGTGATGGAGATATGGTGTGAGTGCTTCGGTAAGTCCCGCGAGTCCATAAAGAAAGCTGATTCCTTACGAAATCCAAGGTATCTTGAACCGTATCGGCGGCTGGTCTCTATTCGACGGAAATAAGACCGGCAAAAAATCCTTGCCCATCTATGGCATTCAAAGGGTGTTCGTTAGAACGGAATGAAGCATTTTTATTGCCTGTCTGCTCGTTTTGGGGCTTCGGCAACCAAGCTCGGCAAAGTCGCAAGCCCCTACTAAATCAGTGTTCTACGGTTGCTCTTTCCCTTATTGCCCATTTTATTCTACTAATTTATATAGGTAAGGATAAGAGTAATAGGCACACGGGAAACGCACGCGTAGTAATTATAGGAAAAATCGGGCAATCGGCAAATGAGAAATTGGAGGTTATCGTGAGAGAGAAAACCATAGAACAGAAACTCGTCCAAGCAGTCAAAGCAATGGGTGGTATCGCACTTAAATTTACAAGTCCCGGTTTTGATGGATGCCCGACCGCCTTATTCTCCTGCCGCGCGGCAAAATCGCCTTTGTTGAAGTGAAGCGGCATGGGGAGAAACCTCGACCTTTGCAGGAAGCGCGGCATGGGATGCTTCGGCGGTTGGGTTTTGCGGTCTACGTTCTGGACGATGGAGCGCAAATCGGAGAAATTTTAGAGCAGATTGGAGGTGATGCCGGATGAAGTTCATACCGCACGATTACCAGCGATATGCGACCGAATATATCAAGAAAAACCCTGTCGCAGCTGTGTTCCTCGATATGGGCTTGGGTTAGGCAAAACGGTGCTAACACTCACCGCCATCGCCGACCTGCTGTTTGACAGCTTTGAAGCCCACAGGATCTTAGTAATTGCCCCGCTTCGAGTCGCCCGTGACACATGGCCGGATGAGCTTCACAAATGGGAGCATCTCTCCGATCTGCGGTTATCCGTGGCTGTCGGCACGGAGACGGAGCGCAAAGCGGCGCTTCAGGCTAAAGCAGATATTTACATCATCAACCGCGAAAACGTAGGGTGGCTGATCGAGGACAGCGGCATCCCTTTCGATTTCGACACCTTGGTGGTTGATGAACTATCCAGCTTCAAGAACCACCAGACAAAGCGGTTCAGGTCATTGATGAAGGTTCGCCCCAAGGTAGTACGCATCATCGGTCTGACGGGAACTCCGAGCAGTAACGGTTTGATGGATTTATGGGCTGAGTACCGGCTTCTCGACATGGGTCAGCGGCTCGGACGGTTCATCGGGCAGTATCGCAGCACATACTTTCACGCCCGACAAAAGAAACGGTCAGGTCATATTCAGCTACAAGCCTCTGCCGTTTGCTGAAAAAGAAATATACGCCAAAATCGCCGACATTACCATATCCATGAAATCTACTGACCACTTGATCATGCCGGATCTGGTAACCGCTGGGTATCCTGTGAAGCTATCAGACAAAGAGCGTGAGCGATATGACGAACTGCGGCAGGACTTGGTGTTAAAACTGGCTGGTGGCGATGTCACTGCCGCCAATGCCGCCGCCCTATCAGGAAAGCTCTGCCAGATGGCGAACGGTGCGGTCTATGGCGACGACGGCACAGTCCACTACATCCATGACCGCAAACTGGATGCCCTTGAGGATTTAATCGAAGCCGCCAACGGCAAGCCCGTTCTCGTGGCCTACTGGTTCAAGCACGATTTGGAGCGAATATCAGCAAGGCTGAAAGACCGGCATATATCATTTACAAAATTAGATACATCGGATAGTATCGCAAGCTGGAACGAGGGTAAATGGCCTGTCGCCTTAATCCACCCCGCTTCTGCCGGACACGGCCTGAATCTTCAGTCGGGCGGCTCCACGATTATCTGGTTCGGGCTGACGTGGAGTTTGGAGCTCTACCAGCAGGCCAACGCCCGTCTGTGGCGGCAGGGTCAGAAAGCTGAAACGGTGGTTCTCCACCACATTATCGCCAAGGACACCATTGACGAACGGGTAATGAAAGCCCTGTCCGCCAAGGACAAAACACAAACCGCCTTAATTGATGCGGTAAAAGCAAATCTATGACAATCTATGGAGTCAAAAGCTGCCAATCCGAGTGGACTAAATTATCGGAGGTAGCCTATGAACAAACCAAAACTATCGGCAAAGGATTATTTGTCCCAAGCCTATCGCATAGACCAGCGTATCAATAGCAAGATTGAGCAGGTGCAGTCATTGCGAGAACTCGCCGGAAAAGCAAGTGCCACTCTGTCCGATGTGCCGCCAAGCAAGGGAAACCGCAATTTCACCGCATGGAAGATGTTATCGCCAAGATGGTAGACCTGGAGTCTGAAATCAACGCTGACCTGACTCGCCTGATAAATCTGAAGCATGAAATCGTCACGGTGATTAAGTGCGTGGAAAGCCCCGAACTCCAGACGCTTCTGGAATTAAGGTATTTGTGTTTCAAGACATGGGAACAGATAGCGGTCGAGCTGCATTTCGACCTTCGCTGGGTTTACCGGCTTCACGGCCGGGCTTTGGACGAGATCGATGCCATACGCCACTGTTGACCACTATAATTCCGCTTAGAAGCCTGTTATTATTAAAATGGCAAAATTAAATGCACACACGAGCCTCGCGGGAGCAATCCCACGGGGCTTTTCTTATGCGCAGAACAGGAGGTGCAACGTGCCATATAAAGCAAAGAAACCCTGCGCCTACCCCGGCTGCGCCAAGCTGGCCACGGGTAGGTACTGTGAGGAACATCAGAAACAGGAAGCCAAACGATATAACAGATACGACCGCGACCCCGACAGCAATAAACGCTACGGTAGAACGTGGAAACAAATCCGTGCAGCGTTCCTGTCGGCGAACCCGCTGTGTGTTATGTGTAAAGTGACGGACGGCTTACTCCCGCAACGCTTGCACACCACAAGGTCAAGCTGACCGACGGCGGCACAAACGACTGGGAGAATATGATGGCGCTTTGTCAGGAATGCCACTCAAGACTTCACGCTGGGCAAGGCGACTACTTTTAAGTTCAGACCGAGGGGCGGTCTCAATCCCTGTGACTTCTAAGGTGGACAGCGCGCTTGGCCTGCCGTGCAAATTATTCAAAAATCAAAAATCAAAAAATCAAAACGGAAATCAAAATCAAAAACGAGGTGATGACAATGCCCAGCGGAGGCTATCGTCCGGGGGCAGGCCGTCCTCGGAAAAATCCAATCGATAAAAAGCTTGAAGGCAAAACTTCTGGCGCAAATGCTGCAACTCAGCCAAAACCAAAAAAGGTCAATTCCAAAAATGTGATGGCGGACTACTTCTCCATTGCGATGAAGGAATGCGAAAAAGAAGTGCCGTCGGCAGATGTGCTGCGAAATGAAATTGAGGAATACATCGTGGCTCGCGGCTGTGATGGTTATGTCGCGCCGCAGACGATTACAGATTATGTGCTGAACAGGCAGGGCTTTCTTGCCTGCGAAGCCATGAACCGTAAAATCGGACGAATGACCAAGGAACTGAAGCTCTCGCCCTATGTCACGGCAGGCGCTCAGTATTACAAGGCGATGCAAGGCGACTTTAACCTGATTATGCAAATCATCAATCGCCACAGCAACACGCAGGGCGAAGAAAAGAACGCCTTTCTCGAATTGCTAACAAACAGGGGGTTTTAGTATATGAAATCGACAGAACGATTTGAAAAAGTGAATATAGACCGTCTCGTCCCATATGCAAGGAACGCCCGCACCCATAGCAAGGAGCAGATATTACAGCTTCGCTCCTCCCTGCGCGAGTTCGGTTTCGTCAACCCGGTCATCGTGGATAAAGACCTGAATATTATCGCAGGGCATGGACGCATTATGGCAGCACGGGAAGAAGGTTTGACCGAAATCCCCTGCGTGTTTGTGGAGCATCTGACCGAAGCGCAGAAGCGGGCGTATATTCTTGCTGACAACAGACTGGCACTCAATGCCGGATGGGACGAGGAACTTTTAGCTCTGGAATTTGCCGACCTCAAGGAACTCGGCTTCGACCTCGAAATTACGGGCTTTGACGCCGACGAGATTGAAAAACTCTTCGCCGACCCCGGCGGGGACGTAGCTGACGACGATTTCGACTTGACAGCCGCTCTTGAACAGGCGGCTTTTGTTTTGCCCGGAGATGTTTGGACGCTGGGACGGCACCGACTCATTTGTGGCGATGCCACGGTATCGGAAACTGTCAAGAAGCTGATGGATGGTCGCAAAGCCAATCTTGTCCTGACCGATCCCCCTTACAACGTCAGCTTTGAATCTGTGAGCGGACTAAAAATCAAGAACGACAGCATGAAGGCAGAACAGTTCTACATCTTTTTGCTGTCGGCATTTAAGAATCTTTATGAGAACCTCGCCGATGGCGGGGCTTTTTACTGCTTCCATTCGGATTCGGAGAAGGTGAACTTCTTTCGTGCCTGCGTGGACGCGGGGTTTCATTACTCCACGACTTGCATCTGGGTGAAAAACGCCCTCGTGCTTGGGCGGGGTGATTACCAGCAAATGCACGAGCCGGTGCTGTATGCCTTTAAGAATACCTCCAAACACAAGTGGTATTCCGACCGCAAGCAGACCACCATTTGGAACTTCGATAAACCAAAGAAAAACGCCGATCACCCGACAAGCAAACCCCTCGACCTGCTGGCATACCCGATTGCCAACAGCAGTCAGGCAAACGCCATCGTGCTGGACACTTTCGGAGGCTCCGGCTCGACGCTCATTGCCTGCGAGCAGCTTGATCGCACCTGCTACATGCTCGAATTGGACGAAAAGTATGCTTCGGTTATTTTACGCAGGTATGCCGAGTACAAGCAAAACGGCGGCGAGGACATCACCTGTGAGCGTGACGGCAAGGTATTCCAATATGCCGATCTCGTGAAAGAGGTGGCTTTAATATAGTCAAAAACAATATGTGGCTCTTCCAAGTATGATTTTATTCTCAGCGGCATTGTGTCATACACACAATAACAAGGGGCTGTATTTCCTTGATATTCGGTGCATTTATTATCACATAATCGCTTGCTAATAAAGGCTTTTAGAGTGATATATGTAGTGCGCGGAGGACAAAAACCCCTGCAAAATCAAGGAAAATGGAGGAAACGAGCATGAGACTTTCTTACAACGTAACAGGCCCTGAACGTAAAATCACTGGTCGCAGCCATCAGTCATGAACTTAACGCCCCGACCAATTACCTCGGAGCGCCGACATTCGCCTACGAGGTTGGCGGCTACCACATCGACAAGACCGGCACAGTCACGGGCGAGGACAACCGACCGGGAGCTGGTCGCTAACCTTTGCGGTTTGCACAGCTTCAAGGCAGTCACCGAAGAATACGATGAGCTGGCGACTGGACCCGAAAGCAGCACATACCAAGCAGATCTCACCGACCGCCTGACCATTGAAATACCCCTTGACGGCTTTACACCTGAGAAACTCGACAACCTCTCCAAACTGGTGAATGCCAAAGCCACGCTTCTCAAGGCGTCGCTCGGAACGGATGACCTGCCGATTAAGCAGACCGCTGACACTCTACAGTTCCCCTGGTTTAAAGGAACGATTGATGCGGAACACACAGAAGCCTACGCCACGCTAATCAGCCTGCTTTGCAAAACTGCTATTGAAAAGAAGCGAATCACGGCAAGCGAAAAAGACATTGACGGCAACCCAAAATACGCCATGCGGTGTTTCCTGCTCTCCCTTGGCTTCATCGGCAACGAGTACAAAGCAGCTCGAAAGATATTACTTTCAAGACTTGAGGGCAATTCAAGCTGGAAAGGCGGCAAGAAAATGGAGGTGCAGACAGTGAATAATTTCATTTCAAAAGCAGCCCTCGAAGCACGGAGGGCAAGGTATAAAAAAGGCGTACGTGTTGAACTGATTTCCATGACTGACCCCTACACCAAGCTGAAGCCCGGCGACATGGGAACGGTGGACTTCGTGGACGACACAGGCACGGTTTTCATTATCTGGGACAGCGGCTCACATCTCGGAGCGGTTTTTGGCGAGGATGAAATCAGACTGCTTTCCAAAGCGGAAGTTATCAGAGAACAATGCCGCAAGGTAGCGGCCACGGGGCGCACGAATATGTTTGATACCAAAGTAGTGTTTAAAATTGCGATGGAGATGGGGTTCAATGAATTAGCGAACTTCATTTCCACGGACACCAAGCAATATTCAAATCTGATATTGACAGGGGAACTTGAAAATGTGGAGTGAAGGAATTGTCTCCTGCCCATCGACAGGCAGCAATTACAAATACTGGGTAAAGCATTATGAGGAAAGCTCTCCGTTAGGTATCGAAGGCGGCAAAATCAGTAAGCTGACCATTCGCAGAGTCGGCGAGACCCGCGACCTTTGCAACTATGACAGGGGCTGGGATATCGAACTAGGTGACGAAGTCAAGGCGGTCTACACCATCATCCTCAGCAAGTACAACTAAAAACGAAGCAACCGAAAGACAGACACCCCGACAAGGGGCTGTCTCTCGTACAGATAGATTTTGATGACTTCTTCGGAGGTCTTTTATTTTGCGCGAAAGGAGGACGACGGTGCCTGATTTCAAATACAAACCAACACCACTCATGCTGCCGACCAGCCGATACGATGTACGGCGAGCGGATTTTGCGGTTAATTTTATATCCATGCTCAAGCACACCACCGGCGAATGGTATGGAAAACCGTTCAGTTGATGCCGTGGCAGGAGCAAATTATCCGTGATATTTTTGGCATCGTCGGAGAGGACGGTTATCGGCAGTTTCGCACGGCGTATGTTGAGGTCGGCAAGAAAAACGGCAAGTCCGAACTGGCGGCGGCAATCGCCTCTACCTCCTGTTCGCCGATGGCGAAGCGGGTGCCGAGGTCTACTCCTGTGCCGCCGACATCAATCAGGCGAGTATTGTTTTCAATACTGCCAAAGCGATGGTCGAGCAATGCGGCGATCTGGCAAAGCTGTCAAAACTCGTGCCGTCAACCAAGCGGATTATATTCCCGCACACCAACAGCTTTTATAGAGTGCTGTCCTCGGAAACAAAGTCCAAACAAGGCTTCAATGTTTCCGGTCTTATATTTGATGAACTCTTCGCCCAGCAGACCCGCGAACTGTTCGATACCATGACCAAGTACACGGGTGACGCCAGACGGCAGCCCCTCTACTTTCTCATCACCACAGCGGGCAGGGATAAGACGAGCATCTGTTATGAAATCCACCAAAAAGCTAAAGCGGTTATGGACGGCTCAAAAATTGATCCATCCTTCTATCCTGCCGTATTCGGCATTGAAGAAGATGACGATTGGAACGACGAAGCCGTCTGGCGACGGGTCAATCCATCCATCGACGTAACGATTCCTTTTGAAACGGTGCAGGCTGCCTATGAACAGGCGAAACAAAACCCCGCCGAGGAGATGCACTTTCGGCAGTTCCGCCTGAACGAATGGTGCAACGCCGATATCAGGTGGATGCCTATGGACAAATGGGACGCCTGCGGCGAAGACATAGACTTTGAAGAATACGAGGGTCGGGATTGCTATTGCGGTCTCGACCTTTCCAGTACCGGCGATCTTACGGCTCTGGTTCTGGTATTCCCACCGGTTGGAGTTGATACCAAATACACAGTGATGCCGTTTTACTGGCTGCCGGAAGATGTGATTGACCTGCGGACAAGGCGCGACCACGTTCCTTATGCCGTATGGAAAAAGACAGGAGTGTTCAACACCACCGAGGGCAATGTGGTGGACTATGACTACATAGTGGCTTTCATCGCCAAGCTGTCGGAGCGTTTTAGAATTCGTGAAATCGCCTACGACCGCTACGGTGCGGAGAAGATACGCCGCGACCTTGAAGAACTGGGTGCGGAGCATGGGTTTACGGTGTTTCCGTTCGGTCAGGGTTTCATTTCCATGTCCCCACCTTCAAAGGACTTCTATCAGTTTGTGATGGAAGGCAAAATACGCCACGGCAAACATCCTGTCCTCGATTGGAATATGGGTAATGTCATCGTCGACCAAGACGCTGCAGGAAACATCAAACCCAATAAAAAGAAATCAACAGAGAAAATAGACGGTGTGGTCGCGCTGATCATGGGACTTGCGAGGGCAACCCTCGGCGGCGGTATCAACGACAGTGTCTATGATGAAAGGGGGTTGTTATTTATATGAGCATATTCTCAGGGTTGTTCCGCTCACGGGATAAGCCTAAAAACCGTGTCGGTGGTGGCTGGAGTTTTCTCTTCGGTGGCACAACCAGCGGTAAGGCGGTCAATGAGCGGACGGCGATGCAGACCTCGGCGGTCTACGCTTGCGTCCGTATCCTTGCCGAATCGGTGGCGGGACTTCCGCTCCATGTATATGAGCGAACCGCCAACGGGAGCAAATCCACAAAACCGTCGCATCCCCTCTACCGGCTGCTTCATGATGAGCCTAACCGCGAGATGACTTCATTTGTGTTCAGAGAAACACTGATGAGTCATCTTTTACTTTGGGGCAACGCCTACGCACAGATTATCAGAGACGGCAGGGGTTTTCCCATTGCGCTCTATCCACTCCTGCCCGACCGAATGGCTGTAGATAGAAACGAAAGCGGCGAACTGGTCTACACCTACCAAAGTGACAAGGGTCAGGTCAAGTTACGTCGCGAGAATATCCTGCATATCCCCGGCTTGGGCTTTGACGGCCTTATAGGTTACTCGCCGATTGCGATGGCAAAGAACGCCGTGGGGCTTGCCCTTGCAACCGAGGACTACGGCGCTACGTTTTTCGCCAACGGAGCGAACCCCGGCGGTGTGTTGGAACACCCCGGTGTCATCAAGCCGGAACAGGCCGACAGGCTCAGAGAAAGCTGGCAGTCGCAATTCGGAGGCGCAAATGCACACAAAGTAGCGGTTTTGGAGGAAGGTCTTAAATTCCACCAGATGTCCATACCGCCGGAACAGGCGCAGTTTTTGGAAACACGTAAGTTTCAGATAAATGAAATTGCCCGTATTTTCAGAGTGCCTCCTCATATGGTCGGCGACCTTGAAAAGAGCAGCTTCTCCAACATCGAACAGCAGTCTTTAGAGTTCGTCAAATATACCCTCGACCCGTGGGTGGTCAGGTGGGAGCAGTCTTTACAGCAGGCTCTCATTCTGCCATCGGAAAAAGCGACGATCTTTATCAAGTTTAATCTCGACGGACTACTTCGCGGCGACTACCAAAGCCGTATGCAAGGCTATTCAACAGGCATTCAAAACGGATTTATGTCGGTCAACGATGTACGTGGCTTGGAGGATATGAATCTGCTGACTGCCGAGGAAGGCGGCGATCTGCACTTCGTCAACGGCAACATGGTCAAGCTGGCCGATGTTGGAGCAGCATACAAACCAAATGAAACGGAGGATACAAGCTAATGGCAAAAAACAAGAAGTTTTGGAACTGGGCGCGTGATGCTGACGAAAGTGGCGAGCGCGTCCTTTACTTTGACGGAGAGATCTCGGATGAGACTTGGTGGGGTGATGAAATCACTCCGGCAATGTTCAAATCGGAACTCTTCTCAGACAAGGGTGACATCACCATCTGGCTAAATTCGCCCGGCGGAGACTGCATCGCTGCAAGTCAAATCTACGCCATGTTGATGGATTATCCGCACAACGTCACGGTCAAGATTGACGGCATCGCCGCTTCGGCGGCAAGTGTCATCGCTATGGCTGGCACGAAAGTCCTCATGGCTCCCACCGCACTGATGATGGTGCACAATCCACTGACCATCGCCATCGGTGACACGGACGAAATGCAAAAGCCATCTCCATGCTGGACGAGGTCAAGGAATCCATCATCAACGCCTACCAAGTCAAGACCAATCAGTCGAGAGCAAAAATCTCCCACTGGATGGACGCAGAAACATGGATGAACGCAAACAAGGCGATTGAATTGGGTTTTGCTGACGGTGTGCTGGAAGACAGCAAAAGACATCAAGCCGCTCCGACCTATGCGTTCAGTCGCAGGGCAGTCACCAATTCCTTGCTTGATAAGGTAAAGACCAAAGAACAACCGAAACCCGAACCTGAGCCGCAAGGCGTACTCGCTGAGTCGCTTCAAAAGCGGCTCAATTTGATTATCCACTAAATTTATGGAGGTAATGACAATGAATAAAATCCTTGAACTGCGCGAGAAGCGCAACAAAATCTGGAACACCGCAAAGGAGTTCCTTGACCAGAAGCGCGGCGCGGACGGGTTTGTTCCCGCTGAAGCTGCCGCAGAGTACGACAAGATGGAAGCCGACATGGTCGCTCTCGGCAAGGAAATTGAGCGTCTGGAACGCCAGGCGGCCTATGACCTTGAGATGAGCAAGCCTACATCTGCTCCTATTTTGGGCGCGCCGAACAAGTCCACTGAGGACAAGACTGGCCGTGCGTCCGCCGAATACAGAAAAGCCTTCTGGAATGCCATGCGCACTCGTGGCAACGAGGGTCTTGATATGAGCGTAAAGAACGCCCTGCAAATCGGCACCGACTCCGAGGGCGGCTACCTCGTGCCCGACGAATTTGAGCGCACGCTTGTGGAAGCCCTCGACGAGGAGAATGTCTTCCGCAGGTTGGCAAACGTCATCACCACCTCTTCCGGTGATCGTAAAATTCCTGTCGTAGCATCCAAGGGCACCGCATCGTGGATCGACGAAGAAGGTACCATCCCCGACAGCGACGATGCTTTCGGCCAGGTGTCCATCGGCGCTTACAAGCTGGGCACGCTCATCAAGGTATCCGAGGAACTCCTAAACGACAGCGTGTTCAATCTCGAAGCTTACATTTCCAGAGAGTTTGCAAGGCGCATCGGTAATAAAGAGGAGGACGCCTTCTTTACCGGCGACGGCTCCGGCAAGCCCACGGCATCCTTGCTGCGACTGGCGGTGCACAGCTTGGCGTAACCACGGCAGGAGCTACCGCCGTCACGATGGATGAGGTGCTTGATTTGTTCTACTCGCTTAAGGCGCCTTACCGCAACAAGGCTGTATTTGTTATGAACGATGCTACTGTAAAGGCCATCCGCAAGTTAAAGGATGGGCAGGGCCAGTATCTGTGGCAGCCCTCCCTGCAAGCGGGTACGCCTGACACCATTTTGAACCGTCCTGTTTACACCTCCGCATATGTACCCACCATCGCTGCAGCCGCCAAGACCATTGTGTTTGGAGACTTCAGTTATTACTGGGTAGCCGACCGTCAGGGGCGTGTGTTTAAGCGACTGAATGAACTCTTCGCTGTCACCGGGCAGGTGGGCTTCGTTGCCACCCAACGTGTGGACGGCAAATTGATTCTGCCGGAGGCTATCAAGGTTCTCCAGCAGAAAGCTTAACGGAGGTGCAATATGAGCTATAACACAAAGAACTATACCGAACAGGGCGGCGAAAAAACCGTCATCGGCGGCACGCTGGAAATCAAGGAGGGAGCCTCGGTAACGGGGCTCTCCGCCGACCCTCTCCTTGTGGCAACTGGGGATACTCTTGGCGGTGTAAAAGCCGCCGCTGCTGGTGAGGATGACACTGTCGAAGTGAAAATCGGCGAAGACAGTAAGCTGTATGTTCAAGCACTTGCTGCGGCAACAGATGAAACTTTAGGCGGTGTCATAGCTGACGAAGCAACCGAGGACGACACCGTCGAAGTTAAAATCGGCGAAGACCATAAGCTGTATGTCCCGACATATCCTACCGATGCTACGGAGTCAGTCTCCGGACTTGTGAAAGCTGCTGCGAATCAAGCTGACAGCATAGCTGAGGACACAGCCACACTTGTTACGGATTTCAATGCCCTGCTCGCAAAGCTGAAAGCTGCGGGATTGATGGCAGACCAAGAATAATGGAGGTGAGCGGCGATGACGCCAACGGAATTGTTGCCAAAAGTCAAAGAAAACCTAATACTGACACACGCTGATGACGACGATCTGCTCCTGCGCCTCATCGCCGCCGCTGTCAATTATGCCGAGAGCTACCAGCATATTGCGGAGGGCTATTACACCGAAAACACTATGCACGCTGCAACTGAACAGGCCGTAATCATGCTTGTATCGAATTGGTACGAATCCCGCGATGGCTCGACTGCCGGTTTCTTTGCCGACAGCGTTCAGGCTTCTCAACAAGTCTGGAATACGGTCAACATGCTTTTGCGTCTTGACAGATTGTGGGGTGTGTAAGCATGGGATACGGAAAAATGAGTACGCCAATCAACATCATCTCAACCGATCCCATCAAAGATGCAGAGGGTTTCGTCACTAAAGGCGACAACATCATCGCTTCGGTTAAGGCATATAAGGAAGTTCGCAACACCACCGCAAAATGGGAACGGATTATTGGGAACGCAGCGTTTTCAAGCGTAACAGCGATGTTTCGCTTCCGCAAAATTCCGGGCTTAACGGTCACGACTTCACACTTTATCTCCGAAGCTGATGGCCGCTATAACATTATTAACGCGGAAGATGTGCGTGGACGCGGAATGTATATCGAAGTGTTGGCGGAGAAATTGGAAGGGACGGTGAGATAATGGCAAAAATCGAAATGAAAATGCCGGAGGAATTTCTCTTAAAACTCTCTCGCCTTGGCAATAAAACGGATGAAATTATCCCCAAAGTGCTGGAAGCAGGCGGTGAAGTCGTTCTTTCTAAGGCAAAAAGCAACCTCTCCTCTGTAGTCGGGCATGGCACGAAAACAAAGAGTCGTTCCACAGGTGAGTTGGAAGACTCTCTCGGTTTGTCGCCTGCGAAGCAGAAACGGGACGGCTCAGGCTGGGATATCAAAATTGGTTTTGCCGAGCCAAGAAGCGACGGCGACAGTAACGCCAAAATCGCTAATATTCTCGAATACGGTAAGCACGGTCAGCCGCCGAAACCCTTCATGAGACCAGCCCGCAGACAATCGAGGAATGCGGCTATTGAAGCGATGAAGGAAAAATTCGACCAGGAGGTGGAGCGCATATGAGCATTTTGCAGGAACTGAACGCGCTGCTCTCTCCTCTACTACCGGTGGAAACGGGCATATTCAGCGGTGTTGCACCCAACGAGTATCTTGTTCTCACACCGATGACGGATGAGTTTGCCTTGTTCGGGGATAATACACCGCTTATTGATGTGTCCGAGGTGAGGATATCCCTGTTTTCAGAAGGCAATTACATCAACCGGAAAAATCAGATTACCGCCGCCCTGCTTGGTGCGGCGTTTACGATAACAGATCGCCGCTACATCGGCTATGAGAACGATAGCGGCTATTATCATTACGCCATCGATGTGGCGAAAGAATACGAAACGGAGGAAATATAACATGGCTACAATTGGTCTTGATAAACTCTACTACGCAACAGTCACCGAAGCGCCTATTACGGGTCACGAGACCTACGACACTCCGGTAATGCTGGCTAAGGCAATCTCTGCTGAATTATCTATCGAACTTGCGGAAGCGACACTCTGGGCGGACGATGGTGCCGCTGAAATCATCAAGGAATTCAAAAACGGTAAGCTTACCCTTGGTGTGGATGACATCGGAAAAACAGTCGCCGCAAAGCTGACAGGAGCGACCATGGATGAAAACGGCGTTCTTATTTCGGCTTCAGAGGACGGTGGCGACCCTGTTGCTATTGGATTTCGGGCAAAAAAAGCGAATGGTAAGTACCGCTACTTCTGGCTTTACCGCGTGAAGTTCGGCGTTCCGTCCACCAATCTCGCCACCAAGGGCGATAGCATCACCTTTTCCACACCGAGTATTGAAGGTACTGTTTCCCGCCGCAATAAACCGGACGGCAACGATCGTCATCCTTGGAAAGCAGAAGTTAACGAAGATGATACGGATGTGCTACCAGGTGTGATCAGTGGTTGGTATACGGAAGTGTACGAACCTGACTTTGACACGGGTTTGGAGGGTTAATGCATGGATAACGAACGAAGTGCCGTCATAAAAATCGGCGATGAAGATTATCAGTTGATTCTGTCCACCCGTGCTACAAAGGAAATCGCCAAACGCTACGGCGGGCTGGATAACTTGGGTGATAAGTTAATGAAGTCAGAAAACTTCGAGATGGCGCTGGACGAGATTATTTGGCTGATTACGCTCCTTGCTAACCAGCCCATCCTCATCCACAACCTGCGCAACAAGGAGAAACCGAAAGATCTACTGACCGAGGAAGAAGTGGAATTGCTCACCTCGCCACTTGAACTGGCGGCGTATAAGTCGGCAATTACCGAGGCGATGTTCAAAGGGACGGCTCGTAACATCGAAAGCGAGGATGGTGAACCAAAAAACGCCGAGGTCGGGTAAGCGACGATGAGTTGTTTACCCGACTTTTATATTACGGTACGGTTCATCTGAATCGCTCCGAAGAGGAAACGTGGCTCACCCCGATAGGGCAATTGCTGGACTTGTGGGAATGCCATCGCCAGTTCCTCGGAATGACCAAACCAAAGCGCGAACAGTTTATTGAAGATGTCATCCCTGATGGCATCTAATTTTTTTGAGGGAGGAGGTGTTTTAAGTGGCTGATAACTTCGGGTTGAAAATAGGCGTCGAGGGCGAAAAGGAGTTTAAAAGCGCACTGCGAGATATAAACCAGTCGTTCAAAGTACTGGGTAGCGAAATGAAGCTGGTAACGAGCGAGTTCGACAAACAGGATAAATCCATAGCAGCTACTGCCGCTCGCAACGAAGTCCTCAATAAAGCGATAGATGCCCAGAAGGACAAAATCTCCACCCTTGAAGCCGCTCTTCGAAACGCCTCCGACAGCTTTGGTGAAAATGATCGCCGTACACAAAACTGGCAGATCGCCCTCAATAACGCCAACGCGGAACTCAACAACATGGAGCGTGAATTGGAAGAATCAGCGGAAGAAGCCGACGACCTTGGCGAGGAACTGGAGGACGCTGGCGACAGCGCCGAAAAATCCGGCGGAAAGTTCGAGAAGCTGGGCGGCATCCTCAAAGGCATCGGTGTGGCAATGGGCGCGGTGGCTGTTGCCGCCGGAGCCGCTGCCGTCAAACTTGGCAAAGAAGTCATATCCGCCTATGCGGACTACGAACAACTGGTCGGCGGTGTGGATACCCTCTTTGGTGAGGCATCGCAGTCTGTTCAAGGGTATGCCGAAAATGCCTTCAAGACCGCCGGTATGTCCGCCAACGAATATATGGAAACTGTCACGGGCTTTTCGGCAAGTCTTATCCAGTCCCTCGGCGGCGATACCGCAAAAGCGGCGCAGGTTGCGGACATGGCGATTACGGATATGGCCGATAACGCCAATAAAATGGGTACGGACATCGCATCCATCCAAAATGCCTATCAGGGTTTCGCCAAGCAGAACTACACGATGCTTGACAACCTGAAACTGGGCTATGGCGGCACAAAGTCTGAAATGGAGAGGCTCTTGGCTGATGCCGAAAAAATCTCCGGTATTAAATACGACCTCTCTTCATTTTCCGATTTGACCGAAGCAATCCATGTCATTCAGACCGAAATGGGGATCACAGGAACGACCGCCTTGGAAGCCACGGAAACAATAACGGGCTCTATGGCGGGGATGCAATCGGCTATCGGCAACTTGATGGCGGGTTTGGGTAATGCCAATGCTGATGTAGGACTTTTGATTGGTAATGTGGTCGAAGCGTTCCAGAACGTCGTGAAAAACATTGTTCCAGTTATTGAGAATATCGTAAAAGCACTGCCGCCTGCCCTCGACGGGATACTACGGGCAATCGGTGATTTGCTTCCGACTCTGCTCTCTACGGTAGTCGACCTTTTCACACAGGTGCTGACAACGATTTTGACACTTTTGCCCGAACTCATCCCCGCCGCCGTGGATGCTGTTATGACCATTGTGGGTGCGCTGATTGATAATCTTCCATTACTTATTGATGCAGCGGTTCAATTAGTGGCCACTCTCGTTACAGGCATCGCCGATGCACTTCCACAGTTGATACCGGCGGCGGTAAACGCTGTGATCACAATCGTTCAAGGCTTGATGGAAAGCCTGCCTATGATACTTGATGCCGCCCTTCAACTGATTCTTGGACTGGCACAGGGAATCCTGGACGCGCTACCCCAATTGATCGCTGCTCTGCCCGCTATCATCCTCGGCATTGTAGATTTTATCATCGGGGCTATCCCACAAATTATTGATGCAGGGATTCAGCTTCTGGTGTCCTTAGTAGACGCCTTGCCTGAAATCATCACGGCAATTGTGGCGGCAATACCGCAAATTATCGAGGGTTTAATTACAGCGATCCTCGGCTCTATTCCGCAGCTTATTGACGCAGGGATTCAGCTGTTAATATCGTTAGTTCAAAACCTGCCGCAGATTATTACTGCCATCGTGGCGGCGATACCACAGATCATCTCATCGCTTATTACGGCGATTATCGGGAGCATCCCGCAGCTTGTGGGAGCGGGCATTCAGCTGTTCGTGGCGTTGATAAAGAACCTGCCAACCATCATCGTGGAAATCGTAAAAGCGATACCTCAGATTATTACGGCCATTGTGAAAGGCTTTACCGGTAACATCGGCAAAATCGTGCAAGTCGGCAGCGACCTTATCAAGGGGCTGTGGCAGGGTATTTCAAACGTCACCGATTGGATTTGGGGTAAAATCTCCGGCTTCTTCGGAGGGATCGTCGACGGCATTAAAAACTTCTTCGGTATCCGTTCTCCCTCCACCTTATTTGCCGGACTTGGCGAAAACATGGGTCAGGGCATCGGTGTGGGCTTCGAACGGGCGATGGATGAAGTCGCAGACGATATGCAGAACGCTATTCCCACCGCTTTTGATACGCCCGGCATAAACATGGGTGATGTGACAGGAAGTCATGGCGGTTTGGCGGTGCCAGGTATGCCTTCGCTCATCAACATACAGCAGATGATTGTCCGCAGCGAGGACGACATCCGCAGAATATCACAGGAACTGTATAACCTGATGCAAACCGGCTCGCGGGCGCAGGGACGGTTTAGCCCGGCATAAGGAGGTGTTGGTGTGGGCTTTATTTTCAACGGAATCTCATCACAAAGCATGAACGTCAAGGCTCGGCTGACCTCTTGGCAGGCTTCGCCACCCTTGCGCAACTCCTTTGTTTCCATACCCGGCAAGCCCGGCGTGGCAGACTTTGGCAGTGATAGCGCAGAGCGGGTCATAACCGTTCGCTGTAATATCGCTCCAAAGCACAACCTCGCTTCATTGGTTGGAGTTCTGGATGGTCTGGCAGAATGGCTTGACCCGGATAAAGGGCTGAAACAGCTTGTGCTTGACGATGTAGCCGACCGCTATTTCACAGCGCGACTTCAGACGGAAGTGAACTGTGAACGGCTTATTCGCTCAGCGGGTGCATTTGACTTGAACTTCGTCTGCCCCGACCCACATGCTTACGCTTTGACGGACGAGGGTTTTACGCTAACCCAAGCAGGCGCGAATGCGGTCACGAGGAGTAAAGGCAATACAGACTCTTTGCCTGTCTTCCTTTTGAAAGGCACCATTCCATCAGGGGCATCAACCTATGTGTCGTTGAAAACAAATGACGAAGAACTTCGCGTTATCGGTGCGCTGGCTGCCGGGGAAACCCTTGTCATCGACAGCGGTTTGGTTACTGCCAAGGTGGTAGACGGCACGGGCGAAACGCTCCGAAATGGTCTGCCGCTGCTTCAAGAGTTGAACTTTCCAATTCTTCGCAAAGGAGCGAACAGCGTAACCATTACGGCAATCGGTGCGACCTTTACAGAACTGCAAATACAGGCGAAGAGCCGTTGGAGGTGAGGACATGGCGGTAAAATCCATATTGACTTCTCAAACAGACTTTACAGGCGAGATCCCTGTAACCGAAAAAACTTCCGCACTCTGGCGTTTCAACGAATCCACGCCGGACAGCGATACCCGCCTTACAGACTCCTCCGGCAACGGACGACATTTTACTGTCTCCGGCTGGAGCGGCACAACAGCTTCTTTACTAAACGGCAGGTTTGGGCGGTATTTTCGCATAAACATCAACAACCCAACCACAGAAAAGACGCACCTTGTCGCCACCAACAACGGTACATTCTTTTCTGATCTCGGTGATAAAATTGCTGTCGGCGGTTGGATTAACCCGACCACCTATTCTGTCGGGCAGAACTTTATTCCGCTTTTCAATACCAGGCAAGGACCCGGTCAGCCTATTTTATATATTTCCCTCTATCAAGGACGGCCGCGAATGATGCTCTATAATTCGGCGGGCACGCTTATCCTTGACCAAACCGAAACACCTGGATTCAACATGGTCAATGGTGGTTGGTATTTCCTCTCTGCCATCATAAATGCGACGGACAAAACATCTCAGATAGTTCTGTGTAACCGTGCCGACGGTGTAGTGTGGACAGCCCCCTTGCGGACATTTACTGGTACATTGAATCCATCCTGTACGGCGGATATCGTCATGGGAATGCACGCAAACCAGTATTACTACGCAGGTGGCTTGGACGAGTGGTTCTTTGAAACAGACAGCGACTTAACTATTGATGACTTGATTCACTATTTCCGCCAGGCGATGCTTGCCAATGGCGGAGATACTTCGAGTAACGTGGATGCGCTAACTGAGCCGGGAGCTGTCACCCTACGGAAAGGCATTGATAATCTCTACCCCGAAAGCGGCCAACTGACGACGATTGCTGCCGAATGCAGCCTTGCCGGGAGCGGTCGGGTATCGGCAACAAGCGAATACACAGCGGGCGTCACGTCCATTTCACTGATAGAAACATCAACTTCAGATGATTTGCAGGACTGGTCGGCATGGCAGACAGTTGGCACGAACGGCGAACTGTCCTCACCGAATCGTTCATATATCCGTTACAGGGTAACGCTCACCACCAGCGATACGACGGTCACGCCGAAGCTGCTCGATATCACACTTCATGATATCCCAAAATCTCCATATGAGAAACTGGGTTTTGCCCGCCCCGTGGTTTTGGACGGGAACGGAGCGTGGGAAACGGTTCTGGAGAATGCTTACGACATCATTGTTACGGGCGAGATCAACGGAGCGGACACCTTGGAATTCAAGCTGCCCTACAGTGACCCGAAGCGGGCGACGCTTGACAACGAGAAGCAGGTGCAGATTGCTGAGGATGTTTACCGCATACGGACAATGACGGATGAAAAAGGTTCGGATGGCAACAGCATACTCACAACGGTCTATGCGGAAGCGGCATTCTATGACCTGACTTTTTCTGCAGAAAAACAACCGATTGAATTCAACGCTGACCTGCCCGCCGCCCCGATGGCGTTTGCGCTTGCGGGTACAGGCTGGGAAGTCGGCACGGTAAATGTGATCACCCTTCGAACATGGGAATGCCAAGAAAAGAACGCACTCTCCATCCTGCGGATGGTGCAAAACATCCACGGCGGCGATTTGGTGTTCCACAGCCGGGACAGGCGAGTGGATTTACTGACATTCAGCGGGACAGACAGCGGTGCGCTCTTCGCCTACCGCAAAAACTTGACTGGGATTAAGCGTGTAGTCGATACCCGATCCCTTGTTACGCGACTCTACGCCATCGGTAAAGACGGCATGACCTTTAGTGCCATTAACGGCGGCAAGGAATATCTGGAGGACTTAACCTATTCAAGCGAGGTGCGGGTAGCGACACTCGACTGCTCCAATTTTACGAACCCCTATCAGATGCTTGAATTTACCAATATGCGGCTTGCTGAGTACGCAAAGCCCCGCGTTTCCTATGTCCTCTCGGCGATGGATTTGTCCGTATTGACAGGCTATGAACACGAGCGCTGGGATTTAGGTGACATTGTAACCGTTGATGACAGGGATTTGAATCTGACCATCAAAACACGAATTATACGTCGCCAGTATAACCTCCAAGAGCCATGGAAAACCGTACTGGAACTCTCCACAAAACTCAGAGAACTTGGCGATTCCTCATCAGCAACGATGGCCGACCAGTTCGACCAAAGCAATCTCATCGGGCAGGAAATCAAGGATATGGTACCGTTCAACCATCTGCGAAACAGCAGAGCCGATGACGGCTTCGCCTATTGGCAAAATAGCGGGTTTGAAGTGGATACTGAAAACGGTGTATCCGGTACAGCTTCCTTTAAGGCAGTTGGTGTGGCGGATATGACCAAAAGCATGGCGCAAACAGTCTATCCAGCATCAAGACGTAACTACACTATTTCGGCTCAAATCGGCTCAGATAATCTGAACAAGGGTGCAAATGGACAGGTCGGTATCGAGGTAGTATTTGAATACGAGGACGGGACGACCGAAACACGATTTATTGATTTGTATTGAGAGGGCGGTGATTTCACATGGTATCTTTTCAACAAGTGGCGCGAGACGCTTCACCCAAAGGCTACGGCAGGCTGCGCTCCATCACCATCCGTCTTGTTATACAGAACTGTACTGGAGAGGTGTTCTTCACTGATCTAATGTTGCAAGCAGGTATCGTCGCCACAGGCTGGGTCGGCCACGTCTGTGAAATTAGGTGGACACTGGATGGGTGATTCAGTCTTTGCGAAGTACATGCTTGTAGTAGCATCGGAAAAGGCAGAGCCATTGCACATAAAGCATTTCCCCAGAGGCGTAACCATGTATGCCAGCTTCTCGAAATGCTCTGGACAACTGCTTTTTTGTAAACATGCGTCGTAATTCGGCACCATTGCTTCGTAGGCCGGCTGAGACAAAGCGCTCGTAAGCAAGCCATTGGACTGGCGATACATCTGGTTGTGCCTTTTATTCAGATGGAGCAATACCACGTCTACGCCGGGCTTCGGATGAAAATCCTCCCGGCGAAAATGGTAGACGATTTCAAGATCGAATACTGGCTTTATCATGAGTGACCGCAGGCTTTCACGCGAGGTTCCCATGAAACGCTTGGCCGCACCCTTTTCCATCGTTAACCATGCTTCTGTTGGTGGGTTTTTGCTTTCCGTCAGCTTGCGCAATATGCTGGTGGTATGGAAAAAAGGAATGTTTGCAAAAACCTTATAGTCCACAGAAGCAGGAAGCCGCCATTGCGAAGTCCTGATGATAAAGGTCGAGGTTTTCGGCATCGAATTTTTCAAGAAGCCTTCCATAAAGCTTTTGTCAACTTCAATAGCGCTTACTTTCTGGCAGTTTTCAGCAGGAAATCAAGGATATGGTACCGTTCAACCATCTGCGAAACAGCAGAGCCGATGACGGCTTCGCCTATTGGCAAAATAGCGGTTTTGTAGTGGATACTGAAAACGGTGTGTCCGGTACAGCTTCCTTTAAGGCGGTTGGTGTGGCGGATATGACCAAAAGCATGGCGCAAACAGTCTATCCGGCATCAAGACGTAACTACACCATTTCGGCGCAAATCGGCTCAGATAATCTGAACAAGGGTGCAAATGGGCAGGTTGGCATTGAGGTGGTGTTCGAGTACGAGGACGGAACGACAGAAACACGATTTATTGATTTGTATTGAGAGGACGGTGATTTCACATGGCATCTTTTCAACAAGTGGCGCGAGACGCTTCACCCAAAGGCTATGGCAGGCTGCGCTCCATCACTATCCGTCTTGTTATACAGAACTGTACGGGAGAAGTGTTCTTCACTGATCTAATGCTGCAAGCAGGTGTCGTCGCAACGGGCTGGGTCGGTCACGTCTGTGAAATTCAGTGGACGCTCGATGGGTAGGTGGAGCTTATGATCATCAACAACTTTATCCGCTTTGCAGAGGTAATAAAGCTCAAAGAGGAAAAACGAATCGTGAACGTCACCCTCCGTCCTCTCATTGCCGATTGCACGGGCGAGATTTACTTCACTGACCTTCAACTTCAGGAGGGCGACAAACTGACAGGCTATACACCGCACACCTCGACCATGCTTCAAGGTAGCGGGAATGCCCCTCGCTACCAAAATGCCGTGGTGCGTGGCGGCGCGACCCTCGTCCTCTTCAACACCGGGGAAACCTCGGCGGGTCTAAACTTTTATATCTATCCTAAACAGCCAATGGCGGCGGGAAGCATTGAAATTTCACAAGGTATGGGTTCGCATAAGTGCAAATTCACATCGGCGGTGAGTGCGGGTGATGAATTCGCCTTAAAAGCTGTGGCAAGGGAATGCCTGCGAAATGGCAATCCCACGCCAAAGGATGGATTTTACCAATATACCGCCGCTTACGACAGCAAGCACCACGTAAAGCTGGAAAACGGAAAATCAGCGAGGGTCTACCTCGAATATGTAGAAATGATGGAAGGAGATCCGCGCTTATGAGTAGGGATTATCTTAAGGGCAAGAAGTGCATGATATGGTCGTTCATGGGCAACACCCGAATGCACCAAGCCTTGAACAATTACGGTGACCGCTATGAAGCCGTCGGCATCTTCACCTTCGAGGTGGACATAACAGGAACGATAACCGAAACAGGGACGCCGATATCCGGCATGATGCCGTACATCAATAAATGGCCTAAAGTGCGGTGGTTTCTCACTGTAATGAACCACGGCGCAGCTTCTATCTTCACTGCTCTGCGGAATAACGAAAGTGGCGCAAAGACGAAGTTTCTCTCCGAATTGGTACGGATCATGCAGAAATATCCGTGGTGTGCTGGTGTGGATATCGACTTGGAACGCGGCGGTGGATATGAGAACAAGGATGCGGCAAATATTCTATTCAGCGACATTTACCAAACCGTCAAAGCGTACAATCCTGCCAAACTGGTCAATATCTGTTTGCCCGGTATGACGGGCGTCCAAGGCTCAGTCGGCGGCGAGAACTGGTGCGTCTATGCCGATCTCGATGCTTACTGTGACACGGCAGCAATTATGTCATACGGTATGGCCTGGGCAGGCAGCGCACCGGGTCCTGTCTCTCCACGGGACTGGCTTGTCGGTGTTTATGATTATGCCGCCAGAGTAATGAATCCGCAAAAGATCTATATGGGTTTACCGGGTTACGGTTGGGAGTGGCAGATATATACAAACCCTGCCGACCTCGGCCAGACGTATCGTGGCGTGTCGCTTACCTATTACGCCGCCAAAATATGGGCGGAGGGCGGCTATAACTTCACGGGTAATGCACCTCCGCAACCGATGATACCGTGGCTTGCCTACTGGGACGATTACGACCAAGTGCCGTATATGCTCCCTCAAGTCTACGATTATGCTGAGGGTGGCGATGCAACCAGCCGAGAAGCTCCAATAATCGGGGAAACATACAACCGCCGTCGATACTTAACTTGCTACGGCAAAACACAAAAGGCAGAGTTTGGCACAATCTATATTGACCGTGACGGAGATCCGGATAGATACACAGAGGGCGTGGTGATCGGCAACGGCATGATTACGCTCTCATCAGAAACGGGTACAGCGACCTACAATATCACCGTTCCGCAATCGGGAATTTATGATGTCGCAGTCCGTATCTGCTATCCGTATTGGGACAAGAACGGTATCAACATCTCCCTTGACGGTTCCTCGGTCGGCTTTTACGAAAACCGCCTATGGTGGCCGTATTGGAGAAGCACCTTCTGGGCGATTCTTGCCAAAGGACGCAGCTTGTCGGCAGGCGAACATACCATCACAGTTGATGGCGGTGTGGTGGGCGCGCAGTTATATGGCTTTCGTCTTTGCTCATCGTTTTCTGAACAGCCCTCGGCAGGTTCGGCTACCTTTGAACTCTCTCCTCGTAGCTTCAAGGACGTGAACGGGAATATGGCTGTGCCGGACAAAGGCTTCAAGCTGACCACCGAGATTCTGCGGCGAAAACCCGACTCGGCTCTGGTGTGGTATGAGGACTTCCGAGATCCCATCACGCTGCAAAGCACTTACTGGACTACACTTTCAGGCAGTTGGGCAGTCTGGCGAAGCGATGAATATGCGTCCGGCAGAGTTTATTCACAGCTCGAAGGTAGTGGCCAGCTTGCCTGGAGATATGACGGTTTCTCCGACGTTCACCTTCGAGCACGGCTTGCCTTCCCTCACAACGGGAGCGGGCGCGCCGGGGTATTTATCGGCGACATCTTCTGTTGTATCAACATCGACACTGAGCGAGTGGAACTCTATCAAGACTCTATTTTGCTCGGCAGTTATGGTGCAGCTTACGCTAAAACACCTGCCACCGACATCCGCACAAACCCCAATATGTATCTCATTGAAATGAGGAAACGCGACAACAGTGTGAGGGTCTATTCCGGTAACAGTAACACCCTCCGCTTCACAGCCACGGTATCACCAGCAAGTGGTTATTGCGGCATTCAGTCGGATAATGAAATCAAGTGTGAACTTCTGCGTTTAGGCGATGCCTGGACTTACGAGCCGTATGAAGCCTTTGATGTAACAATGCCAAACGGTACTACCGAAAACTACGGCAGGATCGCCCGGAGTAGCGTGACATGGGACAGTGAATTCGAGGTATTCACGCTTACCTCAGATGTGGAGGAATCCGCTACCCGAAGCGAGGATATCTCTATGGACTATGACTTCGTGCATTCAGCAATGCTATACATTCCATGCAACGCTGACTACACGGCAAAATTTACGCCACGTGACATCAACGTCTGGTGTTCGAGGGTATTCCTCGGTGATGGGGATGGTTTTGGAATTGTCTACTACCAAGACGTGGACTCGATTGTCTACTGGGCAAATGAAGCGGCATACCGATGGCGGTTGCGTGGTTTTGCCCTATGGTCACTCGGTCAGGAAGACTTGCGGCTTTGGGAGGCGCTCCCGAAACAGAGTTAAAGAATAATCATTCATATTGGCATTCGCGCCTGCATATTCAGCAGGCGTTTTTTATGCGAAAAAACAGGAGGTAAAACGAAAATGAAAGAGATTTGGAACTGGATTCAGGTTGCATTTGCAGCCATCGGAGGTACGCTTGGCTGGTTTTTGGGCGGATTGGACGGCTTCCTTTATGCGCTCATCGCCTTCGTGGTCGTCGACTACATCACGGGCGTGCTTCGGGCAATTGTGGAGAAAAAACTGTCCAGCAGAATCGGAGCGCAGGGTATCGCCAAGAAGGTAGCGCTATTCCTTGTGGTCGGCATTGGTCATCTCATCGACACCTATCTGCTCGGCGGCACGGGAGCACCACTTCGGACGGCGATTATCTTCTTCTACATTGCTAATGAGGGAATTTCTCTCGTTGAGAATGCCACGGCTATTGGGTTACCCGTGCCTGCCAAGTTAAAAGATGTGCTGGCACAGCTTCATGGAAAGGATGAACAGAAATGAATCTACGGAAATTGATATTCACAAACAACGCCTGCTACAAGGCTGGCAGGACTATTACTGTCAAAGGCATTATGGTTCACTCCACCGGCGCGAACAATCCGAATCTGCGTCGTTATGTGGGTCCGGACGATGGATTGCTTGGCAAGAATCAATATAACAACCACTGGAATCAAGACAAACCGGACGGTCGGCAGGTCTGCGTACATGGCTTCATCGGAAAACTGGCTGATGGCAGTATTGCTACCTATCAGACACTGCCGTGGAATCATCGCGGTTGGCATGGGGCTTCCGGCTCAAAAGGATCGGTCAATGACAGTCACACAAGTTTTGAAATCTGCGAGGATGGCCTAACCGACAAAGCCTATTTCAACGCAGTCTACAAGGAAGCCACCGAACTGTGTGCCTATCTCTGCAAGGAGTATAATCTCGACCCGATGGCAGATGGCGTTATTATCGGTCATTACGAGGGGCATAAACGCGGCATCGCCAGTAACCATGCCGATCCAGGTCACTGGTTTTCGAAGCACGCCAAGTCAATGGATACATTTAGAGCAGAGGTCAAAAGGCTACTCACGGCAACAGAACCGTCAAAACCTCCCACTCCCACCCCAACTGAACCGAAAAAGTTATATCGTGTACAAGTCGGTGCTTACGCCATCAAAGCCAATGCTGATGCCATGCTCAAAAGGGTAAAGGCGGCGGGATTTACAGATGCTTTCATCAAAACCGAATAACCAGTATATGCTGGTACGCAAGAGTCCCTCTTCTGTCTGTAGACGGTAGAGGGGCTCTTTTCATTTCCCCTCCGAATGGAGGAAATCTGAGTGAACAACTTACAAAACCAAGGTATCAGCAAAAGCGATATTAATGCTGTATCGGAAAAAAGGCCTGTACCGCAGGAACAAATGCAGCGTGAAGTCGATTATGTCAGGGCACAACAGATACTAACCGCAATGATGAATTGTGGACTTATTTCCTTGTCAGAGTTCAACAAGATAACCGAGCTAAACCGCAAAACTTTCTCACCATTATTAGCTGAGATTATGCTCTAAAACCGTTGATATAACTTGGTTTTGACGGTAACATGTGACACTGACCAAGGAGGTGAGAAATTGAAAAAGGTAACAAAAATAGCTCAAAATACAGTCGGTTTGGCTGAACAATCCAAGCTCAGAGTTGCAGCTTATTGCCGTGTGTCTACTGACAGTGATGAGCAACTCGTCAGTCTGGATACGCAAATAAAACACTACGAATCCTACATCAATGCAAACCCTGAATGGGCGTTTGCAGGTCTTTATTATGACGAAGGCATCACCGGCACGAAAAAAGAAAAACGCCCTGAGTTGCTTCGAATGATTACCGACTGTGAAGACAGAAAAATAGACCTCATTGTAACGAAGTCTATCAGCAGATTTGCTCGTAACACTACCGACTGTCTGGAGCTGGTCAGAAAGCTGCTTGTCCTTAATGTTTTCCTTTATTTTGAGAAGGAAAATATCAACACAGGGTCAATGGAAAGTGAACTCATGCTGTCAATCCTAAGTGGACTTGCCGAAAGTGAATCGGTCTCCATTGCTGAAAACAACAAGTGGTCAATTCAGCGTCGCTTTCAAAATGGCACGTACAAGATATCCTATCCGCCCTATGGCTACGATAACGTAAATGGTGAGATGGTCGTTAACGAGAAACAAGCAGAAATTGTGCGCTATATTTTCGCTTCAATTCTATCCGGTAAAAGCACTCATAAAATCGCCGACGAGTTGAACAACCGAAAAGTACCCACTAAAAAAGGTGGCCGCTGGACAGCAACAACAATCCGTGGAATGGTGGGAAACGAAAAATATACAGGAGATGCAATTTTTCAAAAAACCTATACCGATGTCCATTTCAATCGCCATAACAACAGGGGTGAGAAGGATCGGTATCTGATCAAAAACCATCATGAGGCAATTATCAGTCATGAAGATTATGAAGCTGCTCAGAATATTATCGAACAGCGTGGCAAGGAAAAAGGCTTAGAAAGGCAACATAAAAAATATCAGAACCGCTATCCTTTTTCGGGTAACATCATCTGTGGTCAGTGCGGCGGTGCATTTAAGCGCAGAATCCATTCAAGCGGCAGGCATAGAATTGCTTGGTGCTGCTCCATTCATATCGCAGACATCGAAAAATGCTCCATGAAATACATCCCGGAGTCAGATTTTGAATATGCTTTTGTCACCATGATGAACAAACTTATTTTCGGTCATGAATTCGTCCTCAGACCTTTACTTACCAGCCTGCGTGGGTTGGATTCAGATGAAACTCTGGGAAACATTCAGACACTTGACCGGAAACTTGGAGAAAATGCAGAACAACGAAATGTACTGGTTGGGCTGATGACCAAAGGTTATCTTGAGCCTGCCGTTTACAATAAGAGTAATAATGAATTGTTGCAAGAGGCAGAACGACTACGCCGTCAAAAGGAATCCATAACCCGATTCATAAATAACGATTTTCAAAACTTAAGTGAGGTCAGTGCTTTGCTGCAATATGCTACCAAAGCACCGATGCTGAGGGGTTTTGACGGGAACATTTTCAAACGCTTTGTAGAGCGGGTTGTTGTGTATTCCAGGTCGGAGATTGGATTCGAGTTTAAATGCGGCATTACACTGAAAGAAAGGCTGGTGAGATAAGTGAGTCACACACCATTTGGCTACCGTATTGAAAACGGAAAGGCTGTTATTGATATCGAAGCAGCCGAGCAGATAAAAACCTTGTTTGAGTCCTATTTGTCAGGCAACTCGTTGGCAACCGCTGCAAAGAAAGCAGGCATCAAAGCCTTCCATGCGGGAATCGGCAGAATGCTTCGTAATACGCGTTATCTTGGCGGCGACTATTACCCCGCCATAATCGACCCGAACACATTTACAGCCGCCGAAGCGGAGCGTATCAGGCGGGCTGAGAAACTCGGTCGTATTTATGAACCAAATGAAGAAACAACGGTCGTCTATCCAACCGCTTTTCATGTAATAGAAGGAAGAGAAGAATTCGACGATCCCTTTGCACAGGCGGAATACGCCTACAGTTTAATAGAAACGGAGGTGAACAAGAATGGCAGTAAGTAAAAGCGTCACCGTGATTCCGGCAAGAAAGCATACTCGCAAGAGCAAGGACGAGGAAAAACCGAAACTTCGCGTTGCTGCTTACTGCCGTGTTTCCACAGACAGCGAGGAGCAGGCTACCAGCTATGACACACAGATTGAGCATTACACCGCCTACATACAAGGGCACCCCGACTGGATGCTGGCGGGTATTTTTGCGGACGACGGTATTTCCGGTACCAATACTAAGAAGCGTGAAGAATTCAACCGCATGATTGACGAGTGTATGGCCGGCAATATCGATATGATCATTACAAAGTCCATCAGCCGCTTTGCGCGAAACACGCTGGACTGTTTGAAGTATATCCGCCAACTTAAGGACAAGAACATACCAGTCTATTTCGAGAAAGAAAACATAAACACCATGGATTCCAAAGGCGAGGTTATGCTCACAATTATGGCATCCCTTGCGCAGCAGGAAAGCCAGTCCTTAAGTCAGAATGTGAAACTGGGTTTACAGTATCGTTACCAACAAGGTGAAATACAGGTCAACTGCGCACGGTTCCTCGGTTACACCAAGGATGAGAATAAGCGTCTTGTAGTTGTACCGGAGGAAGCCGAAATCGTAAAACGAATTTATCGGGAATACCTTGAGGGTACCAGTATGCTAAAGATTGCCCGTGGGTTAGAGGCCGACGGTATCCTGAACGGTGCAGGTAATGAGCGCTGGCACACCAGTAACATTAACAACATTCTACGAAATGAAAAGTACATCGGAGATGCGCTCTTGCAGAAAACCTATACGGTTGATTTTCTTACAAAGAAGCGGGTCAAGAACAACGGTATTGTTCCGCAGTACTATGTAGAGAACAGCCATGAAGCCATCATCCCGCGTGAAGTTTTCATGCAGGTGCAGGAAGAGCTTATCCGCCGTCGTATTGTGCACACAAGCCCGAACGGAAAGACCAGAACCTTTAGCAGCAACCACGTGTTTGCTCAGATAATTATCTGCGGCAAATGCGGTGAGGTTTTTCGCAGGGTGCATTGGAACAACAGAGGCAAAAAGTCCATCGTCTGGCGCT
Source organism: Oscillospiraceae bacterium (assembly GCA_040772065.1). Taxonomy (GTDB): domain Bacteria; phylum Bacillota; class Clostridia; order Saccharofermentanales; family Fastidiosipilaceae; genus JAXGYX01. Next base: position 3,121 of record JAXGYX010000001.1, on the reverse strand, counting down.
GTGTCAGCCGCTTGGAAAACACCGGCCAGTTCTGCGATGCTAGCACGGTATTGGAGAGCACCATTGAGCAGGTACTGGTTACCGCAATCAACCAAGCGCTTTGCGACAAGGACACTTTCCTCTCTACTCTACGGGACAACATCGCCACCGTCATTAATCGTGAAAACGACCAGACTTTAGCCGATATCGATAAGCGGCTGGAAGAACTGCAAATGGAACTTTTGAAGCTGGCCAGTTCCAATGCGGATTATGAGAAAGTTGGCGATGAGATTTACCGCCTGCGTGACCAGAAGCAAGAGTTGCAGGTTGAAAATGCCAATCGTGATGAACTCAAAAAGCGCATGGCTGATATGAGCACATTCCTTAAGAAGCAACCCACCACACTCTCCGAATACGACGAGCAACTTGTCCGGCGGCTGATTGAAAAGGTCACCATATACGAGGACAAATTCACTGTGGAATTCAAGTCCGGCGTTACAGTGGATATTGATGAATAAGTTTGAAAAGGAACGGGGCACTCTACGATCAAATTAGCGTAGGGTGCCCTGATTTTTCTTGTGTTTAGATTCAAGGACAAATTGAAATTTGCTCAGTTACTTATATTCATTCGGAACAGGAATATTAAACCTCTCGCACAAAAGTCTTACATCATGTACATCATTTTCATCATGCTCATATCCCAAGTGAAATAAAACTTGATTCTTAGCATCTATACACTTTACCTCTTTATCTCCTATTTTCCCGATACCACTAAACACTTCCGGAGGATAAGCTTCTCCTTCAAAAACAAGGTATCCCTGTTCGTCGAATTCAAATATATGAAGATCGATTATCCTGCCTGTAGCGTCCTTCCAAACCGTGTGATCTGTAGTGGTATATGCTTCGATAACTTCAGCAAAGCCTTTTTCTTTTATTATTTCAAGAAATTTTTTTCTATTGCTTTTTTCCACAAACAAATCAATATCGTTGTGGACCCTTGTTTCCTCTCCTAATAGAGCATCAACCCCCCAGCCGCCATCTAACCAAATGGCAATCTCATTTTCTTCGGCATATAAAATTATCTCAATGGCATCTTTTTCATTTACCATGCAACCCCTCCGTTCAAATTTAAATTTTCGCTTCACTAAACAGCATTTTTGTGACAACATCCAACCTGACCACACAACCTAAAAAAACTCCGAAAAAACATCTAACCTGACCACTCACGAACGCTGACATCTAACTTGACCACTCGCCAAGCACTGACATCTAACCTGACCACTTGACTATCAAAACAGCCCTTTATGGACTTGTTTCCGCGAAGCAATATTTTCATGTTTTTCGCTCAATGGGTTTCACACCCATGTGTGCTGAAAACCTTGATATATAAAGGTTTTTCTCACACTCAATCTTTTACCCTCGACATCAATACAACCGTCTCAACGTGTCCCGCCTGTGGGAACATGTCTACTGGCTGAACCATGTTTATTCTGTATCCATCACTGGTCAGAACGGCCAGGTCTCTGGCCAGGGTGGCGGGGTTGCAGGAGACATAGATTATGTTCCGGGGGTTTTTTTCAATTATTGAGTTCAACAGTTCGGGATGGCAACCTGAACGAGGCGGGTCCAGAATGATGGTATCAAATTGCTGATTCAGAGCCGGTATGATTTGTTCGCATTTTCCCGTGTAAAATTGGCAGTTGTGCTTATTGTTTAAACCGGCGTTGTTATTGGCATCCTGGATACTTTCCGCATAGGCTTCAACTCCGATTATCTCCTTACATTGTTCCGATATATATAAGGCTATACTACCGGTGCCACAGTAGGCATCCAGAACAGTTTGCTGCGTATTCCCCAGGGTCTGTTTGACCAATCGATACAACCGTTCAGCTTGCTGGTTGTTTACCTGGAAGAATGCCAGCGGCGATACCTGGTATTTATAAGTACCAATTTGAAAGTTCAAATAAGGGGTTCCCATCAACAGGTCTAGTTGCTCATTTTCATATACTAGCAAAGATTCGAGGCCCGGATAGCCTTTTATAAGGTTAATCAATGCTTCCCGGTCAACTGATCCTTCGATTATCAACATTAGTTTATGGTCAGCCGAACCCTGTCTGATTATTACCTGACGGCCGGTTTCTGCTCCAGTTAAGAAAAGATAGCAGTTTAAAAAGTGGCTGAGTTCTGTAATTCCCGGTTGCAAAAGCATACATTCCTTTATAGGCAGAAATTGGCGGCTGTTGGCCTGGTAGTATCCCAGTTTCATTTCACCCTGCGTTTTTCCGATGTGCCAGGTAACTTTGTTACGGTAGTTCCAGGGATGATCCATGCCTATTACCGGTAAAACTTCAGTGTCAATTTTGCCGATTCTTTCCAGGGCATCATTTACCAGTTGCCGTTTTATTTGCAGTTGTCGTTCATATTTAATATGCTGCCAGGCACATCCCCCACATTTATAGTAATGAGGGCAAGGCGGTTCAATCCGGTCAGGCGAAGCAGTTATAATTTCTGTTATTTCAGCCCGTGAGTATTTTTTTCGGTCTTCGGTTATCCTTATTCTTACTTCTTCACCGGGAACAGCGTAAGAGATGAAGGTGGCTTTGCCGTTTATACGGGCTACTCCTTCCCCATGCTGAGTAATTCCTTCGATTAAATATTTCATGCCTTTGCTCCTGTATAATGAAAAATCAGGTGAGCTTTACATCACCTGATTCTAATGTTTCTATATTAACCGTTTTTTAACCTGCTGTCCGATAACGATTGCGTCCTTCGCGGAAGGCCTGCAGGTTTACTTCCAGGGCCTTGGGCGGAACAATCTCAGTTATGGCTTTTTCCACTTCTTCAGCCGGTATACCCACCGCTGCACTTAATAGTCCCACCAGTACCACATTAGCAACTTTGACATTACCAATGGCAGTTGCAATTTCTGTAGCATTTACGATTACAGTTTGCGGTAAAAGGGCAGCAATTTTTTCATGGATATCATCCGGATATTTGGCTTTGCCGCTCATAACCGGTAACGGGTTTACCCGTTCATTGTTAATCACCACCATGCCATCCGGTTTCAGATAGTCCAGCCAGCGGGCAGTTTCTATTTTCTCAAATCCCAGAATAATATCGGCATCACCTTTTTTAATTATGG